>DZBG01000017.1 GCA_022729855.1 Bdellovibrio sp.
GTGGATTTATATTATTTCAGTTGATTATGATTAAATGAGGACACGCCCTAGTTAAATCTGAAGAATCATCTTAAATAATCTTACATCTACACACCCATTGATTGACTTATCTTTTGCCCAGTCGATATGCTTTTGAAAATCACCACTAAACGGATTTTAAGTGGGGAAACATTTCAAGGAGAACAGAAATGCACACAGAAACTCTAGCCACTACTGGTACAGAAATGAGAGCGAGTAAGATTAGCTTAAACACATTAGCTGAGATGACTGGCTTTCCTGCAGAGCTCATTCAGCAAGAGCTTTTTTTATCTGAAGAGTCTGCCGAAGTTGAGGGCGTATCACTTGAGCAACTTCGTAAGGCGATGCTCTCTTATATTGATTCTGCTATCCTAGTTAACGAATAATTCATCCAAATAAATCATTTCTCTTAGGGAAGCCCGAGTTTAAAACTCGGGCTTTTTCGTTTTAAGCGCTTGAAACTTAAAGTTCTGTTTTTAATTTCCGATAGTTAATTCATATAAATGTTTTTCCATCAAGGGTTGGAATATGGATATAGCTACCATCGTCGGTTTTGTTCTCGCTATCGGATCAGTTTTGTACTCGATTGCTCTCGGAGGATCTTTCACAATTTTCGTGGATCTACCTTCAATCGTACTTATTGGTGGAGGGGTGATTGCAACAGTCTTTTTGAAGTGGCCAATGGAGCAGGTTAAAGCGGCCATGAAAATTTATATGAAATCTCTTTTTACAAAGCCCGCTGATTTAAAGGCGATGATTGATGAGATTCAGAGACTGGCCGAGACTGCAAGACGTGAATCTGTTTTTGCTTTAGAGAAAATTCCTGTTGAAGATAAATTTTTAAAGAAAGCAGTGACATTAGCTGCAGATAACAGACCACCAGAAGTCATCACATCTATTTTGGGTCTTGAAATTTCTGCCATGGAAGATCGTCACTCAAAAGGTGCGGACGTATTCGATCAAATGGGTGCAGATGGCCCGGCGATGGGAATGATTGGGACACTGATGGGTCTAGTGCAGATGCTTCAGAACATGTCGGATCCTTCAGCGATTGGGCCCGCCATGGCGGTTGCTCTCCTTACAACATTTTATGGTGCGATTGTGGCCAACGTTTTTTGTCTTCCGATTGCAGCGAAACTTAAAATTCGTTCAAAAGAAGAAGCGGCCAAGATGAATATTATTGTGGCAGGAGTTCTCGGGATTGTGGCGGGAGAAAATCCACGAACAGTCAGAGAAAAGCTTGAATCATTTCTTGCTCCTTCTGAGAGAACACAAGCTGAAGAGAAAAAAGAATAGGAGAGTTTTATGGCAGACGGTAAATGTCCTCCTTGTAAAGCTGGTGCCCCCGCGTGGATGGCCTCATTTGCAGATATGTGTACATTACTTCTCACGTTTTTCGTTCTTCTTCTTTCATTTGCTAAAACAGAAACAGCAAAATACGAAGCAGCAATGGGATCAATCCGTAATGCTTTTGGTGGTAACGTCCTTAAAGCGGGAGAGGTAGTTCAACTTGGTAAATCGCCAAGTGATGCATTAACAATGATGGATGCTGAGACTCCTGCTAGTCCGTTTCCTATTAATTTTTTAACTTCTGAAGGTCTATTAGATAAAAAAGAAATCAATCGTGAGTCAGATGCTCAGCTCAATCAGATCAAAAGTATGCTTAAAGATAATGAGTTGACTGAAGATGTGAATGTTTATGAAATGCCTGAGACTATTTATGTTCGTCTCAAAGAAAAAATTCATTTTAAGCAAGGTTCAACAACGATTGAAGATATTAATATTCAAGTTTTCGAGCGCCTTGTAAAACTGATGAGAGAGAATACTTGGAATATTATGGTGGAAGGTCATGCTGAGAAGAATGAAACTTCGGCTGTAGGCGATGCCTATAGCATTTCATCGGCAAGAGCGATGGCCCTCTCAAGAGCACTTATTGGTAGAGGTGTCTCAGCTGAGAGAATTACAACTATTTTTTATGGTGATTCACGCCCTAATAAAACTGAATCAGGTGTTAAGTTTAGTAATAGAAGAGTAGAGTTCCTTATTCGCAAATCAGATTTGCGTACTGAAGGAAGGAAAGTTCAGGCCGAATAATGTTGTCCCATGAAGTCGAATATTGTGTCCTAGATGAATTCCCCTCGCGCGACGAGGGGATTCGTTTTTTAACGGGCTGCTCTGGCTCACAATTAAAAAAAGCGGGCTTTCCTAAAAAGTGGTTAGAACAAAAAAATCGAAAAGGTGAAACTTGGAGATTGCCACTTGATCTGGTGAACCATGGAAAAATCGTTCCTGAATATGACGGGCCCCTTTCCCATATTATTTGTGAGTCGGAGAATTTTTTGGCCATTCACAAACCACCGTATATTCACTCTCATCCCCAAAGATATACAGACTCAAATACTGCTCTTAATGCTCTCTACGCTTTAGGCAGAGGTGAGCTTCTTGATATTAACTCTGCTCATTATGATCGCTCTCTTCTTTTTAGACTGGATTTTGAAACCTCAGGGGTTCTCATCTTTGCTAAATCAGAGAAGGCCTATCAAAGTGTGAGAGAAGATTTTAATTCAAAGGCCAAGGAGAAATTCTATCTGGCAATTGTGAATGGGAAGTTTGATAAGGCCGGAGAGCACACTCATTACTTAAAGGCTTCTGGTGTCGGTGGGGAAAGACAAAAAGTTTTTGAAACTGGATCAGATCAGATGGCCCATTTGAGTGTGGAGCTTATAACATACTCTGAGAAAGATAATTTGAGTCTGCTTAAGGTCGGTCTTAAAACAGGATTGCGCCATCAGATACGTGCTCAGCTAGCTCATCTAGGTTTTCCACTCTTGGGAGATGAGTTGTATGGAGGAGAGAAGAGTGAGAGGCTTTATCTTCATGCTTACCAGTACACGTTAACGGCAATGAATGAAACTTTTAGCGTGAGAGACTCACAAGCCGATCTATTTGACCGTTTCTTTGACCTTCACAGTACTTTTAAGGTGCTCTAGAATGTATTTGTTATCTTTGATCGTCTTAAGCTTCACAATATAATTTCCCGTCGTCACAGCATTGATCTCGAGCTTATCGTGCATAATTTTGTAGCGTACGATATCAACCTTCTCAAGAATATCTACGGGCGAATTATTCACAGTAAAAATCATATGATTGGCGAGCTGGCGATAGAGAGCTGGTCTGAGTTGAGCATCACTTTTAATCTCTGTTTCATCATTAATCTCAATAGCGAGATTGTTTTTCTCACAATAAGCCTTCCAGTTCCCTGGAATGGCCTTATTCAGCTTAATAATAGCGGCAGAGCAAGAGGTAGGGTTGAGCTTAGCATTGGAGAAGATACTCCACTTATTCTGCTGCATGGCCTGGTAGGAAACCAGTCCAAACATGATAATTCCGATAGCTAACATTGGTTTTTTCATTAATGAATTCAATAGCATCCCCCTATTATCCCTCGAATCATGGAAAAAGATACTAAAGAGTTTCGGCGGAGTAACCGATAAAACTAGTCAGAAAAGGTTCTCAAAAGGGAAAAAGATGAGTCGAGTAAAGCAGTTGGAACAGAATACATTTTGGAAGCGTCTACATGCACTATCTAAGCTATCGGAACCAATGACCGCCCAGAAGCTGGCAAGTGATTTTGGGGTAGGGGAAGATCAGATTAGAAATGACGTTTTAAAGGCCAGTGACTACGGCCTCCATATGAAATTTGAACAAATTAATCATGATTTTTGGGTTATCCCATCACCTGAACATTCTGAGCAAATTGGGGTTCAATTAAGCGTGATCGAGTGGGCCCATTTAAATAATTTTTTTGAGATGGCGATTCAAAGAAGTGAGTTTAGTGAATTTCATCCTTTGCTACTTCAGATAAAACAGCAGTCAGAATTTCTTTCTGAATTTGATCAGCTGACATCTGCCAATAATCTTCCACTAGAACTAAGTACTTTAGATAATATCACTCTACAGAGACTTGAAGAGGGGATTGTGATTAAGTCACTAGTTCAAATTGAGTTTGAGCAGACTAAGAAAAAAATAATTTATCCCATCAAGATTGTTCATTTAGAAGGTGAGCTCTCTTTAGTCGGCGAGGATTCTCATGATCATTGTTTGTTTGTGATGAATCTAAGCGATATGAATAAAGTCAAAGTTTTGGGGCAAACATATTCTCCCCAAGTAACACCTTTTGAATTAGAAGAATTTATCTCTGCTATTCGTAATATGAATGAAAAAGAGGCGAGATTAATTTTAAAAATCCATGATCCAGAGTCAGTAAATCTTTTTCCCAATTATCACTTCCTTGGGAAGCCATGCATGATTACGAACCCAAGCGGGGATTTAATCTGGGCCGCTTATGTTGAGCCTTGTGCAGATCTTTATGAATGGCTTATTGAGCTTGGCGGCAAAGTAGAAATTCTGGACCCCGTTCAATTTAAATCCGAATATCTGAGTTATTGTGAAGAAAAGTTGCGTAAAATCGCCTAAAATTGGGTGATGAGAAAAGACAGCTTATCTTCTAAACAATTATTTTGGTTATCATTCCTACCAGCAATTGCTTACTGGTTGCTTGAAGAATATACCACTCTTGAAATTGCACTCATGGGAGGCATGGCCCTCGCACTAATAGAGTGTATCATTGAAAAATATTTTTCAGGTCATTTGCACACAATGACTAAACTCAATGTCCTTTTGATTTTGGGGTTGGGTGGAGTTTCTTATTTTGCTAAAGATGGTGTGTGGTTTAGACTTCAACCATTTTTTACTGGTTATGTGATAGGTGGATTTCTTCTTTATAAAAAAATTCGCAATGAAAGTTTAATGATTGAAATGTTCTCTGACTGGGGAAAGGCACCTCCACTTCCTCCTGAAGTTTATAAAAAGATGGAATTACATTTGGCGATGTTCTTTATGCTCTTTTCGAGCTGGATGGCCTATGTAGCGATAAAATTAACAACGAAAGAATGGCTCTTTTGGAAAACCGGTGGGTTTTATGGGGCCTTTATTGTATTTCTTATTGCAGATTTATTTGTGATGAGAATGACAGTGAGAAAAAAGGATTAATATGAAAATTTGTATATTTTGTGGATCAGCTTCAGGAGTGAATCCTAAGCATATAACAGCTTCTCAAGATTTGATGAAAATCTTTGCCGCCAAAAAAATTGATTTGGTTTATGGAGGAGCAGCGATTGGAGTCATGGGTGAGCTTGCAAATAATCTGATGAGTCTTGGTGGAAATGTTTATGGGGTTATCCCCCAGCGTTTGATGAAAAAAGAAGTGGCCCACGCCGGACTGACTAAGATTCATGTAGTGAGTGATATGCATGAAAGAAAAAAAATGATGTACGATATCTCGGACGGTTTTTTGATTTATCCTGGCGGCCTTGGCACAATGGATGAATTGTTTGAGATTATGACGTGGAGACAACTTGGGTATCACAGTAAACCAATCGCTTTGTATAATAGTGATGGATACTATGATCCACTTATCCAGTTTATTGATCATGCAGTAAAAGAAGGATTTGTAAGTCCTGCTCATAGAGAACTTCTTTTTGTGAGTGACTCATTGACAGAAGTGATGAACTATTTTGAAGAAAAGACTAAATAATGATTAAGCTCGTTCCGTACAATACTAAATCAAAACTTGAGGCCCAAGAAATTGTGGATATTGTTTTGAAGTACTATCCCAATACTGCTTATCCACCATCAGTAGAGAAAATCTTAGAGACTAAGATTTGTTATTTCCGTGCTATGGTTGGAAATGATCAGATCGGAATGACAGGTTATGATTTAAAAACAGCAACCCTTGCCGAAACGGTTAAGACCATTGTTTTTGATGAGTTCCGTGGAAAAGGTTACGGTTCAAAACTCTCTCAAGAAATTGAAGATGAGTGTAAGCGAGCTGGGATAAAAAAGGTTATGACAACAATCTATCATTTTAATCACGCCATGATTGCGATCAAATTAAAGCAAGGATATGTCATCGAAGGATATCACCCAGATCATGAGGCCCCAGGGTTTCATGAATATAGTCTGGGGAAAAAACTTGTATGATGGATATGATTAAAAAATGGTTTCACAAATCATCAAATTTCAAAGCAGAGCTTCTTAAAGTTCATCCTGAAGATTTCTCTTGGAGAGTCGTTAGTTTTAGTTTTGAAAACTCTGGTTATGATCACAGACATACTAAAATTCAATTACAAAATCTGAAAGGACATTGGGCCTTGCAGTTTCCTCATCTGAAAAAAAGTCGTTTCCCACTCTTAATCCAAGCAGCTGATAAAAAGAATTCATGGCCCACAGATTCAATTCAACTTGAAGATGAGAAAGCTCTGAATCTTTTTTTACATGAAACCATCCGTGTCTCTATGGAAGAGATGCTCGATTTTATGCGAGCTCCAGTAACTGGTGTGACATCAGTGGATTATCAAAATGAAGCTCAGTATTTAAAATGGTTTGAAGTGAGCTTGACTGTTCTGACTAAGGCCTTAGAGCGATTTGAAAAAGATTCATCACTTGTCTTAACAGGATGTTTTTTTGCAGGCACGCGGCCTGAAAATAACGAGAGGATTGTGAGACTGATTATCTTCAATCTCGACATCTTTTTTTATCTCCGGCCCGATAACGCACTAAGGATTTTAATTTTCGATGATAAGGACAAAGGACATGGAGAGAATCAGACTCCCGTCTTCCAGCAAATAATCAAAGTGACAAAACCACAATTTTACGATCAAATGATTCTTATCTTGCAGAGAATCACTGAGTATGGAGAGTTTCATTGATTACGTTTTTGATTATCGTTATTACTTATTTTTCGTTTTCATGGGGCCTTCCGTGGCACATGATTCCGTCTGAAATCTCGTTTTCATACCTGTTTGACCTGTTTTTTGCTCTTGGTGTTTGTTTTATTTTCCGTCTTCCGTGGAAATACAAGGTTCGTTTTAATCGTCATATCTTAATTTGTTTAGCTGAACTCATATGTCTAGGTGTGGCCGTGATTGGGGCCATTTGGTTTTTTGATATTGAGACTCCTTTCAGACTTGTTCAGGATCTCGAGTGGCATCTTGTGATTCTTGCTCCAATTTTAGAAGAACTGGTATTTAGACAGACATTTCAGCGACTTCTCGTTCACTCTGTGGGCGGAAAGCGTGTGACTTCGATGCTTGTGGCGGCGATCTTTGCGTTCTCTCACCTGATCGCACTTAAAGTTCTCCCTGCTGAATATATTCCATTTATTGGTTTTCAGGTTTTCTACACATTTATTCTTGGCCTCTTATGCGGGCAGGCCCTCCTTCGTTTTGGCTCAATCTTGGTTCCTATTGCTATGCATTTTGTCTTTAACTTGATGTTCTATCTTGCTCTGAGTCTTGAGATCATTTAACTAGACGAAAATCCACCTCGTTGCTATATTGCACAAAAATTAACAGGCCTTCAGTCTTAGACTGAATAACTAATGTTTTGAGGGCAGAATATGAGCAATGAAAAGACAACTTCTTTGAAAGTTGGAGAATTAGATTTTCCTCCGCGCAAAGTCTGGATGAAAACTTACGGCTGTCAGATGAATTATCATGATAGCGAGAGAATCCTCTCAAATTTACAGAGTTTAAATTTTACAATGACGACTGATCAGCAAGAAGCGGATTTAGTTATCTTCAATACTTGTGCTGTTCGTGATTTAGCGAACCAGAAGTTCTATTCGCACCTTGGTGAGACTAAACATCTTAAGGCCCATATTAATCCTGAAACAGGACTTAAAAACGATGTGATCGTGGCGGCTGGTGGTTGTATTGCTCAGACCGAAGGCAAAGAGCTTGTTAAAAAATTCAAGACTCTTGATTTTGCTTTCGGGACTGATGTTATCGATAATATCGGTGAGATGGTTTACCGCGCCTATGCTGGAGAGAAAAAATTCTCAGTGACGTCATGGGATCGTTCAGAAAATTATTCAATTGAAACTAAGATCACTCAAGGCACTCCTCAGGCCTATGTGAATATTATCAAAGGATGCGATAAGTTTTGTTCATACTGTATCGTTCCTTTTACACGTGGACGTGAGAAGTCTCGCAGGCTTCAAGAAGTGGTGACAGATATTAAACGCCTTGTGGAATATTCTGGAATTCAGGAAGTGATGCTTCTTGGACAAAACGTGAATTCATTTGGAAAAGATAATAACGAATCATTAGCACAATTGATTATGGAGCTAGATGGAGTCAATGGACTTGAGCGTCTTCGTTATACAACATCTCATCCATATGATGTGACTGATGAATTAGTAGCGGCCCATGCCTCGTCAAAAAAACTTGCGGACAGTCTTCACCTTCCTGTTCAGTCAGGATCAAATACTGTGCTTCAACGTATGCTGCGAGAATACACAATTGAGCATTACTTAACTCTTCTTGGAAAAATGCGTAAGGCCAACCCCAATATCGTTATTTCAACAGACATTATTGCAGGTTTCCCGAATGAAACAGAAGAGGAACATCAGGCAACAGTAAAACTTTTAGAACTAGCTCAGTACGATAATATTTTCTCTTATACTTATTCTGCACGAAGTGGCACTAAGTCTGCTCGAATGAAAGATGTCTTAACTGATGATATACGCGGTAAGAGACTTCGTGAGATTCAGAACGCTCAGATGATTATCCAGGCCAAACTTCGCGGGCAGATGGTTGGAAAAACTTTCCGTGTGCTTGTTGAAGAGAAGGGGATAAGCAAAGGTGTGACTAAGTGGACAGGACGTACATCGTGTTTACGTATTGTGCATTTTGAACCAGAGACTCCTGAGCATGATTATAAATGGCACTGGGTTGATGTTGAAATCATCTCAAGTACAGCTCTTTCAACTCAAGGGAAAATTGTCAAAGACCACGGTAAAAGACTTACTCACTAATGATTAAACCTCTACTTTTTGTCATTGCTTGGATTAGCTTTGCCTTAGGGATAATAGGGGCTTTTTTACCTATTCTACCGACGACTCCCTTTCTTATTCTGTCGGCCTTTCTTTTTTCTAAATCCTCTCCGCGCTTTCATGCCTGGATTTTAACTCTGCCAATTGCAGGGGATGGAATCCGTGATTGGCGAGATAACCGTGTTATTAAAACGAGGGCCAAGGTTTTGGCCGTAAGTATGATGATTTTAAGTCTAGTGATGATCTGGAGTTCAAAGAAAATTGCACTTCCGATACAGGTTCTAGTGACATTGATTCTGGCCTCTGTCGGAACTTTTGTCGGAACAAGAAAAAGCAGGTAATCTTTTTTTATGAAAGCACTTTCACTTCTTTTTATTCTCGTTTTTATATCGTCTTGTGCCAAGGTGGGGTATCTCACAGAGCAAGGAGTAGGTCAGCTCAAGCTTCAGTGGAACGGGAAAGAAAATCAAAAGTTATTAGATGATCCTTCTGTTTCAGATGAGACAAAACAAAAAATACGTCTAGTAGAAACTTATAAAAAATATTTTTATGAATATTTTTCAGTGAAACAAACGGATATCTACTCAAAGACAACACTTTTAAAAGATGAAGCTGTTACTTATCTTGTGATTGCTTCTCCTCACCAAGAAATTAAGGCCCACGAATTTACTTTTCCCATCATGGGGGCCTTTCCTTATATTGGATTTTTCTCTGAGAACTCGGCCAAGGATTTTGCCAAGGATTTAGAGAAGGACGAAAATCTTGTGACTTGGGTTCGGCCTGTTTATGCCTATTCAACTTTAGGCTATTTTCAAGACCGTATCTTAAGTTCATTTTTTCATTTTAATGATGTGGAGCTCGCTGAGCTTGTCTTTCATGAATTATTTCATACAGTCTTTTTTGTAAAAGATGATGTTGATCTTAACGAAAATCTTGCAAACTATTTTGCTTCAAAATTGATGCCCACTTATTTCGGTCCATCAGAAGAATTTCTAAAGTATCAACGAGTAGAGTTGATTAAACGAAAAATTTATCAGATGGCCGTTCATAAGATTAAGATCTTGAATCAAGAATTCGCCAAGCTAGGGAAGCAACTTACTGATAAGAAAGCCGATGAGATCACTCGTAACTTTTCATCTGAAGTCTTAATTCCAGCACTCAGACAAGTTTGCCTTGAAGAGGGACTAACTGAAACTGATTGTGAACTTAAAAAAGAATGGAATCAGGCCCGTCTTGCGGCCCTCATGACTTATGAAGAAGAGCAGAAGTTTATTGAAGAACTTCAACTCAAGCTTCAAGTGAATAATATTGAATTTTTGAACTGGTTAAAAGTAAAATACAAAGACTATCAAGATCAATCGGAGAAGGATAATTTTACAGATTATCTAAAAACATATTTATGAGACAATTTTTATTCATAGACGATCTCTCAAAACTCAATCTCAAAAAAGATTCATCACTCATGCTGGCCCTGACTATGCAGAGAGAGGGGATTGAAACCTATATTTTTTTCGAAGATGATTTCGCCGTTCAGAATCAAACAGAACCTTATTTAAACTGCCACAGCTTTACTGGCTCACTTAAAGAAGATGACTGTTATGTGGCCGAGTTCAAGGTGACAGGAACAAAACACCTTAAGCTTGAAAAGCACGATATTATTCACATGAGGCTCGATCCACCTTTTGATAGCCGCTACCTGCGCTATTTATGGATGCTCGATCATTTGGTGCAAGAAGGTTATCAAGTGATGAATGCACCTCGTGGGATTATGCTTTTTAACGAAAAGCTCTATGCCTATAGACAAGAGGGAGCCGTTCCTAGTTATGTGGGAAAAAGTTTAGCCCTCGCGACTCGCTTCATGGAAACTAGCTCGGCCCAAGAATTTATCTTAAAACCTCTAGATCTTTTTTCAGGTATTGGTGTGGAGAAAATTTCAAGAGCAGACATGCTTAAAAGATTTGCGGCCAAAGTCTTAGAGCTTGAAGGACCAGTGGTTATTCAGGATTTTATTGAAGGCGTATACCTTGGTGAAGTGCGTTCTTTGTATTTTAAAAATAAAGAGCTAGGAACAATTCTCAAGAAGCCTCTAGCAGGCGAATTCCTTACTAATATCGCTCAAGGGGCGACCTTTGCCCGTTATGACCTACCAGATGAGATAAGAGCTAAATGTGATGCCATTGCGCTTGAATTAGCTGCCTACGGTGTTGATTGGATTGCTTACGATATTTTAGGGGGAGTGATCACTGAAGTGAATATTACTTGTCCGGGTCTCTTGGTAGAGGTGAGTTACGCCTACCAAGAAAACCTAGCGAAGAAATTAATTAAGATGATTTAGTAATTTGTATAATCTGTTTGGATTTGCATTTCAAATGAAGTACAGCTTGCAGCCCTAACAACAGTATTGTTTGGACATGAAACATGGCTTGTATTGCCTAAACCAGTTTGATAGCGACATTCATTATCTGAAGAAATTTCTTTTACGACAATCACATAGTCTGCACCCGCCGTATGTGGAAGATCATACCACACAGAACATCTGCCAGATGAAATACCATTTGAACCATCATGAGTAATTGTTCTCATATAGTTTCCAAGATAGGGATTATTTCCGTTAAGATATTGCTGCCATACTGCTTTAGGCACAGCTCCTACTTGAAGTTTTAGTTTTGAGTAAGGACAATAGTCAGCATTCTGTCCTGTTGCACGTCCATAACAATATTCTTTTCCAACAGTTGGTTTTGGTTGAGCAAGCATTCTAAAACGCACACGAAGTTTTGTATCGGTTTGAGTGACTGCCACCATTTCATTTACAGTAGGGAAAACTCCCACTGAAACATTTCCAGATGGATTGAGCCCTGGTCCCCAAGTCTGTCCACCAGCGATAATGATTGGATATGTAGGGATCGTGCTATAAACAGTATCAAAATCAGAACATGTCTCACCTGTTGTACTTAGATTGCTACAAACAATACTAGGAATTGGTTTGGTCTCAGGAGTATAGGTCCATGGCCAATAACCAGTTCCGCCAGTATTTATACCACCAGTCGTAGAACCAGAAGTCGTAGAACCAGAAGTTGTTGTTCCTGAAGTCGTAGTTCCTGATGTAGTAGTCCCAGAAGTTGTTCCACTTGTGGTTGTTCCGTTTGAAAAAGGATTATAAGTAGATGTATTGGTGCTCTTAGTAGTCTTCGTATTACATCCGACCGCCAAGAGGGCGAGGGTTAGTAAGAGAAGTGGAGTAGTTTTTTTCATCATAAATTTTTTCCTGTTAATCCAACTCAAGCTACTTGTCGGATATTCCTAAGAAATCTTAACTTAATCTATCAATGAGGGATAACCCCTTGAAAAAATAGGCATACCTGAGCAAATTATACCATGCTTTTTCCACTTGTAGGGGCATGGCGCTCGTTGGTATGATAATGAAGATGAAACGAACGGAACTAATCAATCTTCTCCTACCTCTTAACGAAAAACTCTATCAGATGGCCTACTGTCTCATACCTGATGATTTGCAAGCAGAGCAGTTAGTGATCGATGGTGTGAATGCTTTTCTTTTAAAAGAAGCGAAGTGGGTAGCGCAGTTTACTGATGGTGAAGTTGATCCAAAGAAAGCGGCAGGTCTTCGTCGCCAATTATTAAAAAAGATTTTACGTTTTCAATTTGAAATAGGTCAGAAGAGATCGTTTCAATTAATAGAACAATATCGTACTGATATTCCTTCTGCTTTTAAAAAGTTTTATGATCTAGATGTTCGTGTAAGAGCAGTAATGACTCTTCGTTTTGATTTTCTGTTTCAGACAGAAGAGATCGAAGATATTTGTCAGATGCCTCGTTTTGAAGTGATCGAAAAACTTCACAACGGAAGATTCATGTTATCTAAAGATCTTAATACGAAAAATATCTCTCAGGAGAGTCACGCATGAGTGAGGCCTTTAGTTACTTCAATAAAAATGTAACAGCTTTTATTGATGGGTCACTCGATACAAATGCTGAAGGTGAGTTTGAAGCTTTCCTTAGAACGCACCCTGAGTACCTACCGGAAATTGAAGCGAAACAAGCTGAGCTCAATTATATCAAGAGTTTTATTCCTAAAGTAGAACTTGATAAAGATATTAGAGAGGCCATCGCTTCAGAGCTAAAGCAATCTGTATTCCTTCTTGTTCGTCCTAAACATGCGACGATCCTACAAAAAGCAAAAATGAAAATTGAAGAATGGGTTAATAGTTAGTTCACCCAGCTCGTGTTTCATTAAAGAACTTCTTATCCCTATATTTAAGTCTTAATAGAAGAATCATTACATAAAGATTATTTTCTCCTGCCATTGATACAGGAGAAAGTATGACTGATGATTTTAGAATTGAACTTCCATTTGAAACGAGACCACCTCGCCTAAAAGATCTTATTAATAATCATATTATGGGCGATGTTTGGGTAAGGGATACTCCATTTGGTCCAGTCACAGATTCACTAAGAATTGCTGAGAAATTTGAAATGGATCATAAGCATGTTTTGCGAGCGATTAAGAAATGTATAGATGAGCTTTCTATTGAGCCCAAATTTGGGCTCAATAGAAACATTATAGAAAACAGATACTTAGGAGGGGCTAAAGGTAAAGAACGCCAAAATCCCAAATACGATATTACTGAGTTTGGTCTGGCACTCTTACTACTTTATATCAACACACCTAAGGCCAGATTAATTTCCGCAGAAATCCTTTACCGTTTCTTTGTCCTTAAAACTTATTTGTCTGATATGAGTGAAAATCAAATAGGCGCGATTAAGGGACATTATCGAAAGAAGATCTAGAACTGATCTTGTGGATTCACAACAAGAGTAAAGAAAACTGTAAACTCGCCGTTCTTCTCCCAAAGGGTCTTGGGAGGATTTTGAATTGTATTCATGCCTTTAAGAACATCTAAAAAGAAGTCTTGAAGCTTTCCAACATTCGTCCAGCGAATCATTTTGATTTGTTTGATATTCCCTTGAGAGTCATATGTCAGTCTTCCAGTCATTGTTTGCTCAGAATCTGTCATCGGAAATTTAATCTGCGGATTAATTCTTTCAAAATGATTGTAGTTAGACATGAATGAATTTACATAGGCGAGGGCCACACGGCGCTGGAAACTATAGAACATGAGCTCGTACTCATTTAGTTCATCAGGGCTTACACCCTCAGGAACTTCTAAGTTCACACCCACATTTGTATTTTGAAAACTCGAGATATTCTGACCACCAGAAACGTTATAATTCTTTTGATTCTGCCCTTGCTGGCCATTTGATTGAGAGAAGTCCTTAATACTGTCCCCGCGAAGAGTGATGGCCTGGATGGCCTTCTTCTGGGCCACCACTGGCATACGTCCCGGACGAGTCATCTTCTCAGCTTTATTCGTTGTCTTCTCTGAAATCTTGTTTTGTTGAACAGCATTTGGAGTTGCAGCAAGATCACTCAGATCAACCTTACTTTTTCCTTCTCCACGTTTTTTTTGAGGCATGCCCTTAATTGAATTATTTGTTTCACCTTTCTGAGAAACGATCGGACTAATTTTTTTTGTAGGGCTCGGGCTTGATGAGAGATAAGTGGTATTTTGCTTTGAACCTTTTGCGTGTCCAATTCTTCGAATATTTAATGTACGAGGAGTTTGATCCTCTTCTGGTTGAACGGATTTTTTTGCAAACTGAGGGAGTGAGATGGGGCGCAGGAGAAAGAAGATAATATGCAATAGCGCCACGATTCCCAAAAATAATGGGAAGTTAAGCTTTATCTTGAATTCTATCGAACCTGTGGCACCACTCAAAGGTGACTCCTTTACTCTTTTATATTCTGGCCCAGATTAGAAAATAAGGCCATATCAGAGAAGGAAAGTGAAATAATCGGATACTTTTTCCTTACTTGACGGCAATCACCAGGAATTGAGAGAATAGCTAAGTTATGAAAAGGCCATAGATGGGCCAAATGATTCGATAAGGAAGTTGAAATCATGAAAAAATTACTCAGTTTATCGCCTATTACATTTCTCATGATTGCTGTTGGTGGATTTGCACTTTCAGTGGGAGGGATGTGGCATCAGCACTCTACTCAAAAACAACTCAAAGATTTTAATGTTTTAAATCAAGGAACAAGTACTTGTTTTAATCGTGTTTCTCAAACATTCACTGCGACTATGATTAAAGATTTTAAGTCTCCTTATTTGAGTCGTTCATTTATGGCGATGTCAGATAAGTGCTTAAGCGAAGTCATTACTGAGATGAAGTCTTTTAAAAATGAACTGGGTAAAAGTCATAAGTCTCTTCAGCAATTAATTTCAGAAGTTCACTGGTTTCATGAGTCGGTTTTAAAAGTCATTACGCCAGCAATGGCAGGGCTTGATAAAACATATGACACAACAAGTGCCATCGATCGTTATAAGAAAATGGAAGAATATAAACTTGCGGTAAGTGATGAGATCGAAGCTGCTACAAATGCTATCGGTGCAGTGGTAACGAAGGATCAGATTGCAATTACACTTGGTATCCTTGGAGTTTTTCTCTCGCTCGTGATTATGATGGGACAAGAGAATCAGAAAACTTCGGCACGAAAGCAAATTGAAGCGAGAGCACATTTTTTACTAGGAGCTTCGAAGTCTGAAAATAGTGCCATTATAGATCAGTTGATTGATGAGGCATTGGCCAATGAAGGGCTAGGGAATACTGCTCAATTATTTAGAGATTATAATGGTGAGAATTTAGAGAAGCAGACTTTTAAATATTCTAAAAAAGAAAATAAAGTAGAAGCCGCTTCAGATGAGAATGAAGAAGTTCAAGATGAGATTCATGAAGAGGTTTCAACGGCAAGTACATCTCTTAAAGAGATTCTAGTCACTCTTCAAAGTATTCACGGAAAAGAAACTATTAATGCTTCAGAGATAAGAGATGTCAGACTTGCTGTTGAATCAGAGGCTCTCGAGCAAGTGATGAATATGGCCATCACAAAATTAGTTGAGCACAAGTCTGGAAATAAGCGTGTTCAGATTTCTAATCAAGTTCACTCTGATAGAAGTGTTTTAAACTTCTTCTTAAAAGAGGCGACTTTTAATGTTTCTGAGCTTGAATTTGCCACGAGTGCCGGAGCTGAAACAACAGATCTTAATCTGATTCTTCTTCGCGAGTTATGTGCCGATAATAATATTCAGTGGTTTGCTGAAAATAAATTATCTCGGACGGGTAGCATTGAAGGGATGAATATTAGAATGGTGATCAAGCGAGCACCGAAGTCGACAAAGAAAAATTTGGTATCTGTGGTCCGTGGTAAAAAACGTGATATTCAGTCATCAATGAGAAATGAATTAATGAATTAGTATTCGAGAAGGATCGTCACTGGGCCATCATTGGTCAGTGACACTTTCATATAGGCCCCAAATCGCCCTTCTTTCACTATCAAGCCACGATCCCTTAGCCCCTTATTAAAAAGTGCGTATTTCAATCTGGCCTCGCCAGGTTTCATTGATTTCTCAAAGCTTGGTCTGTGCCCAGAAGAGCCATCCCAACTTAAAGTAAATTGGCTCACACTTAAAATCTCTCCTTCGATTTGAGAGATATTTAAATTGATCTTACCTTCTTCATCGTCAAATAATCTGAGATTAGCGACTTTCTCAATGGCCTTTTGAAGTTTTGAATCATCATCACCCTCCTCAAAACAGATAAGAATGAGAAGTCCGTGATTGATATCACCGATAACTTCTTGATCTACTGTTACTGAGGCTGAGGTTACACGCTGGATAACAAGTTTCATACGGGACGCTTAAGCATGATTTGAATCTTAAAGCTCTCAGAAATTAAATATGAGATGCGAGACTCAATTTCGGTGTAAGTCGTTTTAAGCGACTGAGTGGTTTCAACGATTGTTTTTAATCTTTCAAGTCTTGGTACTTGGATCGCGCGAAGAAGTTTTGAGAAAGGAACACCATTCGCGTGAGTTAAAAGAAATGAAATAAAGCACAGCATACATTCATCTGAGTGTAGTCTGATAATGACTTCTTCATCGTGGATGAGTTCAAGAAAGTGAAGCTTTAATTCACCTTCATGAGAAGTCCTCTTTTTAAATGAAGTAATAGGTAAATGAATCGCATCAGGACGAGAGCTTTCTACAAATTCAATATAAACATCTGGGCTACTTGGGTAGATGGGATGAGTTTCTGAATTCATCAGCTGCATTTTAATTAGTGGATTATTGAAATTTACCACAGAACCAAAGCGATTATCATTCATATGCCAAATCATTTGCTGAAGAGTTTGTTCAAAACGGGCAAGGCGAGAAAGAATCTCACAAGCAAATCTAGGGAACAAGCTTTGAAGAATTTGCTCTAAGTGAGCAAAACTCTTCTTAATCATCAGTGGATTGGCCTCAAGTAATTCATCCTGAGTCATATTTAAAATTTCAAAAGCAGATTTTGTATTTTCTGAAAGATGATCAGTCTGTTGTAAAAATCTTGGGACAAGAAGTTTTGAAAGATTCCCTTTCACCTTTTGTGTCCCACTAGTAAACGTGAGCTGAATCACTTGTTTTCCAATGGGAGACTTAAAGAAATGCCTAAGGATATTAGGATCAATTCCTGAAAGCTTAGGAGTTAAAGAGAAGTATGAACAAAGTCCGGCACCATAATCATTATAAACAGAGCGGAAAGTGTTCATGGGATGAAGCTCAAGTTTTGGCTCATCTGTTTTAAAACTCACAACTAAAAAGTAAGAGAGATCTTGTTTTAATCCTAGATTTAATCCAGAAGTAAAATCTTGTCTGTCTTCAAGAGTCAGGGGCTTTATATCAAAAACTGTTTCAAGCGGAATGCATGAGTCCATCAGGCCTTTAAAAAAGCTTGGATGGGTAATATGTGAGGCATCCTCATTAGTAGAGTTAATGAGCATTCCGTTAACAATGGCTTCTTGAAAAAACTCAACTCTTTGATTATCAGGAAATTCCATTTGCGCCATTGCTGGAGCATCAGAGAGATGCTGAAGATAAAAAGATCGAATATGTTCAGAAAGAGAGCCAAATTCTTGGAATGAATTTAGTTCAGCACTTAAGCGGAAATAATAACAAATTTGTTGAGCCGTTTTAACTTGGGCCGTTTTCTTGAAAATATAAATATAATTTCCAAGCTCACCTTTGCCTTTCACATTTTCAAAATCATACACAGCTTCAATTTTAAGTTCTTTAAGAAGCTGCTCAACACGATCTCTTTGAGAAGGAATGAAAAGCTTCTTAGATGAAAGAACAAAAAGGTAGCCTTCATTTTTCACAAAACGAATTTGATCATGAATTTGAGAGATCAAAAAGTGTTGAGGATTATTTTTGGGAAAATGAGAAAGATTAAGTACCACTCTATCATACGATGAAGAGTAGAACGGATTATCTTGAGTCAGAAGAGAAGGCTGGTGAGAACCAGTATTTTTTCTATTCTTGAAATGGGCGCCAACCACTTTACTGATATATTCAATAGGGCGCTCATTTTGGTGCTCAGCTTTATCTGCTAAGAAAGTGAGAAATTGAAGTTCATTACAAATCTTAGTGAAAAGTCCTGATTCAAATTCAATACCTTTGAAGTCACTACAAAGAGTTTGTTCCCAGTGGAGGGCCTTGTTATTTTCTTGGGCCAACCAGTGAGACAATGAAAGTGATTCAATATAGTCACCGAAAAACTTACAGCTAATTGTTTCGTCTTTGTCTTGATCCCAAGGGATCGTTCCTTGAAGGACATCGAGCCAAAGAGGAAAGTTGATCAGTAGTGAGTTAAGGAATAATCCAAAATTCACATGAGATAATGAGTGTGAGTAGATTTTATCTTGTTCACTTTGAATCTGTGTCTTCTGAGAGAGAGTTTTAATAATCTCTGAGATCGTCACTTTCCGAGAGAGATTGATCATCTCACTCATTGATGACTTCATATCTTCTTGAGGACGGTACCAACTATAATAATTTGACTCGAGGGCGCGAGTCTTAAGCTCTGTTGATGAGCCTTTTTTGAAAATCCCTGTTAGAAATGAAGTTGGATAGAGTAGGGCCTTATCAGAAATATAAATTTCTGAGCGATCACAAAGTGTCGCCACAAAGCGAAGTTTATAATAAGTAACTGCTGCCACTCGGTGAAAATAAATATCCATAAAGCGTTCAATCGCTGGATGGGTTTCAGCTAAATCTTCTTTACGAATAAGAGTCCAGAATCTGCTTTGTTCATCTGCTTCTTCTGCATGGAGGCCTAAAGCTTCAGCATAAGAGAGAAACTCTTCATAGAGTCCTGACTTGATGGCACGGGTAAAGTCTGTGGCCTGATGAAATTGGCGACGAATATCTAGAACTGTAAGATTGATTATTTTTTGAAACTGAATCACGTTTTTTGAAATAAGAGATTCCCCAGTCCAGCCCGGAGTGAGGTGAGTCAGTGGGCAGAAGCCTTGAGATTCAACCAGAATATTTTGGTGTTTATCACGCAGATTTTTAAAACTTGGGAACAAGCTCTTCGATTTTACAAAATAGGAATCCTGCGATGAATGACTCGTCGCTGGTTCCGGAGTAAAATGTGTGGCCAGTGGTCCGCTTTCGCGTTTGAACCATTGTTCGGCCGAAAAGGGCTTCTTAGTCAAAAAAATCCTTTCTCAATCCAAGTATTAAGGGTTTATCTATCCAAGTGTCAAAAAGGTGTCGCAAATTTTCACCTATATCCCGACTAATGTCATCAAAAAAGAGACTCGAATTGGAAGGAAATAACTAAGGTACCCGCCAGTTTCTTCCGATAGAGGTGAAAGTTATTTAGATGCTCTAAAATAGGGCCATGTGTTTAAATAAAAATACTTTGAATCGAGGGTTTTATGGACAAGGGATTTAACGATCAAGAGCTAGCTGACATCATGAATGAGATTGAATCTCTGGAAAAAGAGTTTCAAGATCCTGATCATCAGGAAGCAACTCCTGTCATGGAAGCACTCGCTGAGATGGATGAGGAAGTGTCAGTTCCTGTGACAAATATTGTTCCTATGACGGCGAAAAAATCTACGCCAACACCATCTGCGACTTCAAAAACAGATAGTTCAACTTCAATGAGTTTTCACGTTGAAGGAAATATGAATCTACAACTCTCGTTCACTATTAATGGTGAAGAAGTGAAGCTCCACGTAACTGAGACAGGACTTAATATTGAAATGCAAAGTGGTGTTTCATTAAACGTACCCGTAAAATCAGTTTCCGCTGTTAAAAAAGTCGCGTAATCTCATTTCATGTCTATAAAAATTCTTGGCGGGTTTGCAGGTGGATTAAATTTGCAAACTCCCAAGGGCGATCTTATTCGTCCTACTTCCGTTATGATTCGCAGAAAACTATTTGATTGGCGCCAACGTCTTGAAGGCTATGCTTTTGTAGATCTCTGCGCAGGAACTGGTGCCATGGGGCTTGAAGCTTTCTCACGTGGGGCCGATGAGCTATGGGTGAGTGAACCCAACCGAATGGTGTACAAAGTTTTGGAATCAAATCTTAAAATTTTTGCTGATCGATATGGTGATTATTTTGAACAAGATATTGTCTGTCATCAAAAGCCAGTGGAGCTTTTCCTTAAAATATTTCTCGACTCTTATGCCGACTGGAGTGAGGAGCAAAAATCTCAAACGATTCTTTTTTTAGACCCACCTTACGGAAAAATAGAAATTTACGAGTTTGTTCTAAAAAATCTCAAAGAATCAGGATTCACGGGACAGTTATGGCTTGAGTCAGATGAGCTGAAAGGTATGAAATCAACGATTGCAAGAGAGCATTTTAGTAAGATTCTAAAAATTGTTGAACAAGGAGATCATTATGTCCTTGTGGGTGAGATCTAACTAGCCGATAAGCTTGAATAAGCTTTAAAATAGAGTTAACTCTAGCAAAGGATTTTACTGTGAGAAGGGCCGTCTACGCAGGAACATTCGATCCGTTTACCAATGGACACCTCGATATTGTCGAGCGTGCTTTAAAAATTTTCGATGAAGTCACAATTCTTGTGGCCGTTTCTCCTTCAAAAAAACCATTTCTCGAAAAAGATAAGAGAGTAGAACTTCTTGAAAGTCTTTTTAAAAATGAACAAAAAGTAAAAGTGGATTCTTGGGGAGGGCTTATTGTTGAGTATGCCCGCCAAAATAATATTAATTCCATTGTTCGTGGTTTGCGCCCAACCGGTGACTTTGAAATTGAATTCCAGATGGCCTCGATGAATCGAAAAATTAATCACGATTGTGATACTGTGTTTTTAATGACCAGTGAAAAATTATATTATATTTCTTCATCCCTAGTTAAAGAAGTCTTTAACCATGGGGGAGATATTTCTCCCTTTGTTCCAACAATTGTTTTGGATGAAATGCTTAAGTCGAGAGGATAATTGATCATGATGCTACTGAGTTCAAGAGTTAAGGGTATTCAAGATAGTATTACAATGAAACTTAATGAGAAGGCGATCGCTCTTGGTGAAGAGGGGAAGCCGGTTTATAATCTTTCAGGTGGTCAGCTTCCGATTAAACCACCAGCTGAATTCATGGAAAAAATTCACCACGAACTTAACTTCTTAAAAAGTTATCAGTACGCTCCTGTTGCAGGATTCCCTGTTCTTCGTAAAAAGTTTATGAAGCATATTGCCACTCAAAGAAAGATTTCTCTTGAACTTTTGGAGAGTGAGTTTGATTGTATTATTTCAAATGGATCAAAACATTCAATTTATAATTCACTTGGTGCCCTTCTTGATCCGGGTGATGAAGTTGTCCTCTTTGCCCCATATTGGGTCTCATATCCTGAGATGATTAAGTTTTGGGGGGGGCAAGCAGTTGTTATTCGTTCAAATGTTTACGACGCTTTTGTTCCGGCCTTTGAAGATCTTGAAAGGGCCATGACCCCAAGAACGAAAGTGATTATTTTAAATTCTCCGAATAATCCAAGTGGTGTTCATTATTCAGATAAGTGGATGAAAGAGTTTGTAGAATTTCTTCACCGTCATCCAGATGTTATTGTGATTAGTGATGAAGTTTATTCAGAGTTAAATTATTTTGATCCTGCGCCCACATATTTTTATCAACATGATCAAGAACTTTTAAAACGTACAGTGATTGTTCATTCCATTTCAAAATCTCTGGCCTCAACAGGTCTTCGTGTTGGTTACGCTATCGCTCCTAAAAATGCAGTGACGGCCATGAGTCGAATTCAAGGGCAGACAACATCAGGGGCGAGCAGTTTAATTCAGCGCTCACTCATTGATGTAGATCTTCTTGCGACTGAACATTTTCTTACTCCAGTAAAAACACATTTACGAAAAAATGCCTCTCTATTAAGAGAGAAATTTCGCGAAGGTAATCTTTCACACTGCTGGTACCAATCACTTTCGGCTTTTTATTTCTTATTAGACTTTTCTCGGGCGCCAATGTTTGAGCGCTTCTCTCAGATCGAAGGGGATCACTCCGTAGCGATAACTGAAGAAATCCTTCAGATGGAGGGGATTGTGATGGTTCCAGGAACTGACTTCGGTGTTCCTAATTCCGCACGTTTGACTCTGACCATTGAGGAAGTTCCTTTCGCAGAGGCCATCAGTAAACTGGTGAAGTATCTTAATCGCTCTAAATAGAATTTGCCCATCTAGGTAATTACTACTTCTCCTCTTAAAATATTTAGAGGAGGCCTATGTGCGATACTTGAGTATCATTCTCAGCTTATTCATTTTTATCAGTTGTGCCAGAAAGTCTGATGAAGAGACTGCTGTTGCTATTGATAAAGCACAAGCCTATTTATCATCAAACAGATGCCAAGACGCTATTGATGTTTTAGAAGAAGGTGGACTTGAAACTGATAATCCCATTTTCGTTCAAGTTTATGCCTCAGGTTACGCTTGTCTAAGTGGCTTTAGTGAAATTACTTTTTTTGCTGATGATATCTCTTTAGTTGATTCAAGCAGCAATACATCATTTTTTCAAAGTCTCACAAAATTTTCAACATCTGAAGAAACCTCAGTGGACTCAGCATCTTATACAAATTTATTACGAGCGATCAATATTGTTTTGAGTTCTGGTGGAGGAACTTCCCCTTCTCAAGTTGCGAGAACAAATTTATACGGGACAAGAAAAGCAGGAGATATCGGGACTCAGGGCCTGTATATGCTTATTGCTCAACTCGGAAAGTACCTTCATTTTTATGGCAACGTTGATAGCACAGGAGTGAAGGGATCGGGGACGGCGGGGTCACAATGTTTTGTTCAGTATGATGATGCGACTGCGCAGACTGCAGTAGGTGCATTCCCAGGGACTAATGCCTGTGATGTTGGTGATGCTGGAAATCCGGAACTCTCACTTGTTGTGGCCAATCTGGCAAAAACAAAATCAAGAATGTGTGAAGGCCTGATGCTTATCACTAATCTCTCAGACATCTTAGGAAATATTGTTTTAGCTGACAGTGATTCTTTAGGAGATTTGAAAGATGTAAAAACTCTCGTCAATAGTTTTACATCAAGTTTTAGTAGTTCACCTGATGCAGATTATACTGCTTTAATTGCAACTACTAAACAAAGTGTTTGTGAGAGTTATGTTTCCACACCCGCTAAATTTGCTAAGCTTCAGCAAATGTATGTGGCCCTTTTTGAAGCTAATCTCGAGTAGGTGGAATGGGGAAGTGGGTCTACCTTCTTATTCTTCTTGCCACTACTAGCTCTTGGGCAATCAGTAATCCTTATCTACTAAGATCTCCTCGTGGGTTATTAATGGGTGATGCCTTTACAGCTGTTAATGATGATGAATTTACTCTCGCTTATAATCCTGCCTCTCTTGGAAGACATAGAAGTGATTTTACAATTTATCCATTCAATCCAACGGTTTCTGCCACGAATGTTTTATCAGATTTGGATCGTTTTAAAGATTTTCCGAGCACTCCTGTTGGAGCGGCTGATGTCTTAATGAATTATCCAGTTCATGCGGGAGCTAATATCGCTCCCGGATTTAAGCTTTTTAATTTTGGAGTGACATTTTTAGCGAATGAACAAATTGATGCTGTCTTAAAAAATAAAACCCATCCCATGCTGGATCTCGATCTGAGACAAGACAAGGGAGTGATGGTGGGGGTTGCCATTCCACTTGGGACTTCTCGTATTAGTAAAAAAGCTTTCTCAGGATCTCAAACCTCCCTCGGGATCGGTGCAAAATATATTAAAAGAACGGGTGTCCTCGATTCTTATGCTCTTACTGGAACCACTGTTCTCGATGCTCTTGGACAAAATGATGTGAATGATCTCATGAGAAGTTTAGGTACCGTGAAAGGCCAAGCATGGGGCTTTGATGCAGGAATTGAGCATATGGAGCGATCTGGAAATTCGCAATTCGTTGTAGGTCTTGCCGCCTTGGATATCTCAGATACGACATTTAAAGTTGAGAGCAATCCGGAGAAAAGAAAAGTCGCAGATATTAAGTCTCAATTTAATCTTGGAATGTCATTTGGCCAAGATTACAAAGTTTTTCATTATATCCTTTCGGCTGATGTAAGGGCACTTAACCAGCAGCAAGATTTTATGCAGCGAGTTCGCCTAGGGGCAGAGCTTGGTTTTAGAGTGTTCTCACTCATGGCCGGGATGAATAGTGGCTACTACAGTTATGGGGCAACAGTGAACCTTGGATTCATCAAGGTAACTGCTGGATTTTATGATCAAGAAATCGGTTCTAGCTATAAACAGACCAAGTCTCGTCAAGCATTGCTTTATCTTAGCTTATTTGACTTTTCATTCGACGCCTAATTTCCTATCCTAAATTTAACACTCACAAACTTTCCACGGACCGGAGGAGTTTCTTTGAACAAAACGTTTATTTTAGATACAAACGTCCTACTACTTGATCCTCTAGCGATTAACAAATTTGGCGCAGGCAACAAAGTCTTTTTACCTCTTACAGTTATTGAAGAACTTGATCGCTTCAAAAAAGATCAGAATGAGATCGGGAGAAATGCTCGTTATTTCTCAAGACTTATTGATGAATTAAGAAGCCAAGGTTCTCTGTTTAAAGGTTTCAAGATGGAGAATGGATCAACACTTCAAGTAAGTGTTGTGAAAGAATACGTCGGAAAATCTGCTCAGGGATTAAACGTAAACCTTAATGATAATATCATTCTTGCTTCAGCTCTTTCTCTGAAAGATTCTGGTGAAAATGTCACTCTTATCACAAAGGATATTAACCTTCGTCTGAAATCAGATGCGGTTGGTGTTCATGCTGAGGATTACGAAACAACAGATATGACTTCTGACGAGCTTTATACTGGTCAGAGAGTGATTGAATTTGATCTTGAAAAGATCGAAGAATTTGAGCGCGAGCGTTTCTTAAAACTTCAACCAGGTGATATCAACGGAATCTATCCGAATGAGTACATGGTTCTAGTGGATAAAAACAATCCTTTCAAAAAAGTTCTTGGGCGCTTCCATGGTAAAAAAGGAGGAATTGTTCCTCTTATTAAGCCAAAAGAAGGCGTGTGGGGAATTCACCCAAAAAATATTGAGCAGCAATTCGCTTTTGATGCACTTTTAAATAATGAGATCAGTCTTGTTTCTCTTGTTGGTAAAGCTGGTACAGGGAAGACCCTTCTTGCTATTGCTGCAGGACTTGAGTGTGCTATCACAAAGCAAAATTTCTCTCGTGTTCTCGTGTCTCGTCCAATCGTTCCTATGGGACGTGATCTAGGGTTTCTTCCTGGAGATATCTCTGAGAAGCTTGGCCCTTGGATGCAGCCGATTTTTGATAATATCGATTTTCTTTTTGGAAATCAGCGTGCTCGTAATGAAATGACAACTTGGGATGAGCTTATCAACCAAGGTCTTTTACATATTGAACCGCTTACGTATATTCGTGGTCGTTCTCTTCCTCAGCAGTTCATGATTGTGGATGAGTCTCAAAACCTTACTCCTCACGAGATTAAAACAATTATTACTCGTGCTGGTGAAGGGACTAAGATCATTCTTACAGGTGACTCTGAACAGATTGATAACCCTTATCTTGATGCTATTAATAACGGTCTTGTTTATACAATTGACCGTCTAAAATCGGAAGAGATCGTCGCTCACGTTCGCCTTCAAGTTGGTGAGAGATCACCTCTATCTGAGATTGCTAGTAAGCTTCTATGATTCCTACAAGTCGCAATTATCATCGAAAATATTTACGGGCCCCTTATAAAGGGCCCGTATTATTTGCTGATCAAGACTTTGTTTTTAAGGCGAGTGCCATCAATATTTCTGAGGGTGGACTGCTATTAGATCAAATGCCTCATTTTCCGGGAGAAGGCGAAGTTTCACTTATGCTCTCTCTTCCTCAATTTCCATATTTTAAAAATTTCTCACTCTTAAAAATGCAAACTTTCTCTCATGATTTATTTGCCAAAAAAATTATCAGAGTCAAAGCTGTGATGGTGAGACGAGAGCAAGCCGTTCAATCTATTGATAATATTTTTCGCTCAAAATTTGGATTGATGTTTGCTGATATTGATCCTAAAGATCAGAAAATTATTGATGAGTACGTCACAACATTTGCGAGTAATCTGGTTTATCTACAAACCATGATTGATAGCTTTAATACTGATGAAGAAATGAAGTTTAAAACTCGCGCTCTGGCTACCATTCTAGGCTATAAAGACATCGAAAAAATCGCTCTTCTTCGCTCACTTGTCAGTCACGACTACCGCTCACTTCAGTGGTTGTAGGTCGGCCACTTTTAAATCTGCACATTCAGGTGTCATAGGAAGTCCTTCAAAGGCCACTGGTGTGAACTTTGAAACACGACATTCTTTTTTCTTATAGCGATTAATATTCACATTGATATAACTATCGTCACGAGCACCTTCACGTCCATGATCACAAACAACGATAACAGTGGCGAGATCGTTCTTTGTTTTTTTGTCACTAATCACAACTTCATATTCTTCACGGTAGTAAGACCAGTAGTCTCTCACAAATTTAGGAGTATTAAGTACAGTTGAAGTTAGTTTATTGGCCGTGGCCTTAATTGGTGCAGCATCAGGAAATCTTTGTTTAAGAAACTCTAGTGCTTCTTTGTTTCCATAAATACAAAGAGCTTCACGAGAAGTGTAGTTAAGGAATTGATCCACATCATTGCGTTCAATGGCTTCGTGGATATGCTCCAAGATTGCCACGGGATTGTTTTTAAAACCAAATCCATAAGGGTCACAAGCAGCAAATAAAAATAGGGTGATTAAAAGAACAATACTTTTCACTTCATTCTCTCCAAGATTTTTTCTTGCCCATATTATGGGGAGAAAAGCCTTAGAGAGGGGAGAAATTGTAAAGAATACAGACCTAAAGTTAGGCCTTAGAAGATAGTTTCGATTTTAGAAGCAAGATTTTGCTCCATTTCAGTGATTTTACTGCTCCATTCGCTATCTGTGCGTAAAGCAATTTCCTTGAGAACCATTTGGCCTTTAAGAAAATAGTCTTTTCCGTACTGATCATGTGAGTATTCTTCGAGAAGAAAGTTCACTTCGCTTTCGAGTTGAGAATGATTTAATCCACCCAAGTACTTCCCGTACTGATCTTGAGATTTTCTCATCCCAATATTCTCTCTGTACTGTCCAAGTGAGACTACATTCGTAGTCCGCAGCTCTTTCATCATAGTCCCCTCATTTTTTAAATGACCTTCAAATCCATTTTGTGGTCACTACCCCAGTTGTTAATCGCAAATCTGTGGCCAATATAAAGAGGGGTAACCAGTTCGACAATAAAACTCTTTTAAAACTAAGGCTTATGTAAAGATTACTGATTATGCAGTGCTTTCGCGGGTGGTTTTTTACATTGTTTAGAGAGGAAACCGTGTAAAAAAGGGGGGCCAGATAGGCCCCCCGCGGTGTCATTAAGAACGAATTAGTTATGCTTTTTGAACCATGTCTTTGAACCAGTTGTATCTGGCTTCATTGAATCATCACCTTTTTTCCAGTTAGCTGGGCATACTTCACCAGACTTCGCTGTAAATTGGTAAGCTTCAACAAGACGAAGAGTTTCTTCAACATTACGACCTACTGAAAGATTATTGATTGTTGAATGTTGAACGATACCTTTATCGTCAATGATGAATAGACCACGAAGAGCTACTGAATCATTAACAAGTACTTCAAAATCACGTGCGATTTTTTTATCAAGGTCAGCGATGATTGGGTACTTAACTTCACCTAATCCACCATCATTACGAGGTTGTTTAGTCCAAGCAAGGTGAGAGTGAGCTGAATCAACTGAACAAGCAATAAGTTCAGCACCGATAGCTTTAAATTTTTCAGTTGCATCAGAGTAAGCAACTAGTTCTGTAGGGCATACAAATGTGAAATCTAGAGGGTAAAAGAAAAGAACTTGCCATTTACCTTTGTAATCATCAGAAGAAATAGTTTTGAAAGCACCATTTACTAGAGCTTCAGCTTTAAAAAATGGAGCGGGGTTACCTACGATTCTTGCCATACGAGACTCCTTATTGAGTGTTAAAAGGGCATGTTAATTAAATCAATGGGGAAACATTACCTCAGAGTTATGAAATTTCAAGTCTGGGAGTGTCTTGCCCTTGCTTTTTAGAAAGCATTGCCCATCTTTTGTTTATAGCTATTTAGACTTAAATTAAGTCTCAAGATATCATTTTAAAAACCGATAAGGTTGAATAATTAGATCAACTATTGTCATCAAAAAGGATCGAGCATGACTACGCCAATGGGCTATATCCCAAACCCAATTGTTATTGAACAGACAGCACGCGGTGAGCGCCAATATGATATTTACTCTAGGCTCTTGCTAGATCGCATTATCTTCTTAGGAACAGAAGTGAATGACACTGTGGCCAACTTGCTTGTGGCACAGATGTTATTTTTGGAACAATCAGATCCTGAAGCTCCAATTCACTTTTATATTAATTCTCCAGGCGGTAGTGTTTATGCCGGTCTTGGGATCTACGATCTTATGCAACACGTGACTTGTCCCGTGTACACATATTGTGTGGGAATGGCCGCTTCAATGGGCTCACTCCTTCTTCAAGCAGGGGCTCCGGGACACAGATATGCCATGCCACACGCTCGTATTATGATTCACCAACCACTGGGTGGAGCGAGAGGGCAGGCCACTGATATTGAAATTCAAGCTCGCGAGATTTTAGATCTTAAGAAGCAGTTGAATAATATCTATGTTCACCATACTGGTAAAAAGTATGAGGAAATTGAGAAAGCATGTGATCGTGATAATTATCTCTCTCCAATCCAAGCGAAAGAATTTGGATTGATTGATGTGATTATTGAACCTAAAGGCAAAGTAGCTAAGAAAGACTAAATAGGAAAAAGGGCCAAATTCCATGACAAAAGAAAAAATGGGCGGAACTTACGGTGCACTAAACTGTAATTTCTGTGGAAAATCTCAGAAAGAAGTAAAAAAACTGATCGCAGGGCCCGGTGTGTACATTTGTGATGAATGTATTGAACTGTGTAATGACATTATCTATGAAGATTCAGTGAAAGCAGTTTCAAAAGCTTCACTTGATAATGTTCCTAAGCCACAAGAAATTAAGGTTCATCTTGATCAATATGTAATTGGCCAAGATAGAGCGAAAAAAATTATTTCTGTAGCGGTTCACAATCACTATAAGCGTATTGCTCATAAACCTTCTGGACGTGAAGGGGATGAAGTAGAGCTAGCAAAATCGAATATTCTTCTTGCAGGACCTACTGGTTCAGGGAAGACATTGATTGCGCAATCTCTTGCTAAATATCTGAACGTACCATTTGCCATTTGTGATGCTACGACTCTGACTGAAGCAGGTTACGTAGGGGAAGACGTTGAGAATGTTATTCTTTCACTTCTTCAAAATTGTGACTTCGATGTAGAGCGTGCTCAACGCGGAATTGTTTACGTGGATGAGATTGATAAAGTTGCACGTAAGTCTGAGAACGCATCGATTACTCGAGACGTATCAGGTGAAGGTGTTCAACAGGCACTTCTAAAATTAGTTGAAGGCTCAGTTGCAAACGTTCCACCGAAAGGCGGACGTAAACATCCTCAACAAGAATATATCCAAGTAGATACTAGAAATATTCTTTTTATCTGTGCGGGTGCTTTTGTTGGTCTTGATAAGATTGTTGAAAAACGTCTCACAAAATCAAAATCTGTGGGATTAACTTCAAATAATACAGATAAAAAAGAATCAAAATCACACTTAGAAACTTTAGGAGCAATTGAGCCTGAAGACTTAGTAAGATTTGGACTTATTCCAGAGTTCATCGGACGTCTTCCTATCACTGCGATGCTTGAAGAGTTAGATGAGGCAGCACTTGTTCAGATTTTAACTGAACCTAAGAATGCTGTGATTAAGCAGTATCAAAAACTTTTTGAGTTTGATGGTATTGATTTAGAATTCACTAAAGATGCAATTATAGAAGTAGCACAAACAGCTCTCCGTCGTAAGACAGGTGCGCGTGGTCTTCGTGCCATTTTAGAACAAGTGATGCTTGATGTGATGTACGAGCTTCCAGGGAACGATAAAGTTGTGAAGTGTACAATTACTAAAGATTCGATCACTGGTGTTGGCACTCCAATACTTGAGGAAGGGGACAAGGCCGCCAAAGCTGCTGCGAAAGCATCGGTTAAAGGTGCCAAAAAGATCGAAAACGCCTCTTAACTCCTTATAATTTCTGACATTCTGGGGCCAAAATGGCCATCCATAAAAAACGCTTAGGGAAAAAATAACCTAAGCGTTTTTTTTTCTCGCAATCTCTCCGTCTCGTGGGATAATTAATAAAAGACCCTCAAAGTTTTGCTTAGAGGGGGGCAGAGGATTGTTGCGCAGGAGGTGCTATGTCCGACAAGAAGTTAGAAGCAGTTAATTACCCGCTTCTCCCGTTACGTGATGTGATTATCTTCCCTCACATGGTTGTTCCACTGTTCGTCGGACGTGAGAAATCCATTGCGGCCTTAGAGAAGGCAGCGAAAAATGGAAACGAACTCTTTCTCGTTACACAGAAAGATGCTTCAGTCTTAAATCCAGAACGTGAAGATGTTTATGACATCGGAACAGTTGTAAATATCATCCAAATGCTTCGTCTTCCAGATAACACTGTAAAAGTGCTTATCGAAGGAAAGCACAGAGCTAAAATCTCTTCATTTAAATGTGAAAACGATGGCTACTACGCAGACGTAGTAAGATGCCAAGACGTTATTGCAAGTGAAGTTGAGATTGAAGCCTCAATGAGAAGTGTGAAAAACATCTTCGAGCAATACGTAAAACTTAATAAGCGTATTCCACCTGAGTTACTAATGAGTATCTCATCAATTACAGATCCATCTCGTCTTGCAGATATTATTGTTGCTCACCTCACGATGAAAATTCCTGAGAAGCAAGAAATCTTAGATGCAGTAGAAGTGGGAGCTCGTCTTGGACTTCTTCTTGAGAAGATGCAAGGTGAGATCGAAGTTATCAACGTTGAAAAACGTATCCGTTCTCGAGTGAAAGCTCAGATGGAAAAATCTCAGAAAGAGTACTATTTAAATGAGCAGATGAATGCCATTCAAAAAGAACTTGGTGGTTCAAAAGACGATAAGTCTGATGTTGCTGAGATGGAAGAGAAACTTCGTGCTAAGAAAATGCCTGAAGAAGCTCGTGAAAAAACGGCAAAAGAGCTTCGTAAACTTAAATCAATGTCTCCAATGTCAGCTGAAGCTGCGGTTGTAAGAAACTATATCGATTGGATGCTTGCTCTTCCTTGGGATGAGTACACTAATGACGATAACTCTGTAGCACATGCAAGAGATATTCTTGATAACGATCACTACGGACTTAACGATGTTAAAGAACGTATTATTGAATATCTTGCGGTGAGATCACTTGTAAAAGACGACACTCGTGGAACTCTTTTATGTCTTGCTGGTCCTCCAGGTGTTGGTAAAACATCTATTGCAAAATCACTTGCTGAGTCTTTAGGACGTAAGTTTGTTCGTATTTCACTTGGTGGGGTACGTGATGAAGCTGAAATTCGCGGACACAGAAGAACATATGTTGGAGCGATGCCAGGTAAGATTATGACTGCTCTTAAAAAAGCAGGAACATCAAACCCAGTTATCCTTCTTGATGAGATCGATAAAATGAGTTCAGACTTTAAAGGAGATCCAGGAGCAGCGATGCTTGAGGTTCTAGATCCAGGTCAGAACAAAACTTTTGGTGATCATTATATCGAAACTGAGTATGACCTTTCTAAGGTAATGTTTGTGATGACGGCCAATGACCTTGGCGCGATTCCTGGTCCACTTCGTGACCGTATGGAAATCATCCATATTGCAGGTTATACACCTGATGAGAAATTCAATATTGCGAAGAAGTACCTTCTTCCAAAATCGGTTGAATCTCACGGATTAAAAAATTATCCAGTATCACTATCGGATAAGATTTTTATGCAAGTGGTTCGCGGTTATACAAAAGAAGCCGGTGTTCGTGAGCTTGAGCGTTTAATGAATACAATCAGTCGTAAAATTGCCACTGAAGTTGTAACTGAAGACGTGAAAGAGGGACGCAAGTTCATCGTAAATGAAAAAGCTCTTGAGAAATACTTAGGGCCTATGAAATACGAGAGAACAGATCGTGAAGATCAACCACAAGTTGGTCTTGTTAATGGTCTTGCTTGGACATCTGTAGGTGGTGAGCTTCTAAATATTGAAGTAGTGACAGTTCCAGGAAATGGGAAAATTCAGGTCACTGGGAACTTGAAAGATGTAATGAGAGAGTCTGCTTCGGCTGCTTTATCTTATATCCGCTCAATTTCTCCTCGTCTTGGAATTGATCATGATTGGTATGCTAAGAACGATATCCATATCCATGTACCAGATGGAGCGACTCCGAAAGACGGCCCTTCAGCAGGTATTACAATGGCCACTGCTCTTTGTTCAGCTATCGCAAACATTCCTGTTCGTCAGGATGTAGCAATGACTGGTGAGATTTCTCTTCGTGGACGTGTCCTTCCAATCGGTGGACTAAAGGAAAAAATCCTAGCGGCCAAACAAGCAGGGGTTACTTTAGTCATCATTCCTGAGAAGAATAAAAAGGATATCGCTAAGATTCCTGAAGAAATCAAAGGTGGAATTGAAATCCGTGCAGTTTCTGATGCGGAAGAAGTTCTACGAGCCGCTCTTCAACTTGCAAAACCTGAAGAGTTCCTTAGACGTCCAGCTTTCACTATTCTTGAAGGTGAAGGAAGCAGAGAAGTGGCGAACTAAGAATTATTAAAAAACACAAAAAAAAAGGGCCAGCTTAGCTGGCCCTTTTTTTTATTTATTTCAAAAGTTGTTCTACTAGAGTTTGAAGGATTTCTTTTACATTTTCCTTATTTTCTTTTTTACTTACGCCTTCAGCACGAAGACTCTTTACAAATTTTCTTGTGGCAGAAGCCGCAATTTGAATTTTCTTTTTCACTACAGAGATTTTGATTGTGACTTCTTCTTTACCATTACGTCCAAGTTTAAATTTTGAACTGTATTTTGTGATCTTTGAATCAACAAGTGCAAGGTCCTCAGTTAAAACCAGAGATGTTGTAAGGATATCTTCAACTTTCTTAGCAAACTCTTCTTGTTGATCAACATCCAGAGCTGTTTTATGAGAAATATTTACTGGAGAGAAAAGAAGTCCAGGAAGAGAAACTGTCCATTTAAGACCTTGGAATACTGCAAGACCACCAGCAGCTACAACAGTAACCGTTGCAGCAGCAGTTGTTGAAACTGCCGAATAAGCTCCACCGATAACAATTGAAGCTGAATTAAAAACAAATCTAATTCCTACTTTCATTACTCGCCAAGCAACTTTTAAAGTTTGAAGAACAACAGCTGCAGGAACAGTAAGAACAGTGGCTGCTCCTTTAACTACAGTTGCACCAATAGCAGCAGCTGTCACAACAGGAACTTCCACAACTAGGTAGTAGGCACCTTTAACATTGGCCCAAATAGCATGACCTGCATATTTTACTGCGCCAGTCACTTGAGAGTTTGAGTGGTAGTAAGAATCCTTAGCGTTATCAAATGAAACCTCATAAGATTTTTTCATTCTCTTAAGAGACTTCCATGGATAGTTCGCAATATCTTTTGCTGACTTGGCCGTAGATTTCGCCATTTCACCAGTCGCTTTTGCACCATCTTTTACAGCACCAATATAATCTTCATCATGACCTTCATCATAGAATGCTTGTCCAACATCAACGAGCTCATCCATTTTTACTGAATTACGAGCAAGACTTTTAATATCTCTGATTGAATCTTTAAAACCGTAAACCATAAATAATGATTTACCATCAATACTTCCTTTAACAAAAATTTCGCCGACAGCATCAGCTACATTTCCATCTCCATTTTCTGCCTGAGCGTTTGCATTGGCCGTTAGACCGGTAAGCAATAAAAAGGCGAGTGCAAGATTTAGCATCTTCATAAAAAAACCTCTCAAAGTTTTAAAGTAACTGCCGCATCCTATAACAGCTGAGGGGTGTTTAAATTGACCTATGGTAAGATTTACAGGTTATTTTTGGTAAATATTGTGTTTTTTATGTTTGACAAAGGCCTGGAATCTCAAATAAGATGTGACCTCATAATTATCAAGATGGGCGTTTAGCTCAGCTGGGAGAGCGCTACCCTTACAAGGTAGATGTCGGCGGTTCGATCCCGTCAACGCCCACCATCTTTTTAAATATTATAATATCAAAAAAAACTCTCAAACATTATCCATTAGATGCTTCTTATTTTATTAAGGAATATGAATCGTTATGAACCCTGTTGAATTTTTTTTAGCAAGTACCGCCGCTCTCCTTCTACTTTGTGTTTTAGCAAGTAAAGCTTCAGGTAAGCTTGGTATTCCCACTCTTGTTGTTTCCTTTAAGAAAGCAAGTGACATTAGAATATTTTTCTCCCTGTCCCCCTTTACGG
>DZBG01000094.1 GCA_022729855.1 Bdellovibrio sp.
TGAAATCAGCAACTTAAATGTGGAGTTGCACTAGGAAAAATTTTTCGGGATTTTTTAAAATTTTTATTTTAGTGATTTTGAGCTCATGGTTGACCTCTTGTAGTAAAGGGGAGAACTCTATTGTTAATGCCCAGGAAAATCAAAATCAGAAACCACCAATTGAAGTGACTCCAATTGATCCTATCAAGCCACAACCAATCAATGAGTTGCTTCTACATTTTGGCGCAGAATCGTCTCCCAAATGGACTCAAGATGATTATGTTGATGGGTCATGCCTAGATAAAGATTCAAATGTTTATTTTATTGTGAATACAAAAAGTGAGTCCCGTGGTGGGCTGACTGATATGGATGTGATTCTTTTTAAATACGATAGTGTGGGGCAGGAAGTTTATAGGAAAAGGTTCACAACTCCAGTGAGCACAGCTGATGAAGTGGGCACGAAACTCATTTGTAGTGATAAAACTATTTATCTCGTAGGACATACTAAATCAGCAATTAATGGGGCCAGTGCGGGAGATTTTGATCCTCTTGTTATCGCCTTTGATAAGAGCAGTGGGGACACTCAGTGGGCATCTCATATTAATTTACCGGCACTTACTAAAGCTGAAGAATGTAAATCATTAGTTGAGATGAGTGATCGTCTCTACTTATTTTGTCACAGTAATTCCTATTCAACTGACAGGGACGTTGTGATTTTTGCACTTAATAAGACTTCTGGATCTTATGAGGATTCTCATCGTTTCTCTGAAATAGGAGGAATTAATCTTATTGGGAATGAATTCCTCTATGATGCTATTGAGTATAAAGGGAAACTTTATTTTGTAGGTATTACAAGTACAAAAGAGTTGGGCGTAAGTGGAACTGGGGATGGTTTTATTGGACGATACGATCCAGTGACTGGAAAGGCAACAATCAAAATCATGACCGATTTTGATAATGTGTATTCAAAGAGTAGTGATGGAATGCTTGATATAAGTGCTGTTGGGGATAATATTTTTGTCAGTGGATATATAAATCAAAAAAATTATAAATGCTTTGTTTTAAAACTCACGGATATGGAACTAAAAGAGAAATATCTATTTGATACAAGTGTTCAGTCTTATCCATGTAAATCATCTTTCAGCAGCCTTGGCGGTGTTGTCACGGCCAATATTAGTGGGAAGGTGGGAGATGTGTATTCTGGTGGTCAGGATATTCTTGTCATAAAGCTTACTACGGACTTAGCTGAAACTAGTATTACTCAACTAAGTGCTAAGACTCATGACTCGTTTAATGATTTTTCACTCAACGAAAATCTTTATGGAGTGAGGTATTTCTCCAATGGATTTCTTGGAGTCTATGGAAGTACCAATAGTTCAATTATTGAAAAAACAAACGCTACCAATAAAACTGATGCCTTCTTTCTTATGATGAAATTTGACTAATAAGCCTGCGTGAAACCTGAACAGGGAATCTGAACCATGAGTACGGTGCTCCTGCTTCGAGATAACAATGGGCCGGAATAAGATGAGCAATAGACTCATGGAACTCTGGAACCTTAGACCAGTGAACCCCATGTCTCACATGGTGGGCCGTATGATAACCTAAATTTCCCGTCATCAAATTATAGAATGGGTCGAGTATATTTCGGCTTCCTTCAAATTCATTTTTAGTATCTAGATTCGAATGGTGATCATAAGTGGCCCATGAAGTAAGCATGAGTCCCGTGATCATTGGAAGAAGGAAAAGAAAAAGAGCATTAAACCAATTATAATAGAAAAGACCGCTTAAAAGGACCACTTGTAGGGCCAGCATGATGACATAGTCTCTAAGATGTTTTTTGTGTTTAAGGCCCACTTTGAAAATTCGGTAAAAACTTGTGGCCGAGACTTCAAGAGTGTAACCAATTTCTGATTTTGTTGTACCGTCTTGATTCATCCAGCGTGATTCATCAAGTTCCTGGTGAAGATAATTTTTATGATGTCCAAGCACATGATGGAGGAACCAAGCTTTTGTTGTAATTCCAGTTTGAAAACCAAAAATAATTTCCAGAACGCGATTGAAGAATGTTGAGCGAAAAGTCAGGCAATGTTGGTGATGGTGATTCCACGCGCAGATATTTCCTTTAGGCCAAATCCCAAGAAGAAACCAGAACACAACAAACCACTTATTTTGAATATTAAAGAAAATAACAAGATCTAAAATAAAATATGTCGCAAAAATAAATACAGGTAAACGATCTGCTTTTTGTTTAAATACTGACATTGAAATTCCTCTAAAGTTGAAAGTCCGTTAATATTAGAGAATTCTCTAGGGAAATGGCAATGTAAACACCGCGTTTTAGGGAGATATTCGTTGAGAATTCATTGTAACATCTGATTAGATTTGTTTACAATTCTGGCATGGATCAAAAAAACTCGAAATACGCTTATATCTTGGCCCTCTCTGCGTTAGGAATTAAAGAATCATTCCATGAATCCCATCAAGTAGGTGTTATTTCGGCCAATAAACTTAGTACATTTATGGATATTTAATGAGAGAAGAAAAACTTCATCATATTCTCAAGGAAACATTTGGTTATCAAAGTTTCCGCTTTGAGCAGCATAATGCCATCACTTCTATTCTAGATGGAAAAGACACCTTAGCGATTATGCCTACTGGTGGAGGGAAGTCGCTCTGTTATCAAATCCCTGCTTTATATCTTGAGGGAGTGACTTTAGTTATCTCTCCTTTAATTTCCTTAATGCAAGATCAGGTGATGAATTTAAAAGAATATGGCGTGGCCGCTGTCTTTCTTAATTCTTCTTTGAGCCTTGGTGAATTACAAAAAAATAAAGCTAAGATCTTAAGTGGTGAAGTTAAACTCATCTACCTCTCTCCTGAGGGAATTTTAGGAGGACAGCTTCTTCAGTTCTTTGAAAAAATAAAAATCGATCTTATCGCTATTGATGAGGCCCATTGCGTTTCTCAGTGGGGCCATGAGTTCAGAAAAGATTATACAAGACTCGGGGAGCTGAAACTTAAGTTTCCGAATGTTCCAGTTATTGCCCTGACCGCCACCGCTGATGCTAAAACCCGTGTTGATATTGCCAATCAGCTTTCCTTGAAATCTCCAAATATTTTTGTTTCCTCATTTGATCGTCCGAATATCAAATACATGATTTTAGAGCGTACCGATGAGATTAAACAATTGGATGAGTTTATAAAGGCCTATCACTCTACAGAGACTGGTATTGTCTATTGCTTATCTCGCGATAAAGTTGAGAGAGTCACAGCGGCCCTGAAAAAAATGGGTCATCCTGCAGTGGCCTATCATGCAGGACTGACTCAAGAAGTACGCTCAAAAAATCAAGCGCTGTTTAATACAGAAGAGAAAATTATTGTTGTCGCAACTATTGCCTTTGGAATGGGAATTGATCGCCCTGATGTGAGGTTTGTTGCTCATCTAGATCTGCCAAAGAGTATTGAGAGTTATTATCAGGAAACTGGACGTGCGGGACGAGATGGTAAACCATCAAGTGCATGGATGATCTATGGCCTTCAAGATGTGGTAAAGCTCTCACAAATGCTTGAGACAACTGAGGCAGATGAGAATTATAAAAAAGTGGCACGTTTTAAACTTGATTGTATGCTTGCTCTTTGTGAAACTGGAAGCTGTCGCCGTAGCTATCTTCTTCGCTATTTTGGTGAAGAGACTGAAGTTAAATGTGGTAATTGTGATGCTTGTCTTGAACCACCAATCCTTTGGGATGCTACAATTGATGCTCAAAAGATTCTCTCTACAATCTATCGCACTCAGCAAATCTTTGGGGCCGGCTATATTATTGATGTGATCAGAGGTAGCAAGAATATTAAGATCACTGAGAGAAAGCACGACTCTTTGTCTGTTTATGGAATTGGAAAAGATAAACCAAAAGAGCATTGGAATAGTGTTCTTCGTCAGCTGTTAAATCTTAATTATATTGGAATTAAGAACTGGGAATATAGAAGTTTAGGCTTAAATCAAAAATCCCAAGATCTTCTGACTGGTAAGATTAAACTTGAACTTCGCAAACAAGAATTTGTCCTGACGACTGCTAGAAAAGAGAAAAAAGAAAATAGAGCGGTGGAAGCTGAGCATGGAAGAGATGATTTATTTTCGGCCCTTAAAGCTCTTCGAAATAAAATTGCTAAAGAGAAGGGCCTTCCTTCTTATATCGTTTTCAATGATAAGTCTCTCCACGATATGTGTGCACTCATTCCACGCAACGAGGAAGAGTTCTTAATGGTTCATGGAGTGGGTCAAAGTAAGTTAGAAGCTTATGGCCATGATTTTATAAAACTCATTAATGAGTTTTAAAGACACTTCTCACGGTTTGCTACATTCCACGCACCACCACTGAGCATGGCCGGGATAATTTTTTCTCTAATGATTCTTAAATTACAGGCCTCATACTTATAAAAATGATTTTCATTAACGCTATTTCTATCTCTGCAATAACTCATAACATCGTTTTTAGCTGGAGAGAGTGCACAGCAGGCCATGGATTCTTGATAACTCATTCCTGGAAGTGAGCAATGAGAAGCCGCATGATCTAGAAACATTGCATGTCCAATTTCATGGGTGAGCTCATCTACAACTCTTGCATCAGTGATAAATTCCACTAGACCACCATCAGGAAGTCCCCAGGCAATTTCCATTGGATTCTCAGTGACGGCCACTCTTCCAGAAGCAAATCCAAGACCATCAAACTGGGCCCCCGTTATAATGGCAAGGGCATCCAAATCATTAAGTTGTAGTTTAATTTCAGGATGAAGTTTGGCCTGCTCATAAACTTCCGTCAGAATTTTTGCACCGACATTATCGTAATACCAAAGACGCTGAAGGCGAGTGATATCTGTGACGTAGTCTTGCCTATAGTCAGGGAAGTCGAGAATATTATTTTTAAAAGGAATAATGGCACTGACCATAATATTAAGCTTGAGTGCTTGATCGGTGCTGGCAAAAAATCTTTCCTCTAGCATAGTTTGAACACGGGCCAGATCAGCTTCGTTATAAAAATCTCCATAATAAACGAGGGCAATATTTAAAATGGGTGTTGTTCTTTTTTTATAAAACATTGGATTCATTCCATCGGCCAATGTTCGGTCTTTTTCTTGGGCAAAAACTGAAAATCCGCATAGTAAGAATAAAAAGAAGAACTTTTTCATGAAAGAGACCTTTATTAATATAATTATTAATTTGAAGACAAAATAATCTAGGAGACAACGTACAAACTCTTACTTTTCACCAATGACTTCTCGCGCATATGAGGTTTTCTCCTCTCAAAATGGCTAATCAGTATCAACTAGGGTAAAATAGACTCTGTAACCCTTGTTGGAGGAAATTAATATGAGTCTAAAAAAACAAACAATTTTAGTAAGGCAGACCACTATTGCCGATGCTGAATCAATTAATAGAATTATTGAAACAACTTATCCTGGCATCAGTGGATACTCCATGGATGCACTGAAAGCGCATTTGGTGCACTTTCCTGCAGGACAATTTGTGGTTGAATTCAACGGCAGAGTGATTGGTTATTGCATGACTTTTATTATCACTGAAAAACAGGCGACACTCCCTCATACATGGAAAGAAATCACTGGGTCAGGATTTGCTTCACGTCATGATCCATTAGGTGATTTTCTATACGGAATGGATATCTGTGTCGATCCCGAGTATCGCGGAAAAAAAGTTGGTGAGAGACTTTATAACGAGAGAAAAAAACTATGCCAAAATCTTGGGCTCTCTGGAATCGTGTTTGGGGCGCGCATCCCTGGATTTTCTAAAAAGAAAAAAATCTATAATACTCCTGAGGAATACTTAGAGGCAGTGAATACAAAACGGATAAAGGATCCGACTGTCAGCTTCCAAATGCGAAATGGTTTTATTCCTGTTCGTGTTCTTCCTGATTATTTGCCAAGTGATGTGGAGTCATTAGGATTTGCCGTTCTTATGAAGTGGCAAAATCCGTTGATTGATAAGACAGGTGTGGCAAGAGTCAGTTTTAGAGAAGATGCTAAAGATAATGTCAAAGTTTGTACCATCAATTTTGAGCAGCGTAAGCTGCGCTCTTTTGATGAGTTTCAGAGTATCCTTGAATATTTTATTGGTGTGGCCTCTGAGTATAGTTGTGACTTTGTGGTCTTTCCAGAATTTGTGACGATGTCACTTCTCTCAATTGATAATCAGAAATACGCACCCATTAAATCGCTTGAAAGACTAATGGAATACACTGAGCAGTACGTTCAATTTATGAATGATGCTGCGGTGAAGTTTAATATTAATATTATCGGTGGGACTCATATTATTAAAAATGAGCACAATGAAATGCAGAATGTGTGTTTTACTTTTTTAAGAGATGGGTCAGTACACAAACAAGCAAAAATTCATCCGACTCCATCAGAGGTTGATTGGTGGGATATTAAAGGTGGCGATAAGCTTTCAGTGATTCACACTGATCGTGGCGCCATTGGGATTTTGATTTGTTATGATTCTGAGTTTCCTGAACTTGCCAGACATTTAGCAGATCAAGGAGCAAAAATTATTTTTGTCCCTTTTGCAACTGATACAAGACAGGGGTACCTTAGAGTTCGTTATTCATGTATGGCCCGTACAATTGAAAATCAATGTTATGTAGTGATGTCTGGGAATACAGGGAATCTTCCGCGTGTTCATAATATGGATATTAACTATGCTCAGAGTGCAATTCTTACGCCTTCTGATTTTCCATTTGCCAGAGATGGGATAGCTGCTGAGACTGATGTGAATACTGAAGCTGTGGCGATTGCAGACTTAAGTATTTCGGACCTTGTGAAGGCCCGAAATAGTGGAACTGTAAGAAATTTAAAAGATAGACGTCATGATTTATACAGAGTGACTTGGCTTGGTAAGTAATCTTATTTTCTAAGACTCTTTTTACGAGAAACAAAGCCTGATTCTTTAGGCTTTGTTTTCTTTGCAAAGGGAGATGCCGTTTTAGTTTTCGTTTTTTTTGCAATCGCAGCAAATCTTGTTTTCTTTTCTGCCTCAATATCTGATTTTAGTTTTAGTGTAAGTGGCTTTTGTGGAATGGCATATGAAGCCTTAAGTGTTCTTCCATCAATCTCTTGGCGATCAAGACCTTCAATCGCAAGTTTGGCTTCTTCAATACTTCCCATTTCAATAAAGGCCATACCTTTAGAAATTTTTGTATCTAAATCAATTACAACATTAATATCTTTTACCTCACCGTATCTTGAAGCAAGGTTTTTAATACCTTGACGATCTCTCGTATAGCTAAGGTTACTTAAGTAAACAGTATTGCTCTCTTTAAGGGGACGAGCTTTTTTAAGAGGACGTTCAGGAGCAGACTTTGTTTTAGTAAGAATCGGCTTAAGTGGTTTTTTGAACGTCTTTTTTGTTGTTTTCGTATTCATGCTTTATTCCTAGAAACAGTATTTTAGTTGATTTCATATACCACTACTTAGGGGCCCATGCCATGGGTGTTTTTCCATTCTATGTAAAAAGGTAAGGGTGATACGCTGGGGGAGTGGCTTTATGCTAGGCTGGCGCTATGAAAAATTACATTAAGTTTGCATTGATTGGTTTATTATCATTCTCACAAGTTTATGCCCAAGGGCCAAGCTGTGATGAGCTTATGCAGAAGATTTCTGGATCTCATGGAAGTCCAGCTGTCTTAAAGCTATTAATTCCAGAGCTTGCAGGACTTAAAATTGATTGCTCAAACCCTGCTGCCGCTGAACAAGAAGTCTTTGCAGCTCTTTGGGAGCTTGAGGCGAGTAATAAACTAGACTCAAGTATCTCACTTCTTGTGAAGGCCATTCGTAAAGAAAATATCATCCCAGCTATTAATAATGTGAGTGACGAACTCATTGAGGGGACTCTGTCCCTAGCTGTGAAATCGGAACTTTTTGACCGTGGTTTTTATAATAAGGCCTTTCAGTTTGTAGGTTGGGGAGCTATCACTTCTTCTCAAGAAAAACTTTTAAGGTCTATCCCAAAGGTCTATTCGTTTAAATCAGCAGCATTTAGGAATGTCTTTAAAAAATTAACAAATATGGAAATGACGAATGTCTCGAATACTGAAGTATTAGGACAGAATGGTAGGGCCCTTTCAAAAAGAATTGAAATCATTCGAGGAGCAAAATCTAGCATCAAGCTCGCGACATGGGGATTTTATGATGATTCGGTTGGAAGAAAGTTTGCTGATGAACTGATTGCTGCTTCTAAAAAAGGGATCAGTGTTCAGGTGATTGTAGATTATCAGGTTTCTCAGCGACCAGGATATAAAAATGAACTGCAAAGAATGAGTCGTTCAGGAGTTGAGGTTATTGGTTGGAAGTCAAAATTGAATCCATTCTACGGAATGCATTCAAAAATGTTACTTGTTGATGATGAAGTTTGTATTGAAGGTGGAAGAAATATTGGAGATCTTTATCTTTTAGATAATAAATGGAGTGATCTTGATGTTTACCATGAAGGGGAAATCGCTGAAGTGATTAATCCCAATCTTTTTGCCTCACTTTGGAATGAGCAAATTGATCTTCAACGGTTGAAAAATAAGAGGCTTCCATTAAAATCTGAAAGAAGAATTTCAGCAGGGGAGACGGGAACTTTTATGAACTCCCCTCAACATAAAATTTCTGATGCTGTATCGAACATGACTGTTTACTCAATTCAGAATGCTAAAAAAGAAATTGATATTGCGAACGCTTATTTCATTAGCACTCCGGGAATTAAGAATGCGCTCACAGCTGCTATTCAGCGTGGTGTGAGAGTTCGTATTTACTCAAATTCAATGAAAAGTGTGGATGAGCCTATCGTGAGCATTCCTATACAAAAAAGTTTAAAAGAAATGTTTGAAGCTGGGGCCGAGATTTATTTAAAAGACGGTCAAACACTTCATACTAAAATTTTCAAGGCCGATGATATGAGTTGGTATGGAAGTTATAATCTTCACCCAAGATCTGGAAGATACGAGTTAGAGAAGATCACTGTGACAACAGATTCTAAACTTACAAATGAATTAGATCAGGCCCAAGCTGACTCATTAAGACTTGGATCACGTGTAAGAAGTGTGAGTGAGCTTGCTTATCCTTCACAACCTGGGATGGATATTCTTTTTGGAGCGATTTTTAATCAGCTTTAAGAAAATTTCCATTTCCCAAAATAGTAAATTGCAGTGGCCGTGCCGATATGCCAAAGGCTGTGCCACTGAAGTAGACTTTGTGGCACACAACTCACTCGAAACTCATCTAGCATAAAAAATAAAAATGAAACTAAAAGTGTGATAAAAAAGATCCTAAGATCTTTTGTGATTTCTTTTCCTGACTTTTTTATCTCAATAAATTGATCTTTAATCGAAACTAAGAAAATAATAAGACAAAGAATAATCTTATACCACTTAGGCATTGAGTAGAGGGCCAGGGCGAGTAGGATATAATAAAAAATAAGAAAAAGACTGATCTTAAAATGAGAGAGTGCCCTTACTTTCAGTCTGTTAATCAGTGGAAATAAACTAATCGTGAGAATAATAGTGGCAAAATCTATGGCCATGGAAAAACGAGTGAAGCTCCCGTGGGCGAACATACTTCCTAGACCAATGACAATGATGGCCGCCGTCCATGCCTGAAAGGTATAGCCCTTCACTTTTATTTGTGTGTATTGAAAGAGAGCGAAAAGAACATAGATCCCAGAGGTCCAAAACGATGAAGGCTGCCTAATGAGTGCATCGTAAACAAATTCACATTGGCATGAGTCTGGGAGGCAGGTTGGTTGGGGGAATTTAGACCAGAAGCTCATAAAAATTTCTTAGCTTTAAAGGTAATATTAAAGACTTAGACAGATTAGGAATCATGTCTTTTTTTCATTTTAGTTGGCGATTACAGTTAGTAAAGGCTAGATTGCAGAAAATTGTAAAAGGATACTTTATGCGAATACTTCTCACTCTTGTGATTATTCTCAGTTCTCCCCTGGCCCTGGCCAAGAGGAGAGGTCCCATTTTTAAGATGGAAGAGATTCCTGCCCAACGTACACTTCTTAAATCATATATTTCATATAATGCGCTTCGGATGCCGATTGTTGAGGCCCGCTATATTAAATATACAAGTCTCTACTGTGCTGTCCGGGCTCAATCGACACACTTTAGGTCATAATTTAAGTCAA
>DZBG01000095.1 GCA_022729855.1 Bdellovibrio sp.
ACCTTATGAAGTTATGATGAAGAAAAGTTGCACTAGGAAATGGTAGTTGGGATCAATAAAAACCCTTAGCTTAGGAAGAACTTGAGAGACTTTTGGATAATATAAATAATAGCCAGTGCTTGAGCTTTTATATTTCTCTAGAATGATTTCAAGCTCTCCTGATTTTACTTTTTCCTGTAGTGCATCCTCGGCGGTATAAATAATTCCGAGTCCATCTACAGCGGCATCAATCATCAAAACAGAGTCATTAAAAATAAGAGGCCCTTTCACATGGACTTCAAACTCTTTGCCTTTTTGCTCAAACTCCCAGCGATCATACAGACGTGTCCCCAAACGAATGGGAATGCATTTATGAGAGAGCAAATCTTTGGGATGCTTGGGTCTTCCCATCTTGTCTAAATACTCCGGAGAAGCCGCTGCGACAAAATGGACAGGTCCAAATAATTTAATCGCCACCATATCTTTGGCAAGAATATCAGAGAGCCTAATCCCTGCATCAAAGCCACCTTCTACAACATCTGATTTTCCATCTTCAAAATAAAATTCCACTGTGACTTCGGGATAATTCTCATTAAAACTTTTAATCACAGAAGATAAAAATGAATGATAAGCAAGCCTTGGCATATTGATACGCAAAAGTCCTGTTGGTCTTTTTGCATAATCACCAATCGTTTCAAAGGCGTTAAAGATTTGATTGAGAGCTGGTGTTGTTTGGTTTAAAAATTGTTCTCCCGCCTCAGTTAAACTTAGACTTCTTGTGGTTCGAGAAAGGAGCGCCACACCTATACGGCCTTCAAGGTTTTTGATAATTTGGCTAATAGCTGAAGGAGTGACACCTAAAGTTCGTGCTGCAATAGTAAAACTCTTCTTTTCCGCCACTATCTTTAGGGCCACAAGACCACTTAGCTGATCGTTATTCATAGAACGCCTCATTATTAAGTTTAACTAACAAATACATTAACATTTATCACATATTCTTCACAACTATTCTAGCTTAGAATGGCTTAAGAAAATTCAACCAAAGGATCCTCCCATGATTAAGACTAAGGCCTATGCCGCATTAACTGCAAAGACTCAGCTTGTTCCCTATACATTTGAGCGTCGTGATCCAAAAGAGCATGATGTTGTTATTGATATTAAGTTCAGTGGTATTTGCCACTCTGATATTCACACTGCTCGTGATGAGTGGGGAAATTCACCTATCTTTCCTTTGGTACCAGGACATGAAATCGCAGGTGTTGTCCGCTCAGTTGGAGCTAAGGTCACTAAGTATAAAGTTGGTGATAAAGTGGGTGTAGGTTGTATGGTGGATTCATGCCGTACATGTCCTCAATGCAAACAAGATCTCGAGCAATACTGTGATGAAGGTTTTACTGGAACTTATGGTGTTCCTGAGAGAGATGGTTCTGGCTCAACTCAAGGTGGATACTCTGATGTCATTGTTGTGAATGAAGATTTTGTCTTACGTATTCCAGATAATCTTCCACTTGATAAAGCAGCCCCTCTTCTTTGTGCAGGGATTACTCTCTACTCACCTCTCACACATTGGAAAGCTGGCCCCGGTGTAAAAGTTGGAATCATGGGCCTTGGTGGTCTTGGACATATGGGAGTCAAAATTGCCTCGGCCCTTGGTGCAGATGTAACGGTTATAAGTCACTCAGAAAAAAAACGTGATGATGCCACTAAGCTGGGTGCAAAAAACTTCATTATGACAAAAGAAGAAGATGCCTTTACTAAAAACGCAAATACGTTTGATTTAATCATCAACACTATCTCTTCAGCAGACCTTGATCTCGCGAGCTATTTAGGGCTTTTAAAACAAGATGGAACAATGGTTTCTGTGGGGGTTCCTGACAAACCAATTGCCCTGAATGTTTTCGCTTTAATTATGAAGAGAAGAACATATGCAGGCTCACTTATTGGTGGAATCAAAGAAACTCAAGAGATGCTAGATTTTTGTAGTAAGCATAATATCACTCCTGAAATTGAGTTAATTAATCCTTCACAAGTTAATGAAGCTTACGAGAGAGTTTTAAAAAGTGATGTTCGTTACAGATTTGTCATGGATATGTCTAAACTATAAATTCAATCACACCCAAGATAAGAGTCATATATTCTATGATAAAGACTTCTTGTTTTGGGTGTATTTTCAAAAAATGGTGCACTCTTTTTTGAAGCTTCACAAAAGTCCAAATAAGTTGAGCTTAACCCTTCAAAAAGTATTCCTTCCTTATTTATAATATTTTCCAATCTTTCGTTGAAAGACTTAAATGATAAATAATTCCGTAATTCAGTATGATCAAATTGTTGAGATGTTTTTTTTAATTTTAATATCTTTTTTAAAAGTGACTCTTTACTAATTTGAGGGATACACAAGTCATCCACTTCGACTTTAACAAGCTCGGCCTGTGGAAAATCAGCATGCCCTCCCCAGTCAGAGAGTAAGAGATGAAGTCCAGACAAACCGGCTTGGGCAGCACTCACTCCAAAATCCTCATCGTGATAGGTACTAGCAGAGCAGAAGACATCCATCTTTCCATAGAGCTGAAAAAGATCGTCTTGCGAAAGATTACCGTGATAAATTATTTTAGACTGAAGGCCTGTAAAATACAGAAAAAACCTTTCTTTAAGTTTTTCAATCGGCACTTGATAGCCGTGAAAATGCTGTCCTCGATCATGAAACTGACCAGCGATATGCAGCTCTATATCTTCTCTGAAATATAAAGCTTTAGAAAAAACCTCCATAAGGTCTAAAATATTTTTTCCCGTTGTTATCCGCCCAGCATAAATGAAACGAGTGATATTATCTTTTTTCAGAGTTTTACTATCCATCTCAAAAGGGTAAGGAAGAAGTTTGACGGCTTCCTTATTTTGAACGAGAGCACTTACCTGCTTTACTGATCTCTCTGAAGCGCAAAGGAGCAGGACTTTCTCACCTTTTAGAATATTGTTGAGCTTAGTCCACCGCTCAGTCTCAATAGTCATATTTCCATAGATAGGAATAAGATATGTAAATCGTCCAAGTTTTTTTAATTCTTCAGTTAGACCGACAATACTTAAACTGTCTGAAAGATAATAGAAATAAAGGGAATGATCACGACTCAAGAGTTTTAATTTCTCAATTTGTGAGTCATTTAATTTGGCCTGAATATCGAATATTTCAATCGCGATAGTTGAGGAATGAATGGCCTCTACAATACTTGCTTCAATGATATTTAAGCTATACCAAAAATGATCTTCGCTATTTTTTAAAATGATTATTTTTTTATTCATTTTTACTTAAATTCTATTTTAATTTGAGGTATCCCATTAAATCCCGTATTCCAACCTAAGGAGTACCCAGAAATATTTGAGAGGACGACGGTATCACCTACTGCAATTTCTTCCTTATGAGGATGATGGATAACAGCGATGAGATCGTCCTCATAACAAGTATTTCCATAGACCCTCATGCTCTTTCCAGTAAATCTATTCACAGAGTCAGTGTCTTTCAAAATTTTGATCTGATTTATTCGACTCCATTTGAGATGACACTCACGAGAGACGTTAAGATTAACAATAAGTCCCTCCCCATCGTTTTGAATATCTGAGACTTCAGCAAAACATTGACCAGTTTCTTCTGTAAAATAGCGTCCAGGTTCAATAACTATTTTATGTCCTTTTAATTCTTGTCCAGCATAAGAGAATACCTCGTCTATTTCTTTAAGTGAGAGATGAGAAAATCCTCCTCCTAAGTTTAACGAGAGAGGTTTTTCAATTCCAAGTTCTGTGATTAGGCTTTTCAATTTACGTATAGCAGAGAGATAGGTTTCTGAAGTATTTGCCTCTCCTCCATGATGGAAATGGAATCCCGAAAAGCTTGAATGAGAACGAAGTTCATTTTTTATTTCTCTCACTTCCGAAAAGTTTAATCCGAAATGACTTTTCTCATTTTGTTTTAAACGCAAAACGAAAGGGATATTTTTTTGAGAAATAATTTTAAAATAATAAACGCTATTGCAACTCACTAAATACTGATCATTCTTTAACTGATCCAAAAAGCCTAGATCCTGTAATGGGCAGTTAGTGATAAAATAAAAAAGATCTTTGGGAACCTTAGAAAATTCATTTGAGTTAGAGATATCAAAGCCCTTCACTGAATCAGAGATGGCCTGAAAAATTTGAGGATGATCAACTGCCTTGGCAGCTGCGAGAACAGTAATATTATGATTAAGAGCTATTTCAGATAAAACAATCGCCCGTTCTTTAATTTTATTTAAGGAAAAAACGAGATGAGGTTCGATAAAAAATCCTCTCTATATTAAGGCTCATAAGGATCGGGCTCAATTGGGGCAAGCTTACTATACACCTCAAGATTTGATTCATTGAAAAGTGTCGTTTCAATATGGATAACCTTAAAGGTCCCGAAGATTCCGTAGTCAATAGTAGTCGTGGATTCAGGGGCAATCTTCTTCTTTGTATCCGTCATAAACCTTACCTAATTCTGAATAATTTAAGTCTTGTTTAATTTTAATTTAAACATCTTCGAGAGCATAGAAAAAATTGGCCTAAAAGCGAAGGATCGGCCATTGGCCAAAAATTTCAGCGCTTTATGGTGAGCAGCATTAGATTCTCATCTATTGTTCCGAGAACATATAGGATGTATTATTAAAGAAATTGATAAATTAAAGAGGCACAAATGAGTAGCTCCCTGCAAAAGTCCTATCTTTTTAATCCTGAGATTGTCCTAAAAGAAAAAGAAAACAGTAAGATACTTGCAGTCTCTATTGATGAGAATGACCATAACTATTACGAATTCACTGATCTAGCTAAAGACTGTCTAAAGATGTTTTCTGAAGGCAAAGAGACAGCAGATATTTTAAAAATGGTTCAGCAAAAGGCCAAAGGTGTCTCAAAACAGGAATCCATCGATTTTTTAACAAAATTTACTCAAGACCTTATTCAATTCCAAATTATAAAGTAAGAATTTATGTATATTGGTTTAAATATTGGGAAATATGATTCAGCTTTGAGTTTTCTAAAAATTGAAAATAAAAAGATTATCCATCTTGAGCATCTTATTAGTGAGCGATTCTCTCAACAAAAACATCTTGGTAACTTCCCTCTCTCACCGGCCAAACATCTAAAGAAAAGAAATGATGTCGATATCAAAAATGCAAAAGTCGCTATTAATAGTTTTTATATTCATCCTAAGCGAATCGAATCAAAATATACCGAAGATCTAAAAATCGTCCTCGATGCACTTGGACTAAACTCTCTGACTTTCGCAGGAAATCCTGATGCTCAGTTTATTAGTCATCACCTTTGTCATGCTTACTCCCTTCTCTACCAGTACCCTTATGATGAATCACTCATCATCGTCGCAGATGGTGGAGGAAACAAATTTTCTGACTTTGAAGAACCAACTGAGCGAGCCTCAGATTTTCATGCACAAGACCCTGAAGACTTTGAAGTTGTCAGTGTTTATCATCAAAAAGGACATACTCTTACACTTGTAAAAAAAGTTTGGGCGCCACTGGATAGAAAATTCTCTGTCATTACTGGACTGGGTAGTAAATTTGAATTCGGCTCAAAAAAAATATTTGGAAATTGGGTTTATGCAGGAAAGATCATGGGTCTCTCGAGCTATGGCCACTCAGAAATATTCAAAACACTTGGAGAACTAGATAAGAGCTTTCCATTTGAGAGTAGATCGGATTTTTCTAAAGACAATTTTGATCATCTTTCAAAAGATCATTTTGAATTTTATTCGAATTTTGCCAGCAGTATCCAAAAAGATTATGAACTTCAACTAGAAACCCTTCTTCTCTCACTTAAGGCCGAGTTTTCTCATATTGAAAATATTTCAATTGCAGGAGGCTGTGCTCTCAATTGTCTTGCTAATGGAAAAATGATTAAGAAAAAAATATTTAAAAATATTCATGTTCCCGCTTATCCGTCAGATATGGGAATCTCTCTTGGTGCCTGTCTGGGTCGCGCTTATCAAGAAGATCAAATTGAGTTTTCTTCTACTCCGATTGAAATGAGCTCTGCCTATATGGGATCAATTGAGAATACTCCTGAAAAAAATATGACTGCCATAGAAAAACTTTTTGAGAATTATAAAATGAATCGCGTAAATGATATTCATGAAAAGGTAGCAAAGCTATTGGCCAAAGGTGAAGTCGTCGCATGGTTTCAAGGTAGAAGTGAGCCAGGAGAGAGGGCCCTTGGAAACAGAAGTATCTTAGCAGTACCTTCTCTGCGTGGAATGAAAAATCATTTAAATGATAAAATTAAATTTAGAGAAAATTTTAGGCCCTATGGATGCAGCCTTCTTCAAGAAGATGTTTCACAATATTTTGAAACTGATAAGGACTTCCATTCCCCTTATATGGCCTTTGCTCTCACAGTAAATCCTCATTTTCACTCTGTGTTCAATGAAGTGATGCATATTGATGGGACATCTCGTTTACAGACAGTCACAGAAGGTCAGAATAAAATTTATTACGAATTGCTAAAAAGCCTAAAAAAAGAAAATGGCCATGGGGTCGTCTTAAATACTAGCCTTAATATAATGGGTAAACCAATTTTGGAAACTGTTCAGGACGCCTATGATTTTTTCAAGGATTCAGAAATTAAGTACATCGCCATTGGTGATTTTCTTATTGAGAAATAGAAGGAAGCTTCTTATTTAATCGGTCTAAAAACATAGAGAAAAATTCAAGCACCGTTGCAAGGGCCTCCTCACTTAAATCAGGACAACTAAAGCGATACATATAATGATTTGAGACACTTTCAATAACGGGGACACAAGTGAGTGTTAAAAAGTCGAAACCAAAACTATCGCAATAGGTGGCATGAACGTTTGAGAGAAGTTTTAATTTTTCAAATTCAAGATGCATATTTAGTTCTGTAACAGAAGGATATTTCAGATAGAAATAATATGAATGCCATGTTGAAATAACTGAAAAATAATATTCCTTTTCACTAATAATTTTTTGCACGCCATCTGTAAGTAATCTTCCAAATTTTTGAATACGTTTATTACGATTTGAACTCAATGTCACAAACTCTGGATTTCCTAAAAAAGGATAGACTTGATCAATGCTCGCATAACTTCCCGTGAGAGATAAGCACTTTGCAAGTGAGGATTGTTTTTTGTGACCGTCCATATTGATAGCAGCGACTGACCCCAACGAAGAATACTCCGCACCAAATGAATCTAGCTTTAAATGACTTCTCACTAGTAGTGATGGGATTTTCTTTTCAAGTAGAAACTCAAGAATAAATTTGAGTTCTGTACTTCCTTGATCAAACAAAGTTGTATCAAAAATAAAAAGCTTCGCATTCTCCAATGATTTTTGAAGTTTATTTAACGAATAAGTAAAACTTCCATCATAAAAGAAACACTTACCATCGCTATCTTCAGTTAATCCTAAAAAATCAATTAGCTCATTTGATTCATAATAAAGTGAAGACGTTTTCTCTTTATAAATATTGAGTTCAGGAAATTCCTTTTTTAGAAAAGAAAGTGCACAAAGAGTCGCACTCTGCCCAGAGGTAGTGAAAAATTCAAAATGAGTGTTCTCTACTCTTGGGATACCATAAGTGATGAGACTATTGCCTAAAGTAACTGAGAGTCCCTGTCTTTGATAAAGATATTCATAGCTCATTTCACCCAATTGGAATTTCTGGGTTGTTCGCTTAGTTACAGGTTCAGTTAAATCATGAACACACTCAGCTCTGAGGTGTTGCATAAGTTTAAACTTGAATTCTGTATAAAGTGCGTAGTCCCAGTCTAAAGATTTAAACTCAGGGAACGGAGTCACAGACAGTGAGTTTAGAAAATTCAACTCTTCCAGCTTTGAGGCAATAAATAAGGGATCATGCTTAGTATTCATCTATGCCTAAGAGTAACATTCTCTAATTAACTGGAGCAAGAAAAGATTCCTCTTGATAATTTACTTTAGTGTAATAATTCTCTAGCATTATACTATGAATATACTTACCCATGCTAAATTCTGGGATATCCTTGAGAGAAGCGGTTCTATTAATGAATCACGTGGAATGAAGAGAGTTGACTTTAAAACATCTTCAGCTTCTCTCACGAGCTTCACTAAGACTCATAGTTATGGTGAGTATATTTTTGACTGGGCCTGGGCCGAAGCTTATGAACGTTATGGGATTGCATACTACCCTAAACTAACTTCAATGGTTCCATTTACTCCTGCAACAGCAGCTCATTTTCATGGAGAGACTTCTCACTGGGCAACACTTCTTGCCCAGCATGATATCGCCCTTAAAAATCACAGTTCGGCTCATTTCCTTTTTACAACACCTGAGGAACAAATCTTTTTAGGCGAAAGTGGATACTTCCTCAGAGATAGTTTTCAATACCATTTTTTTAATCAGGGATATAAAACCTTTGATGACTTCCTCATCTCCCTTAAAAATAAAAAAGCTAAAAATATTAAGCTTGAGCGTGATCACACAGATCTAAAGATAGAAAAGATCACAGGAAACCATTTGACTCAAAACCATGCTGATGAAATGTATGGTTTTTATCTTATGACTCTCCAAGAGAAAAAAGCCATTGCCTATCTCACTCAAGATTTTTTTCGATTACTCTTTCAAGAACTGCCTTCAAATACACTCTATATTCGTGCTTCTAAAAACGATGCACTCATGGCAGGAGCTCTCTTTTATTATGATGAAAAAAGGATTTATGGTCGCTACTGGGGAGCAAACACTTATATTCCAAATCTTCATTTCGAACTTTGCTACTATCAAGGGATTGAATTTTGTATTGAGCATGGATTAGAAGTCTTTGAAGCTGGCGCCCAAGGGGAACACAAGATAAGTCGTGGCTTTAGACCAGTTCTCACAGCAAGTGCTCATAAATTTAATCATCAAGGATTCTCAAAGCTTATAGGCGATTATATTAAAAATGAGAAACCACAAATAGCTGATACAATGTATGAACTGTCTAAACTATTACCTTTTAAAAACGAAAGGATATAATATGAATCCCATTTATTTCTTTTCTTTCATTCTTCTCACTTTTATCACGTTTGTGGGAATGGTAGCTCCTTTCCCGTTTAATCTTCTTCCTTTAATTTTTGTTTTTATTGGGATTCCTCTCTTAGACTTCATTATAGGTGAAGATAAGAAAAACCCTAACGAGACTCAAGAACAAAACTGGAAGAAATTTTCAATTTGGGGCCCGGCCGTTTACTATTACGTGATTACGCATTTTGCGATTCTGGTCTTAGGTATTGTTCAATCAAGAGGGGCCAGCATCAGTGATACCATTATTCTCAGTATTATTGTGGGTCTTTATACGGGTGGACTTGGCATCACTGTGGGACATGAACTTTGTCATAAAAAAGAAAAGATTCACCGTTTTTTTGCAGATCTTCTTCTCGCAAGTGTATGTTACCAACATTTTGCTATTGAACATGTGAGAGGACATCACTTAGAAGTTTCAACTCCCAATGACCCAGCAAGCTCTAGGCGCAACGAAAATGTTTATACATTTTTGATAAGAACAATCACGGGTAGTTTCATTCATGCTTTAAAAATTGATTCAAAAGGAGTTTTCAAAGGAATCTTCATCTCAATTCTTTTTAGTATTGGAATTTTTATTTTTGGTGGAATCCAGGCCCTCTGTTTTTTCCTGCTGCAGTCTTTCGTGGCGATCATTCTTTTGGAATTAGTTAATTATGTAGAACACTATGGCCTTACTCGAAAACAACTTCCCAATGGTAGATTTGAGAAAGTACTTCCTATTCATTCTTGGAACTCTTCTCATAAATTTTCAAATTCGTTATTATTTAATCTTCAACGACACTCAGATCATCACGCATTGGCCCATCTACCTTATACCGTTTTAAAGAATCAAGATTCAGCACCTCAGCTTCCAAGTGGATATCCTGGAATGATTATGCTCTCTCTTCTTCCCCCTCTTTGGTTTAAGCATATGAACCAGAGGCTAGACCAAGTGAATCTTAGTAAGCAAGACCCTTAAAACTATATTTCTCTAGAGATTTTAAGATTTTATTGGCTTCTTTAATTCTCCCGAAAAATTTTTCCTAGTGCAACTCCACATTTAAGTTGCTGATTTCAGA
>DZBG01000018.1 GCA_022729855.1 Bdellovibrio sp.
TTATTGACTTAAATTAAGACCGATTTTGTGTCATAGGTGCTCGGACAGGACAATGGGCCAATAATCTTGTCCGTTATTTTTTAGTCGCAGGTTTAACTTATCTCATTACTTGGAAGTGGTTATTTCCACTCTTTAAACACCGCTATCTTTATAAAGAGGTTCCCGAGAAAAAAGAAATTCATCGTGAGATAAAGTATTCATTATTAAGTACGATAATTTTTTTATTCCCTTCGGTCATAGTGATCATTGCAAAACAGTATGGTTACTCAAAACTCTATTTGAATATTAGTGACTATAGTATGACTTGGTATCTCGTAAGTTTTGTGCTGGTTTTCTTTTTGCACGATACTTATTTTTACTGGACCCATCGACTGATGCACACAAAGAAACTCTTTCCTTATTTTCATCGAGTTCATCATCTCTCACATAAACCATCCCCAATGGCCGCCCTTGCATTTCATCCGTTGGAGGCAATGGTAGAAGTTTTTCTCTTCTTATTGATTCCAATCTTTTTGCCGGTTCACTTTAGTGTGATCGTGCTGTTTACGTTCTTTTCTTTATTTATGAATGTCTATGGGCATCTTGGATTTAATCTCTTCTCCATTGAGAGACAAAAGAAGTTTCCTTTGAATCTTCTTAGTCATTCAACTAACCATAGTTGGCATCATCAGTACCATCGCGGGAATTATGGATTCTATTTACAGTTCTGGGACCGCATGATGAAAACTTGGAAAGGGGAGTTAAAAGAAATCGATCACAACAGCAGTGTTAATTGATCTTCCAACTCCGGCCACAGGTGTATGTGAAGCCCCTGTATTATTCACTAAGTTAATTCCACCAAGTGGCTGGCCATATTGGTGGTCAAGAATATTTGTGACACGTAGATCAACCTTGATGAGCTTTGTCGCTTGATAACTTGTCCCAAGATCAATCAAGGCATAGCCAGCAGTTTCAGGTTCAAGGCGAAGTTTGCTTATTTGTTTTTTTGAATTCACTAAATGAACAGTGAGATCAGAGTTCCATTTATTGATAGAGTGAGCAAGCGTGACTTTGCCGTTAAGGGGCATGAGGTGATAGAGATCAGTCATCCCATCTTTGCGGTAACCACGTGTATAACTTCCTTTAAAACTGAGAGCAAGATCTCCCATGTTTTGGGTTTGAAGAATCTTTGCATCAGCTGACAAATCCAATCCGAAAATCACGGCATCATGATTGGCAAACTTAAGATAATTGACTCCACCAGAAGTCGAGACAAGATCAACATCAATAAAGTTTTTAACATCAGTGTAGTAGGGAGTGACTTTAATCTTCCAGTCTTTGCTGTCTTTATTATGTAATAAGAGAGAAGTACTCAGAGTGTGAGCGACTTCAGGTTTAAGGTTTGTGTTCCCTATATAACCATTACCGTCTCCTACCCAGTTTATCATTCTGGTATCCATACGAGCGGCACCACTTGTCGCAGGATCAGTTGCTGTGCCGGCCCAAGCATATCTCTCATAGAGATTAGGTGATCTGGTTTTACGGGCCAGACCGAATTCTAGTTCCGCTTTCTCATTTAACTTATAATTTGTAAGCAATGTTGCATCGTAATTATGATCACGTTTATCTTTGCTCTTATTATTAAAGCTTGCTTGATCTGCTGGAAGATTATTGGTTGAGTTATAGCCTTGAACATTTCTTGTATCCATACTTACAATATCAGTTCTAAGGCCAATATTTGAAGTCAGATCCGCACTCCAAACAGAATCAGCTTCTACGAAAAGTCCGAGCCTATCTCTTTGCCCATTATTAATACTATCATACTGGTTTGGCCCCATCATCATTGAAGCGGGGACTGCCGGCCACCAATCGTCTAAGCGGTAGCGATCATAATCACTTCCAACTTTTAGCAGGTGATTCTTATTTAATTCAAAACTCGCCTTAATATTATAACCAGATTCATCTGATCTTGTGTACATGGGCATGCGTCCAGCTCTTTGAGATTGGAGCATATTCATATAATGATTTGTATGTTGGTGAAAAATATTAGATTCAATATAGGCTGCTCCAATATGACCTTTATAAGTGAGATTACCTGAATTAGAGACATTATCGTTGAGATCCATATACTGGTTCACGAAACCTTGATAGGGAACAACGGCGCGAGAAAGTTTAAGCGAGACAAGTCCGTCATTGAGTTTATGGCCAACAATGAGAGACTGATTATTTTGATTATAAAGAGTACTTTTTATTCTTGTCCCATCACCGCTGCGGTAGTTATTGGCCTTCTCATCTAGTCCTGCATATTCCAGACTTAATTTTTTTGTGGCGATACCGTAGTGAACAGCGGCGCCACGGTTTTCATTATTACTTTTAAAAAAAGTACTTAATTTTAGTTTTTGTTTTACTGACTCATCCTCACCGGCAAACTCGGGGTCTTTGGTTTTAACAATGATCGATCCACCAATACTGTCTCCCCCCTGACTCACAGGTGTGATTCCTGCGATAGATTCGATCGAAGCCACTTTAGTGGGATCAATATAGGAAAGAGTTGGGTTCATATGATTGGGACAAGAAGAGGTTATCTGAGCGCCATCAATTTTTATATTCACTCGGTCGCCTTCCATTCCGTGAATCACTGGAACTGACGAGAGTCCACCACCAGTTTGAAGATAAAGACCATCAGCATTTGTTAATAGATCAGCGGCATTTCCACCGGCGGTAGCAAGACTTGTGAGATCACTTGGTTCTTTTTTTGCTGTGACCTCGACTGCATGAAGTTTATGGTCTGCCAAAGCCGAATTAAGAGTCAGAGTAAAGAGGAGAGAAGCTGAGAGTATGAAGTGAAGCATGGGTACCTTTGTCGAGTTCGTTTTACCTCTAGAAATGTACCTTTTTTTTTTAGAATGTCGATGTCGCATTTTGTCGCACTTTGCGTCGTTTTAGAGTCAGGGTGAGACCAGTTAAATACATCAGCATGAGACTGATTCCACCGAGGAGAACAACGATTCTTCCAAAAAGACCTAGGTATTCACCCGTGTGGATGGGGTAGACGGTGAGTCTGACAGTATTCCAGCTTGTGGGGTCAGTGCTTGAATCAAAAGCTTGAACTCTTTCTTGAGTTGTTGGATCAATAATAAGACGCCCATAACCATTTAAAAAATTTTGATCATGAAGTCCATAGCTCACTTTCATTAAAGCATTTTTGGTCGAGCAGAAATGGATTGATACAAGCCTATTGGCAATATCAGTTGAGATTCCACGAAGAGTTTCTATTTGTTGCTCAGTCGTGCATTTTCCCACTTTTACTGCTTCTTGAATCTTCTCCGGCTGACCAGTTAAGGGACGCATGACAAGATAAGAAATATCAAAAATGATCAAGCTACCAGTGATGGCACTTATAAGAAGAGGGACAGAGAAGAGGAGACCAAAACTGTGATGGAGATGCTGTACAAGGTGGAGCCTCGGAAAGCTGAAGCTGCGTTTTAATTTATGCTTAATCGTTTGAGTTGCTGGGTACCAAATATAAACACCACTAATGACAAAAAAACTAAGAACAAGCCCTAGAAAACCAACAAAATATTTTCCCGTATTCCCAAGGAAAAAATTTGAATGCATGAATAGCATGATCGCAAAAAAATTCTTAATCATTCCCATCTCTCCCACCACTTCTCCAGTGTAAGGATTGAGAGTGAGCATTACTGGAAATGATTTCGCAGGATCTTTGTATAAAAGAAGGAAAGCCTCATCATGATGTTCAGAGGCATAGAGATTGGTAATGAGCTTCTCTTCACCAAGATAGCTTTGGGCCTTACTATAAAGAGTTTCTAATGGGAGCTTATTTTGCGCTGGTGAGATTTTAAAAAGAGATTCATAAACTACTGGCAGAAGCTCATGACGGAAAGTAATACCCACACCACTCAGGGCGAGCAGAAAAATAAAAAAGCCCAGTGTTAATCCGGCCCATTTATGTATTTTGTAGATATTCTTCTTATTCATAATTACCAATAATAGTTTAATCTCGCTCCCAGCTCACGAGGGGCATTTACACGGTGGTAACTTGCCTGATAGGGAGATGTGGTGCTGCGAGGGGCGCCATTTAGAAGGCGATACTTTTGGTCAAAAATATTTCTGACGTAGAACTCTACCATATAACTACTGAAATTATACTGAGTATTAAAATCTGTATAAAACTGCTCAGGCGAGCTTCTGCTATTATCTGGATCAGTGTACGACTTACCTACATAGCGAGCTGAAACGATGGACTTCCAGCTATCGTTAAACACTTTCCAGTATGATGCCTGAGAAGTCACAGTGGCCGCATCTGGAAAAAAGTTTCCAGTATAAGTTTTGCTATTATTTTTAAAACTTAAAAACTGTGTATGAACATAACCTGCATTAAATCTTAGGCTATCGGCATTCTCAAGCTCATATGAAGCTTCAAGCTCGGCTCCGTAGAGTTCAGATTGAGAAGCGTTTTGAACTTGAGTATCAAATGAGTTTGAAAAAATAACTTCAACCTGCTGATCTTTCCATTTTGTATAAAAAGCGTTCATGGTGAAGAGAAATTTCTCACGCATATATTTATACGAAACTTCGTAATTATCAGTCTTCTCAGGGTCATAAGTGTTAGTAGTGGCCTTCCATCTATTTACTGATAGTCCACCAGTTCGGTAGCCTTGAGTATAGAAGGCCCCAAGAGAATAATTTCCATTATGATAGTTATAGCCAATCTTTGGAAGAATCACTGTATTGGTTGATGTGTCCTCATGGTTTCCTGCAAGACTTGCATAGGGCGAAGTTGAAGGAATGCCAATGTCTGCACCAAATTGATTTTTGACAACTTCAAAACGGGCACCGAGTATGAGCGAGTGTTTTTCAGTGAAGTTATAAGTAAATGAATCAAAAATTGCATAGGTATGGCGAGTTTTTTCATTTTCCTGAGTCACTGGATACATCTGAGTTGTGGTGAACATCAGGTTCATGGCATACTTATTTCTCAGATCGTATTGATGCAAATGAAAACCCAGTAGGTTTTTGATCTTTTTTGATTTATAGAGGAGTTGATTCTCAATACTCATGAACTGATCGTTGTCTTTACCAACTCGTGTTCCGGCCTTATTCACAGCTGTCCCATCTTCATCAGATTTAGTTATCGAGTCTGATCGAGACACTCCGATAATGAGTTTATCACTTAAATTTGAGCTAATGGCATTTGTATAGGTGAGCCCGGCCTGAATATTATTAGTGATTTCTTTGTAGTCTTGATCTTCTGCTACTTGAAATTTTTTATAATTATCTTGTACGTAAGAGCCTCCACGATTCATGCGAAGAAGCTTTAGGTTTAGTCTGAGTTCTTCAGTTGAACTTAAGCGGTATAAAAAATCTGTGACAAAATGGTCTTTGTTATGAGCATTCCACTTATCATTACGTGTCGTTTTGTTTTTGATATAACCATCAGTGTATTCTTTGTTATACGAAGCTCGCACTGAGAATTTATCAGTGACTTTTTGATTAATAAGGAAGGCCCCTTCTTTACGACCGAAGTTTCCTGCGGAGAGTTTTGCCGCTCCTTCATCTTGCTCAGTAGGTTTTGAATGATAAAGGAGAATGTTCCCGGCCAGAGAGTTAACCCCTTGAGTGGTCGACTGGGCCCCTCTGTGAACTTCTACTGATTCAAGATCCCAGTTCTCAAAGCTTCCGGCCTTCAGTGCGAGGGGAGTTTGAAAAACATCGTCTACGAGAATACTGGCAAGGTTATCTTTTTGATAACCAGTAACCCCCATATCGGAGATCCCTCTAATACTAAATGTACTTCCATTCTTATCAGTTTGAGTTTGAACGTTACTAAGTCCATTAAGCATTTGGACTGAGTTATTTAAATCCCCTCGATTTAAATTCTTAGGCTTTAAGACAGAGATACTTTCATTACTTTCAAGAAATGAAGTCTGGTCTTTATTACCCTTCACATCATTGACTTCAATTGTGTCAAGTTGGTAGCGAGTCTCAGCAGAGAGCACTGGGCTTAAAGTAAAGAGGGCGATAATCGTTAATTTTTTCATTCTATTCAATCTTCCCATAGTGAACGAAGCTTGGGGCAACGTGATCATTTTTATAAATAGTTTTTTGAGTCATATCATTAATAATAGTAGCAGAACGCCAGGCCATTAAACTTGTTTGTGGTTCTGCAATACCGTGACGATGACGACTAAAGTTTAGTGCATAAATTTTGTTTTTTGAAGGCCCATTCCATTTTAAATCAAAATTTCTATTAATGATAAAACGCCCTTCTTTATCAAATTCAAGTAGGTGCTTAATTGGTTCAAGGATCTTAGGGGCGCTAATAGTGAAGCCTGTACTCAAGATAATGATGTCGGCTTCAATGGTTTCATTGGCCTTTAAGAAATTATTCTCAATGACTGCTTGGTATGAATCACCGGTTTTTTTAAGACCAGTGAGACTTCTTTGAGGTAGAATCTTAAAATCGATCTCTTTTTTATTCACATGAGTCATATAATATAAATCATTATAGAGCTTATCTAAGTAGTCAGGTGTGTTGCCGTCACTGGCCAACTTTTGGGCCTTAACAATAGGGTCCTTGTGCTCTTGCTCAAGTGTGAAGAAGTCGGCTACATAACTTGGTGTAAAGTATTCATTTGTAAAGGGAGACTCATCAAGGGGTTCTAAATTTTGGCGACGTGAGATGAGACGAATATTTTTTACTTCTCCCCATTTACCGAGAACTCCATTTCTAAAAATTTCAACACCGGTTTGTCCTCCACCAATAATAAGAACACGCTTACCAGTGAGATTGAGATCTTTGAGTCCCGCTGATTTTGCATGAAAGACTTTCTCCGATATTAGATCTTTGGCGCAATCAGGGATTCTGGGAACGAGTCCTGTAGCAATAGAGAGGTTATCACTGGTATAGGTTTCAGTTTTTGTTTGGACAATAAATTTGTCATCCTTAAAGTTCACTTGTTCAATGCTTGAATTGAATTTTAATTTGTTTTCAAGCTTCTCACTTACCCATTGGCAATAGAGCTCAAACTCACGACGAGAAACAACCTTGCGGTTAGTATTCATAAATGAATAAAACAAACCATGCTCAACCAAGTAGTTTAAAAATGAATGGGGATTTGTAGGATCAACAGGGGTGACTAAATCTTTTAAAAAAGACGTCTGCATGTCTGCATCGTTGAACATAAGCTCTGGGTGCCAGAGGAAATTTGGTTTTTGATCTAAAAATAAAAACTTTTGGTCAGGAACTTTATTCATCAGAGCAGCAAGACTGAGATGAAAAGGACCAATCCCCACACCGATTAAGTTAAAATGATTTGTCATAAATGGCCTGCATCTTTTTTAGGGTAAAGGGGATTTAAGAGCTCACTTCCAACCATAGGAAGAGGGCGCTCTGCAGAGTCTGAATAACCAATAGCAAAGCGAACTTTATTAAGAAGCACTCTTGGGATGGTTCTTTTGAGAAGACTTTGTCTTTCATCAATTTTTTTATCTATTATATAAGCCTTAATTTCTGTAGAGAGTATTTCGTAAAATCTTTCCTCTGAAATTTTGTCACATTCATTCATGACTTCAGAGATAAAGCGCAGCACGGTAATAAAATGACCAGTGATAAGATCATGTATCAGATAATCAGGCGGTAATTTTGTTAAGGCCGATTCAACTGAACTAAAATACTTCTTACCGATTTCGGGAAGCTCGGTTGAAAGTCTAAGATCCCCTTGGAAATCTTTAAGAATCATGCCAGCTGGGGTAAAATTTTTGAGCTTTAAAATAATATTCTGGCCATGGGCCACCATTCCCACTCCATACTGAATTTGTATATGGTAGAGGGGAATAACGACTGTTTTAAAATATTGCTTGAGCCACTGCTCTTGGGTGAGGCCAGATCTTTTTATGTATTCACCGATAAGAGAATTCTTTTTATCGTCTTGATAAAATAATGCCGCCGTAATGATGGCCAGTTCACCATTATCAATTTTTGACTTTGCACTTTCTCGCCAAACTGCCCCAAGATATTCATGATAACGGTAGGGAGCATTTTTAACTGAAGCAAAATCTGGATGAACGAAAGCCGCCCCTGATTTTTCTTTTAGCACCTCAGTTCCTGATTCATTTAAAAACTGATCCGCTTTGATCATTTCACTGAGGACTTTTGAAACTTTTGTTCCTGCCGCCACAGATGCTGCCGGTAGACCTCTAATGCATGAAGTATTAAGAATTGAGAGCGGGAGTTTTATATCTGTTTTTTCAGCTCTCGTGTAATTAGAAAGAGTTCTGATTGAGATCTGAGGACGATAATCATCCCCATGGACTCCAAGATCAATAATCTTCTCAGCGCAGATAAGCCCTGCAAATTGAATTTTTATATAATGATCCCATTGCCATGGATGAACTGGAATGAGTGAGTAAGAGTCAAGATTGATTTTTTTCTCTTTAATGAGCGTAAGGAAATTATTTTTACTGATTTGGTCAAATGATTCATCCAATATATCGAGGGAAATATTCTCGCCTTGAAGGTCGTTTTTCTGAATCGCTATCCAGCGAAGTTTAAAAACTGCTTTGGTTTCAGGAGAGAATTTTTCTAAGTCAGATGCACCTAGGCCTATGCGTCCTTTATTTAAAAGAATTTTGGGGTGACCGTTCAAAATGAATTGTAGCTCTTCACCATCAAGAGTGGCCGCCAATTGAGCCGAGACATTTTTTGAATTTTCTAGAAGAGTTAGATCTGAGTAAAGAGTGTTGTGCATCTCTTCTAAAAAATTTCCAAGAACGATATCAGACATTTTTGTTTCAAATTGCGAATCAATAAAAAACTGAGCAGCTGATTTGACAGGTTCACTATTACGTTTAAGAGTTGGGGCAGCAATCTTTAGATGCTCCCAGATGCTCATGACTCCCATGAATGAATACGTCACACCTGAAGCGAGCTTAAGTGTCCACTGACCATCTTCTAGAGAAGGAGTTAGAATCTGTTCAAAAGTCAGCTCCCCAATACTCTTAGCAATAAGGTGTTCATTGACTTTGATCCAGCTCTCTTGATTCATCATAGAGCATTTCCTCCAAAGAAGATTTTTCTTGAGCACTCAAGGAGAGCCGCACGTTTATGAGGAAAATCAAATTCTTTTAATTTTTTCCAGCCAATAGAAGCTTCTGCATATTTTAGAACTTTTTGATTATCGTGACGTGGTTCGGCCATAAGGCGTCTGGTGCGGGCCTCATCTAAAAATAATAAATGGAGACCTGATTTTATGACCGAGTCAGTGATTTTATGTCCTAAGAAGTTTTTATTTCCAATAAGAAAATGGAATCCTCGATCAAAAGCCTCTGATTCATAATATGGCCCAAGTCGATCTTCTTTTACCCAATACATTTCATAATAGCCTAAGGGAGTGCCATCCATCTCTACTAAAACGGGAATCTGGTGAGGGTCTTTAAGACCTTTTTCCATATAGTCTTTAAGCTCTTCTTTCGGTTTGTTTAATTCCCAAAAAAATGAAACTCGGTGCTGGTTATGCCACTCATGAAAAATATCCAAGTCTTTCTGAGGATCAGTCAGTCTGAAAGACACAGTTTTCTCTAAATGCGGAAGGTAGCGGCGATAAAGATAACCATTATGGGGCAAGGGACGAATAGGGTGAGTCCTGCCATTTGTTTCAGTCCATTTCTCAGGTGCTATGAGGTAGGCAGCTTGGTGGTGCCATAAACTTGGAATTTGGAAAAATTCTGAACGATCAAATTCAGATCCCAAAAGATCAAAAGGATAATCCTTCACAGTGGTCTCTTGTAATTTAATGCTTGTTAAATTTAAGTCATGGCCGAGCATATACTCTAAGGCAATAAGTAAAAGAGCTGAATCAGTTGACCCCGTTTTTAGAATAAGTGTTTTATCTTGAATCGAAATTGTTCCCGTAAGAATTTGATCAGTGCTTGATTTAACAGTAAGTGTATTGTTTTCAAGACAGGCTTTAAAGCTTTGATTCATTGAGAGAGGAGAGTAATGAACTTCTTTTATGGACAACATATTATAAATACCTTTCATACAGCGGATTTGAGATTTTAGTATAAATGCTAAGAGGATTTTTCTCTGTATTCTCGTTTATATTTTTAAAACAACAAAGAAAGTTCCCTTTATGCATAAGAACAGGAGAGGTGAGTAGATAATCAAGAAAACTTGGATCTTTGGGGTCTTTTGATTTAAGTTCAATTAAAAATGCTTTGAGATGAGTGAGTAATTCATCCTCAGTGACTGATCCATTGTGAGCGATGGCACTTATGGTATTAAAGGTTGAGTTAATGATGACGTAATAACCGAACAAGAAGCTCGCGACTTCATTGTCCAGAACATTTCCATTTTCTGGAGTGAGGCTTCTGACAGTGTCTGCAAAAAGTTTAAAACCAAGTGTACTCTGTCCTGTCCCATTGCAATCTCTAAAATAAGATTTCACTGGAAGTGAATTTTTCATTTCAATCACCATGTTTTGTTGGTGGGATCCAAGAAGAATTCCATAGTCAGCTTGAGCAGTAAGAAGAGGTTTTAAACAGACTCGCAAAAATTCTTTAAACCAAGCTGAACTTGCCTGACGAAGATCCATTTTTTGTGAGACTGCTAACTGCTTAATATAAAAATCAGTAAGATTTGATTTTAATTCAGGGTGATCTTGAGTCATTGTTGCAAGAACAACAGTTTCTGATTTTTCTTTAAATGGATTAAATCTTCCCACCACAAGTGTTTCTTGAAGTGGTGAGCCGTCTAGTCCAAGAATCCCTGCAAAGGCCGGCTCATACATGACTTCAAATTCGGGGTGATCCTTTAAGAAGGTCTGGCCCAATGGATGGGTAAAGAGATCATGAACCTGAAGTCCACGATCAAGCTCATGGACTAAAAGGTGACGAATAGAATTAGTGAGTCTCACATTCATTGAGAACTTGAGCATGAAATCTGATTCTGGGTTAAATAAAGTTCGAAGTGATGATGTTGGAAACCACTGCTTGTCTGAATCACCAAGAATGATTATTTTTTTCTCAGTAATATCGTTTTGTATTTGTGGATCATTAAAGATGAATTGTTTCTGCCATGGGTGCAGGGGATAGGGAATATAACCCTCTTGAAGCTTAGTTCTGGCCATGTGCTGATCATTAAAGTCATTGAGGTAGGTTTCCTCTATCCAAAAAGTTTCAGTGAAATCCTGTGATGTCTTTTGAAAATAAATATCTTTTGAAACAAGAATCCAGAACAAAGGGAAGCTTCCTCCCATTTCAGGCGAATATCTTTTATAGTCCTCAAACGTAAATTCACTGCGACTCTTTGGTGTCGGATGAAAAGTATGTCCTATGAAAAGACCTTGCTCAGTGGATTTGAAATCAAGTTTTCCTTCATAGAGATCTTTAATGTCTTGAGTTCTTTGTTCAAGACTCAGCTTAATATTTTCATCACTATTTAGAACTCGCTCAATGAACTGCTTTTTCTGCTCAGGCGCGGTTTGGAATTTAACTGAGAGATACTGGGCCAGTTTATGAATAATTTCAGAGAAGCCAATTTCTGAAATAGTATTTCCTGTTTTAAGACTAAAGAGTCTTCCATAATGATGGCGCCCAAGCTTTGAGTGAAACAGGATTGGGATAAGAAGCTGCTCACCATTTTCAAGATCAAGAATAAACTCTGAATCAGATCTTTGAACTTCATTCCATTCAAGAAAGAATGAGTTAAAAAAACAAGTCAGAGAATGATGATGAGCAAGTTCGGCCGCAGTTAGCATAATCTCACCTTTCTAAAACTCATCAGACTGACAAAAACAAGTGAGATGATAATAAGATAAGAGAGAGTATTAATACTTGGACCTAGAAAAAAAGAAGCGAGTGTTCCACCCAAGGCATAGCCAATAGTATTTCCAGATGAAAGGAGACCCACTTTTTTTCCAAGGGAGTTTTTGTCACTGCTTTGATGAACGAGGGCCAAATTACTTGGATGAATCAGAGCAAAGCCTAAACTTATTAAACCAATGCTCACCCATAATTCTTGAGACTCTTTCATTAAGGCGAGTATGACAGAACCCGCGGCCAGTGAGGCAAGCCCAAGTGATAAAGTAAGACGAAGATGATTTTTGACAAAAATTCTTCCAATAATTTGTGTGAGTGCCATGACCACACTTCCGGCCATAAGAACTTTTGCCATGAGAGTACTGGCGGCCATGCTATCCATTGAAAACTTTAACTGAAGTGTTCCACCAAGACTTGAGTGAAGAACACCTGTATAAGTCGTGAACAAGATAGTAATGAGTAGAGGCCAAATAATTTGTCCCCCAATATCACTCCATTTTAAATGAGTGGCATGGACCTGAGATTTTGAAACCTCTCGATTCCTAAAAAATAAATTCAGAATAAGAAGCATTAAAGACCAAAGTGAAATAATAAGAAGAAGTGTTTGAATATGCCCATTGCTTAAAATTAAAAGAAGTGGGCCGAGAGTTCTTCCAAGACTTAAAGTGAGAGAGTGAGCAAACATGGACTTGGTTTGTTCATCAACGGAGCTCATCTCACTTCGGGTGAGTTGGGCCACAGGGACAATGGCCGAGGCCAGTGATCCATAAATAATTCTACTTAGTACTAAAAAAATTAAGGCGAGGGTTGGATTCAGGACTATTTGAAAATGAATCAGGGCCACTATGATTGAAAACGAAAGGCCAAGGCCCATCAATCCATAAGACATGATCTTATCTCGCCCGTGCACATCACTTTTAGCACTCCAGTAAGGAGCTCCCCATAAAAATAGAAAAGTTCCAAGGGAGAAAGTCATCACAATCGTTGAAAGTGGGAGGGCCAGCTTTTCTGATAAAAGAGGAAATAAAGTGAAGAGTAAGATTTGGGTGCTTGCAAACGTGAGAGTATTAAAACTCAGCAAAACTTTCTTAATAAATACTGATTTCGCATTCATAGAAATAGGCCCTTCACGCCTCTCAAAATAAGAGCTTAGAAGACTTTTAAACCAAGGTGTTTGATATGTCAAACAACTGTTGTAATTAGGCCCTTTGGCGTGTGTTACCAAGATGAGGGAGAAAGTGTCTGCCAGAGATCATGAGAGTGATAAAAATCACAAAAGAGGTGGCCCCTAAGGCCTGAAGAAATGTGAGTTGCTCAAAAGTATAAACAGACGAGAAAACCATCCCTAAGGCCGGATAGGCGAGTTCGATAAAAGAGACTTTTCCTACTTCCATTCCCTTAAAGCCTGAGTAATAGAAATACATCGAAAAAATTCCTGCCACTAAACTGATATAGATAAAGCGCCAGATATATTCAGTCTCAAAAACGATTTCCCAAGGTGTGGCTTCGTGTTTATAGGCCATAGAAAAAATAAGGGCAAAGACGAAGGCAAAGAACCATCTGACAGTGAGAATCGACATCACAGAATGAGTTTCTACTAATTTTTTGGCCGCAATTGTACAGAGTCCCCAGATTCCCATCACACCTAAGGCAATGAGAGTTTCTAATGGATAAGAGAAAAGATCTCCCTCTATTAAGGCCAGCTCAATGTCTTGTGAGTACATAAGCACAGCACTAAAAATGACCCAAATTCCCCAGAAGAAATAGAGATTATCTACTTTTTCTTTAAGGAAGCGACTGGCGAGATAAACGACAAATAACGGTTGGAAAATTTGAAAAAATGAAAATGTCCCAGGGCTGGCCCTCTGGATACAGAAAGTAAAAAGAAGACCGGCCACTGTCATCCCAACACCACCTAAAAAAGCAGAGAGAATCCAGTCTATTTTTGAGAATTTTTTAAATTCTTTGCGACCATTTTTAATTAACCATGGAAGGAGAAAGAGAAGGCCAATAAAACTTTCAATCAAAACAATACTTGTATAACCCATTTTTAAAGTAATGGGATAGCGAACGAGAAGATCAGTTGCCCATAGGAAACATGCGACTAAAATAAATAGTGAATTACGTTTTTCGTTCATAGGTTTAAATAATTAGGCGAGGAAAACTCCTTTGTAAATGAGTGCCAGAATGTCACCAGAAGCGGGTGTAAGGAATAGAACCAATCCCCTTAAAAGGACATTGGTTCTATCTTTGAAAGCTGATAGAATTATCAAAAGAGGATATAATTATGACTGGCAAAGTTTGGGACTTTCTTAAAAAGGGCGATATTGTCGATATCATTGCTCCGGCTTCACATTCACCTGATTTTAAAATTGGTTCAGGTTTAGAGTGGATTGAATCCCTTGGACTTACTCCCCGAGTACCAAAAAACCTGATTAAACCGGACGCTTTTTTTGCTTCATCTTTAGAGTCGCAGTTTGAGCATTTAAAAGAGGCCCTTTATTCAGATTCAAAGGCCATTTGGTGCTTGCGAGGAGGGTATGGAAGTATGAGGCTTATTCCTCTTTTAAAAAAAATACGTCCTCCGAAAAAGAGCAAATTTTTTATTGGCTTCAGTGATATTACTTCGCTTCATCTGTATTTTAATCAGGCCTGGGGATGGCCCACTATTCATGGAAGAACTATTAGTCAGCTCTCACCTGAATTAGCGGGAACCAGAGATCGCAAAGAGCTTAAAAAAATTCTTTTTGGTGAGGTGGATCAGGTCGTTTTTAAAAACTTAAAGCCTCTCAATGAAGCCGCCCGAGTTGAAAAAGTCATTAGTGGAAAAATTGTAGGTGGGAATTTGCGTATTCTTCAATCCTCTCTTGGGACGGATTGGGAACTTCAGGCCAAAAATAAAATTCTTTATATAGAAGATGTGAGTGAGCGAGGTTACAGCATCGATAGAATGTTTGAACAAATGATTCAGGCAAAAATCATTGATAAAGGTTTGAAGGCGATTGTTCTTGGAGATTTTACTGGTGGTCTTGAAAAAGATGGAAAGGATCTCAGTCACGTGGCCTTTAAGAGATTGGCCGAACGAGTTCCTTACCCAGTAGTCAAGGGAATGCTGGCGGGCCATGGGGCCCTAAACTTCTCAGTTCCTTTTAATACAACTTCTAAGCTCTCGTTAGGTAAAAAAATTGAGCTGACTTCTTTCACAGGTGGCAAATAGCCTGTCTAAACTTTAGACAGGGGAGATACAGTTTACAGGGCATATCCAATTTACTCGGCCTTTTGAGTATGATAAAGAGATCAAACAAAAGGCCTTATATGAAATTTCTTCTACTCGCATGTTCTCTGGTTTTTACTCTCTCAGCTTTTGCTCAAAGCAAGGCAACGGTAAAACTTTTTGATTCTGTAGAGGACAATAGTTTAAAGAATGCTACTAAGGCGATTAGAGATGGGGCGGATGTAGATGCGAGAACAACGACAACCACAGTTCTTCTTCGCGCGGTTAAGTTAAATAGAGTCGCTATCGCAAAACTTCTTCTTGATAATCATGCAGATATTAATCAAACAAGACCAATAGATCTTTTTTCAGGTTTAATGCTGGCCTCAAAACTTAACCAAGTCGATATGGCCCGTTTATTTATCTCAAAAGGGGCGGATGTCTCTCTCTATACAGTTTCTATGAGAAATGCTCTTCATATTGCTGCTTTAAATAATTCAATTGAAGTGGCAAAAATTCTAGTGAATGAAACAAATATTAATGTAAATGACCGTGAAGAATTATGTGCCCTTGCCGTGGCCGCACGCCAAGATCACCGTGAAATAGTAAGCCTACTTAAAAACCTTCAAGGAAGCCGTGCTCCTACAGCAAAATGCTTAGAGCGTGCTATCGATATGGCCGATTTCAATGACCATGAAGAAGTGCTAAAGATCCTTAGAGGCTAAACTCAAGTAAATTCGTTGATTCTCCGATATGATAACTAAGATCTTAAGGTCCTATCGGAGAGAAAATGCGAGCTCACTTACTTATCATCCTAGTTTTAGTCAATCTCGCCGCTGCCTGCTCAACTACTCAATCACCAACCAACCGAGAAATTTCATCTGTACATACTGCTGAGAGCTTAGATCTTGAATCTTTTGCCATTGATGATGAAGAAGATGAGGCGCTCTCAAAAATCGCCCCGGCCAAGGAAACAATTTGGTCTCGTTGGTTTAATAAAAAGGTAGGCTTTTTTAATAACCCAGATCATGTCATTGCCTTTGATCTCATCAAACTTGCCAAAAAAACGATCGATATTGAAATTTATGAAATGAAGGACCCAAAATTTAGAGACCTCATTATTGGAGCTCTCAAACGTGGTGTAAAAATTCGAATCATTAAGGATTCAAATACTGTGGCCGATAGCTGTGATGAACTCTCTGACACTAAAGAGCTCAGTAAACCGGACTGCATGAGAGAGAAGGCCTATGTTCAGGAGATTCTAAGTCTTGGGGCCCAATATGTTTATTTTAATAAAATGAAATTATGTGCAGAAGAAGGAAAGCGAGGGTGCTTTCAACACGGGAAGATGATTATTGTAGATAGTCGTTTTCTTCTTCTGAGTACAGGGAATTTCAATAGTTCTAGTTTTTGTAATCTAGAGACAAAACCCAGTAAATGTAACCGAGATTATTCTTATGTGACAAAAAATAAGAAAGTCATAAAATTCTTAGAAAGTGTTTTCAACAAAGATATCACACGAGAAAGATGGGATATGAAATCTGGTATCGCCAGTGGAAATATGGGAGTGACCGTGAGTCCATTTTCTCAACCACGCTTAGTTTCATTGATTAAATCGGCGAAGAGATCGGTGATTATTCAAAACCAATACCTAGAAGAGCCGGCCATTAATGAGGCGATCAATGAGAAAGCCGCCGAGGGAGTTGAAGTAAAGGTTATGGTCTCTGATTTTTGCAATTATGGACGTCCTACCGCTTCAAAAAAGAAAAAAACTTTTAATATCTATACATCATTTGATAGCTCAGGTGTGAAAACCAAAATTTTCACTCCACAAATGAAAATTAATGGGAAGGCCGGTTATCTTCATGCGAAGGCCATTGTCATTGATGAAAAACTTGCTTGGATTGGATCAGTCAATGGGTCGCTTAACTCGACAAGTAAGAACAGAGAGTTTGGGATTATTTTTAAAACGAAAAAAGCCGTAAGAAAACTTCTTAAGGTCATGAATGAGGACTTTAATCATCCCCAATCAATTTCTTGGGAGAGAAGTCTGAGTTGCGAGAAGCCAAGTTCAAATGAAGTCGAAGACGACTAAACTCCAAAAATATCTTTTAGATGTGAATTCAAAAAACGACCATGGGGATCAAGTCCTTCTCTGATTGCTTTAAACTCATTCCATTTTGGATAAACCTTTTCAAAATCTTTATCTTTGAGAGAATGCCATTTCCCCCAATGAGGTCTTCCGCCATGATTTTTAAAAATGGCCTCAACTGTATTAAAATACGGTTTATAATCTTCTTGAATATAAGTGTGAATGGCCAAATAGACTGAGTCTCTTCCATAGGCCGGAGAAAGCCAAATATTATCACCTTTGACAAATCTGATCTCAATGGGAAACAGAGTTTGATATTTATTTTTTTTGATCGCGGCCTTGATCTCTTCAAAGACATCATTAAACTTTTCAAGAGGGAAGTTGTACTCCATTTCCATGAAACGGATGCTTCTGTCAGTAGGAAAGGCCTTATGAGACCAGGCCACCCGAGAATGAGGAGTGACAAAATTTCTCATAATCTTATCAATGCCATTATAAGTGTTCATTCTAAAGGCAATTTTATTTAATAATTCATAAAGATAATTTTCTAAAACCACATCATTAAATTTTTGGAGGAGTCCATTCTTGTGAACAGGTTCATCGGTTTTATCCATCATCTTAACCATGGACCAGTCACCTACAGGAAAATAAAACATTTCAAGATGTCGATGTTTTGCCAGTCTCTCGGAGAGTTTTAATAAAGCACGATCCATTTCTTCCGCAAAACTTGTGACCTTTAATTTATAGGCGGGCACTAATTTTAATGTTGCTTCAGCGATTAGTCCTAGTGAGCCAAAACTCACCCTTGCTGCTTGATAAAGATTTTCATCGTGAGCTGTATTGATAGTTTGTATTTCACCGCTGGCCAAAACCATTTTTAACTCACGGGCCTGATTAGAAACTGATTGAAGACCAATTCCTGTTCCATGAGTTCCAGTACTCATGGCACCGGCGAGGGATTGTTTATCAATATCACCTTGGTTTTCCATAGAAAAACCGTGAGCAAAAGCTTCGTCACCAAAACGCGAGAGTTTAGTTCCTGCAAAAGCTGTGACTGTGGAATTAGTTTGATCGCAGCGAGTGATTCCTTGCATCTCATTGAGATGAAAAAAATAATCATCAGAGGCGACAAGTCCAGTCCAAGAATGGCCTGAACCTATGGGGCGAATCGTTTTATTATTTTTACCCGCCTCATTCACCATGGCTTGAATATCGGAGATAGATTGAGGTTCAAAAATTTTTTCAGGATTAAAGTTTAAGTTTCCGGCCCAGTTTTTCATAAAAATGCTTTACCTTCACCACGATAGGTTTTAACAATTTTCTCAATTCGATTTCCTCGGAGAAGATGAATCTCATTGAAGCGTTCACAAATTTCTCCCGCTTTTGCATGTCTGAAAAAAACAAGATCACCTAATTTCATTTTATAGGTAGATTCAAAAGGAGTTTGAACCTCTCCTGCTTGTTCATGTTTAAGAAGCTTAATTCCCTCTGGAAGAAAAGGCAGGGGAAGCTTAGAGGGATCTTGTGCCCCAGAGGCGATATAGCCTCCACCTAAAGCTGTATAAATATTTTCTTTAGGGTTTCTCACAATAGGGAGCGAGAAACACAGTGCCGGTTTAAGTTTAAAGTCTTGGTAGTCGTCAAAGAGATGAGGTGCGTAGATTCCTGACCCGACTGTGACTTCTGTGACTGAGGCTTCTGTAGAAGTTGAATTGAGGCTTCCTGTTCCTCCACCATTCACAAAACGAAGCTCGTGATGGTGAGATTTAATCAAGTCCACAATAGCGGCACGTCGACTTTGAAGTTTTAAAATGGAGATCTTTTTGAGTGATCTAATGAGTGGTGATTTTAAATCAGTGACTCCGGCAATTTGCGCCTCATAACCCATGAGACCCACTAATTTTAAATATGGTGTTGTCGTGAGTGTTTTTAGAAAAATTTCGACTTGAGAGACTGTTTGGAGTGAAGAGCGATAAACTCCAAATCTCAAACCTGGTAAATCAAGAGAGAGATCAATATCAACACAGATTTGAAAAACTCCATTCTCTGATTTTGCAATTTCATTCAGGGCCGTGAGATGCTCTGGTAGATCCACCATAAGAACGATCTCAGCAGGGTTTTTAGCGAGCTTTTTTAAAGCTTCTTTGTCAACGGTAGGATATCCCATGAGTATATCCTTAAACCCCATATCTCTGAGCCAGAGGGCCTCATCTAATGTGAAACACATGAGTCCTTGAAAGCGACTATTTTTAGACTGGATCATTTTAATGATTTCAGTTGAGCGAAGTGATTTTGTGGCCAGACGAATATTTTTTGGCCCAGCATTTTCTAGGGCCCAGTCAATATTGGATTCAAAAAAATCCATATTCAAAATGATGGCAGGGGCTGGTGAGTGCTGAAGGGCCTCGGTATAATTGAGATAAATATTTTTCATAATGAGATCTTGGCCTCAATCGGTCTGTGATCAGAAAGATAACATTCTTTATTTTTCTTAAAGATACCTTTAAATTCAAGAGCATTTCTGTAGATCACAACGGCCTTAGATTGGTGTGGGTCTAACCAAACATGATCTAGCCATTGAGGAGTATTATCTTTTCCTGGTTTTTTATAGCAATCAATGGTGTATCCATTAGTTGCAGGTTGAGAGCTATTAAGTGGGGCAGATGACATATTTAAAATTTGCAAAGCTTGGTCATACTCGCCTGGAATTAATCCATCAATATTTAGATCACCCACTAAAACCTGGGGAATATCTGCGTTGAAGTTTGCTGCAAAAAGTTTTTGAATTTGGTGAAGTTGAAAAACGCGTGTTTCTACTGCCTTCTGATCTTCCCATGCTTGCAGGTGAGTGGTGGCAATTTGAATTTTCTTTTTATCAGGCATGGTTACTTCAACGAGGATAACACCCTTAGCAGCAAAACAATCAGTGTGAACACATTTTTTATAGTAATCTTTCCCTATCACTTTAATGGAGTAACGAGAAAAAACAAGAAGACCACTTCCTAAAAAATGCGGAAACTTTTTATCACTATCAAGGGCCGCATGGAAAGGATGACTTCTTTTAAAGGCCTTTGTGAGTTTCTTTTTTGTCAGTCCTGCAAAAGCCTCTTGGAAAAAATAGATATCATGACCTGTAGTGGGCAGAAGCTCAGTCATTAATTTGGTTCTGGTTCTTTGCAAAGAAAAATTGATTGGTTTTGGGAGCATAAAAAGATTCCATGATAAAATCTTTATCTCTGACGCCTGGGCCAGAAAGGGAAAGAGAATCAAGGCGAATAAGATTTTTTTCATTTATTGCTCGTTTGTTCTTCTTGCTAGCTCTTTTGGCGGATAGATAAAAGAGGGCAGATCGGTGATTATATTTTTTTGCTGAATTGATTTCGCGAGTTCAATAAAACTATAGATGATCGCCTCTAAAGTATTGCGCCCATAAACTGTATGGCCGCCTTCATAATACTGGAGATCATATTCTTCTGGAGTAGTGATATATCCCATATAGGCATTGGCATAAGAACAAATAATAATTTCTTTGGTTTTTAACTCTGTTTCTAAGGCAAGTTTAAGCCTTTCCGCTGCTTGAGTTGTTATCTCACCTGGAACACCAATTAAAAAAATATTTCCAAGTTTGATTATTTGAGAGGGCAGTATTGGCGGAATCCACGGAAGAGTATCAATGGAATTCTTCTTTGCTGCTTTAATAAAATTACCCACCACTGGATCAGGAATATGAGGAAGCTTTTTCCAAAGGGATAAAGGAATTCCAATAAACTCACCTGTGCGGTGATCAAGTAGAATATCTTTCTGACCTTGGGCCTCATAAAAAGATTTATTCTTATCACTCGCAAATAATAGTTTTGAAGTCTTAAGACTTTGAGAAAGGATTCTCAAAATGAATCCTAGTGTTCTAGGTATTCCTGGGCCTTCCAAAGTTCCTTCAAAAAAGCTGACTCCGTGGGCAGGGAAAGCAGCACGCTTTGTTATATCGTGATAGAGATGGTGACAAGTCACCTCACCTTCAACAATAAGATGCTCTTTAATAAGTTCTGAGGCATTGGCCTGAAGTTCGCCGTTGTAGTGGGCATTTTCGTATTGATTTGAAAATTTTCCTCTCATTCTTTTAAGTTTTTTATCCCAAATATAATTGGGAGAAACATCCCCAGCTGCGGCTTGTGCAAAGATCGCCATGGCCCCATGATTTTTTTTCTCAATGAGAGAAGCCGCTACACCTTTATTGTCATGGTGAATTCTTTGATTAAAACTTGAGATACTTGTGGCGTGTACTCCGAACCAATTAAAATGAACACGAAGTTTACCGTTCTGATCATAGATATTGAGTCCTTGCATTTGGCGGTTCACGGCCAAATGCGATTCATCCAAATCAAGTTTTTTGACTTCAGGATTATTGAGATAGGCCTTAAGGGACCTATTAAAGGCCACTTCTTTATCTGGAGAAATAGAGTGAGAACCAAGTTTTAGAACAGACGGGGCGATGGTTTTTGAGGCCATGAGAACTGCTTCGACAACACTTGAAACCACGGCCTCAAATATTTTGGTTCTGAAATCTGGGATCGTAAAATTATAAAATGGGTAATGTGTATAGCCACCAGGGGCCGAGTGCGTGTGTTGTGAGCACATTAAAATATTGGCCATAGTCAGATTCCAATGAGGAAAATGAGCACTCAGTCTATTTGTGACTTCTTCTTTAACTGCAATAGAAACAAAGGCGAGTTCCACATTAATAAAAATAAAGGCTGACTGAGATGTGTTTTGAAAAATCACAGCACGCGCATAAAGGGGAGTGGCCACTTCTTTCACGATATTATGAGGCTGCCCGTAGCCCATCATTCCAATTCCTGGAATAAAGCAGGGGATCTCAGTTTTAGCAAAACCGACTTGCATACTCATGTTTAAACTTCTTGGTAATTAAGTGTCAGGCTTAATCATAGGACAAAAATCATTGATGTATCTATGGTTTTTCTAAATTTATTTCTGTGAGGATTTGATGAAGATTTTACTTATATTTCTTCTCTTGTTGGCTTCAGCTTTTGAACATGAAAAAAACTTTAAGACTCGTGCAGAACACCAGATAGAAGTGCAGGCCCAAGATTTCGTAGGGAATAACACCAATCAGAGCTTTAGTTGGGACCTTCAATATGGTAAGTTTTACAAAATCTTAGTTAAAATCTATCCATCGTTCATTCTATTTGATTAAGTCCATCTATTAATTTTTGATATTAAGGATGGACTTATGAAACGCTCACTAATTCTTGGAATTTGTCTTTTTTACTCTTTCTCATCTTTCGCAGCACTCACGTGTAAGCAAATCGAATCAAAACAAGATTCGGACGGAAATTTTTCTTATTTTACTGAAGTCGAGAATCTTAAAATTAATTCTGCTGTGACAGCAAAACTTTTCCGTTTGGCCGTAGCCGACTTCTACGGTAAATGTGGTGTGACTTGGAATGAGGATTATTGTTACCGTGAAGAGATGACTGATGCTGAGGTAGATGAACTAGGTGAGGGTGTTTACTTCCATGCTTATAAAACTCCTTCTAAAAAGCTTTATTACGGTATTAACGTAGGGTTTGGCGGCGGAAATAGTGCCACTTATTACTTTTCTCCAAAAGAGCTAAAAATGGAGAAAGTAATGGTTGTTGATGGCGCTGACTGTGGCCCTATTCAAAGTATTCTTGGTTATAACTAAGAAACTTCTCGCCTCTGGCTTTTCATTTCTTCTTTTTTTAAGTAATTTGAGGAATTAAAACAGCTAGGGGCCAGCATGAACTTTGATCCAAATAACAAAATTTCTTATAAAGACGGTATTTACGGTCTTCCCTTCAAAAAACAAGATTGCAAAATGGTTTATATCCCAGTTCCTTGGGATGTGACGACTTCATACAAATCAGGAACTCATAAAGGACCTGAAGCGATCTTAAAGGCCAGCGAGCAGATTGATTTCTTTGATCTAGACTACAAGGATCCCTATCTTGCGGGCCTTCATATGCTCCCTATTCCTACAAAAATTAAAGCAATGAATAAAACTGTTCGTCTAAAGGCCGAAAAAATTATCGCAGCTGACGAAGAGAAAGTTCAGAAGTCAGCAGTCCTTAAAAAAACTCTGGCCGAAGTCGACAAGGCGAGCCATTTCGTAAATGATTGGGTTTACCAAAATTCAAAAGAGCTTTTAAAGAATAATCAAATTCCTGTTGTGGTCGGTGGTGATCACTCAACACCTTTTGGTGCGATCAAAGCTTATGCGGAAAATTTTGATGATTTTGGAATTCTTCATATAGATGCACACTCAGACACAAGAGTTGCATATATCGGCTTTGAGCACTCTCATGCCTCAATTATGTATAATTCGATGGAAAAATTTAAAGGTGTGAAAAAACTAGTTCAAGTAGGGATCAGAGATTTCTGCGAAGATGAATTTAATTACACAAAAAACCATTCAAAAATTGATGTTTATTTTGATGCTGTTTTAAGTCGCAGGAAAAATGGTGGAGAGAGTTTTAAAAAAATTGCTGAAGAAATTGTAAGTAAGCTTCCAAAAAATGTTTACCTTTCATTTGATATTGATGGCCTTGAACCAAGATTTTGCCCAAACACTGGAACTCCAGTTCCGGGGGGAATTGATTATCCAGAATTTTTGCTCCTTATTGAAACTTTGATTGAATCTGGTAAAAAGCTAGTAGGTTTTGATCTAGTAGAAGTGGCCCCTTCAGGAAAAAAAGATGACGAATGGGATGCCAATGTAGGGATGAGACTTCTCTATAAACTCAGTGCTCATTGCTTGTATTCTCACGGACATATTAAAAAACATTCAAATTAACTCAAGTAATAATTGCCCTACTCATTTTTGGTGTAGGGCAATGCTATTATTAAGTAGTGAAAACAGACCTATCAAATTTAGCGAACTATTCAACGGCCCAAAAAGTAATTCCACCTAAGAATGGAAAGCTTCCCCAATTGGCCGGAGGGAAACTTCCTGAGACGGGTGTAAAACCATCAGGGAAGGACTATCATGTTGAGTTGTCTGGTAATAAACCTGCTATCGAAATTCCAGAACTTCCAAGTCTTCCGACACCACCAGCACCTTCGTTGCCTGAAACTCCCTCTCTAGCAAAGCCAGAGGGCCCAAAGGTAGATGAAGCCGTTAAAGAAGTGGCGAAAGAAAAAGTTAAAATAAATAAGCCTGAGGCGAAAGATGGGTCTCAAAAAAAACCACTTATTGTTTTTATCAAAGGCCTTGATGTTTTTAGTTCTCCCTCAAAATCAGAGATGGGATATGCAGGAGTAGGTCATATGGCCGAAGCTGTAGAGGGGGCGCGTATTTACGGTTATGATCAGAAAGATCAAATCATTAATGAAATTAAAAAAACTCACAAAGATTATCCAATTATACTTGTGGGACATAGTTTTGGTGGAGATACAGCTGTTGAAGTGGCCAATGAATTAGACTCACTTGAGCATAATTCTAGAAAAGTTAATTTGCTCGTGACTATGGATGCAGTTGGATTTGGAAATGATATCATTCCTCAAAATGTGAAAGAGCATTTAAATATTTTTGGAGAAAATGATTTCTTTCTTAACGATGGACCTCATGTGGCCCGCAGACATGAAATGACGAATGTAAAAAATATTCTCTCACCTCTAGATCACACTGAGATTGATGACGATAAACAAGTACAATTCGAAGTGATGTCGCTTATTCAAGAAACTCTTAGTAAAAATAATATCTTTTAAGAATCAATCTCATCTTTTAGGGCGTCAAGATCAAGAATGACAATCGTTTTACCTTCTTGTGTAATTAATCCTTCATCTTTAAAGTCAGAAATTAAACGAATAACAGTTTCAGTAGCACCACCAACAATAGAGGCGAGCTCTTCTCGAGTGAGCTTAATATCAAGATATGTTTTTCCGTCTATCTCTTTTCCAAAATTTTTACATGCATCCACAAGGAAAGTTGCAAATCTTGCTCTTACAGTTTTTTGAGTCAGATCAGAGATGGACTTAACCGCTGCTCCCATTTCCTTGGCCATCTGTGAGACGAGCTGTAATGATACACTAGGCTCTTCTTGTAAAAGATCAAAAAAGAATTTTTTCTCTATGAAGCATACTTTAGATTCTTCGATAGCAATCGCCGAAGTTTGATAAACTTGATTATTGAAAACATTCTTATGGGCAAATAACTCGCCAGGTGATGAAATCGAAATAATTGTTGATTTACCATCATTGCTGATCGATGAGAGTTTTACTTTTCCGTCGTGAACACAGTAAAGTCCAGCAGGGTTTGCGCCTTGGTGATAAATAATTTCGCCTTTTTTATAAATGCCCATGCATTTATTATCTGAGACTTTTTTTATTCCCGACGTTTTGAGATCGCAAAAAACACTTTTGCTTCTCATCTCACAATTTTGACAATCTAGGTTTGCTGTTTTCATTCATTTCACCAGAGTAAGTATTCAGGTTTATATATACACTAAGGTGAGATTTAAGTCATATCATCGTTTCTTAATATTCCTCTAACTAGCTAAAAAGACACAGTTCAAAAGTCCTGTAAGTTACCGAAACATGACCTAGTTCATGTTTTCAGAATTATAAGTGTGCTAAATTACAGATAATCAAAAACGGTAAAAAAGTATGGAAAGCTGCGTACATTGTGATGAAACAATCCTGATCCCCTATTTTGCGGATCACGAGAAAGAACAAAAAGGTCCTTTCTGTTGTCAGGGATGTGTAACTGTCTACGAAGCTCTTCATCAAAAAGGTCTTCAGGATTACTACACTGTTAAGCATGACTCAGCGTTATTCAAACGTCGCGCCCCTGTTGAAATTCGAAACGATACTTTTCTCTATCTTGATGGGGAAGAGTTTCTAAGTGAATACTCATATCAGTTATCAGATAATCAAAGATCAATGGAGTTCTACCTAGAGGGAATTCATTGCCTGGCCTGTCTTTGGTTGATTGAAAAACTTCCTGATTTTGTTTCGGGTGTCATTTCTTCTAAATTAAATCTAGAAAAATCAGTTGTCGTCATTACTATCAATTCATTTGGAAAGTTTTCTGCTATTGCGAGTGAATTAAATAAGCTTGGCTACAGACCCCATGCTTTAAAGCGAAGTACTGAGGCCCAAAAATTTCATCGAATTGAAGAACGTAAAACACTTATTCGTATTGGGATCTCTGGAGCAGCCGCCGGCAATATAATGATTTATGCGGTTTCTCTGTATGGTGGGGCAAATGAAAAGATGGGAGATCTTTTCAATCTTCTCACTTTAATCTTATCACTTCCAGTTCTTACTTATTGTGCCTGGCCATTTTATCAAAGTGCGTGGGTTGCTTTGAGGAATAAAACTCTCTCTATTGATGTTCCAATCTCTTTGTCGCTCATCTTAGGAGCTGCAATGGGAATTATAAATGTGTTTATGGGTGTGAGTGAGAATTATTTGGATTCATTGTCTACTCTGGTATTTTTATTACTTCTTTCTCGATATTTTTTAAAAACAATCCAAGAAAAAGGTTTGTCGGTTTCAGATCTGAGTTATTTTTATCAAACAGATTCTGTCCTAAGGCAGAAGATAGATGATATTAATATTTATGAAGAAATTCACTCTAGGTTTTTAAACGAAAATGATATTTTAAAGATTAGGGCCGATGATTTTTTCCCTGCTGATGGAATATTACTCTCAAAGGAAACTAGAGTTAACAACTCACTTCTAACTGGTGAGTCGGATCCTGCTAAGTTATATCTTGGTGACAAGCTCTTTTCTGGGACACAGAATCTTGGAGCTGACGTTTTAATGCGAGTGACTGAGACTAATCATAATAGTCGACTTGGAAAAATGCTAAAAAATGTTGAAAATGGTTGGGGAAATATATCTAAAACAGTAGATATCACCGCTCATATTTCAAAATACTTTACAGCCGCAGTTATTCTTCTATCAGTCATTCTTTTCACTTATGTGTATTATCAGTTTGGCTTTGAGCAAGCACTCATTCGAGCAGTGACATTGCTTATTGTTACATGTCCATGTGCTTTAGCACTTTCTGTTCCTCTTACTTTCAATCGATCTCTTTCTCTTGCTGGGAAAAATGGACTTATCATAAAAAATGACAAGACCATAGAAAAATTAGCAAATACAGAAAATATATTTTTAGATAAAACAGGAACTATTACTGAGGGAAAGCCTCGTGTAAGTAATTTTATCATCAGAAAGGTAACTGATTCCAGAGTTGAAGACATCATTCTTAGCCTCGAACAAGCTTCGAGGCATCCAGTTGGTAAGGCCCTTGTTAATTATGTGCTACCACTGAGGGCCAATACGCTTAATGTTGAAGATAGGGTTGAGATTCCAGGAATTGGGGTTAGTGGATATATCAATAATAAATTCTATGAAATTAATAAGAATGGAATTTTAGAGAATGGCAATATTATAGCTACATTTTGCGTGAAAGACATCATTCGCAATGACTCAAAAAAAATTATAAATAGACTGCTCGCAGATAATATATCAGTTTGTATTCTCTCTGGTGACTCAAATAATTTTGTTCAAGAACTCGGTCAAAATGTTGGAATCGGAAATCACTTTCTTTTCGGTGAGATGTCTCCAGAAGAAAAATTCGAAAAAATAAAGAAGAGTTCGCATTCTTTGATGGTAGGGGATGGCGCTAATGATGCTCTTGCTCTACAGGTCGCAGATGTCGGGATTGCTGTCTCTGGGGCAATGGATATTTCATTACGTGCCTCAGATGTTTATTTAACAGTTCCTGGTCTTGCTGGGGTTGAGAAATCAATTGTACTCGCTAGGGAAACAATGAAGGTTGTGAGGAGAAATTTAGTTCTCTCACTCATCTATAATTTTATCTCAGTCGTATTTGTTTTTAATGGGGTCATTTCTCCATTAATGGCGGCGATTATTATGCCAGTAAGTTCATTGACTGTTTTGGTGTCTTCAGTTGTAGGAACAAAAAAAATGAGGAACTTATGGAAATAATGGTCATTTTACTTCCACTAGCACTTGGACTTGGCCTTGCCTTTGTGTTTTTTTTTATTTGGGCCGTAAAACGTGGTCAGTACGATGATCTAGAAACTCCAAAACATAGAATGTTAATTGATGAAGAAGTTAAACTTGTGAATAAAAGGAAAAAGCTATGAGTAGTCAGGTTGAATCACCTCCAGTTGGGAAGAGGGAAAGTTTTAGTTATGATGACAATATTGTTAAACTATTTGTTATTGCAACTCTCATATGGGGAGTGGTTGCTCTTCTCTTAGGTGTGACAATTGCATTCCAACTTGCTGACTGGAGAGTGAATTTAGGTCTTCCTTGGACAACATTTGGCCGACTTCGTCCACTTCACACTAATGCTGCCATTTTTGCTTTTTGCGGGAATGCAATTTTTGCAGGGATATATTATTCTCATCAAAGACTTTTAAAGGCTCGATTATTTAATGATGTACTTTCTCAAATACACTTTTGGGGATGGCAACTTATTATTGTTTCGGCAGCAATTACATTACCATTTGGAATAACAACTGGTAAAGAATATGCCGAATTGGAGTGGCCAATTGATATTGCGATTACCCTTATTTGGGTTGTTTTCGCAGTCAACTTTTTTGGGACAATCGTCCGTCGTCGTGAAAGGCATATCTATGTCGCTATTTGGTTTTATATTGCAACAATAATTACTGTTGCTGTCCTTCACATCGTAAACTCACTTGAAATACCTGTTTCATTTTTAAAGTCATATTCTTTATATGCCGGTGTTCAAGACGCCCTTGTTCAGTGGTGGTACGGGCATAATGCAGTGGCATTTTTTCTCACGACACCATTTCTTGGTCTAATGTATTACTTTATTCCAAAGGCCGTTAATCGTCCTGTGTACTCTTATCGTTTATCAATTATTCATTTTTGGTCATTGGTCTTTATTTATATTTGGGCCGGTCCCCATCATTTACTCTATTCAACACTTCCGGAATGGGCCCAAACTTTGGGTATGGTTTTCTCTGTAATGTTGTGGATGCCAAGTTGGGGAGGAATGATTAATGGACTAATGACTTTAAGAGGAGTTTGGGACAAAGTTCGAACTGAACCATCTGTACGCTTTATGGCCACCGCTCTTACATTCTATGGTATGGCCACTTTCGAAGGTCCTCTTCTTTCTATAAAATCTGTAAACGCTATTGCTCACTTTACTGACTGGATACCTGGTCATGTTCACGCAGGTACAATTGGATGGAATTATATGCTTATCTCAGGAGTATTGTTCTATTTAGTTCCAAAACTGTGGAATTCAGAACTTTATTCTAAAAAACTTGCTCATACTCAATTTTGGTTTGCAACTATTGGTCTCATTTTATACATCGTCTCAATGTGGGTTGCAGGGATTACCCAATCCCTTATGTGGAGTGCAATGGATGATGCAGGTAATTTAATTTATCCAAACTTTATTGAAACAGTTATTAAGATTGTCCCAATGTATTGGGTTCGTGCCATCGGTGGAACTTTCGTTCTTATTTCTTTTGTGATCATGATCATCAATTTATATAAAACAGCGAAAGCGGGTAAGAAAACAGCAGAGAAAATTTATGAGGCCAATGCTCTAGATGATTCATCAATTGAACATAATGCATCTGCGCATAGAAAGCTTGAAGGCTGGCCAATGATTTTCGCTGTCCTTTCATTAATCGCGATCTTGGTAGGTTCAGGAATTGAAATTATTCCTTCACTTGTTGCGGATAAATATATTCTGAAAATTGAGGCCATCAAGCCTTATACATCACTTGAACTCTATGGACGTGATGTGTACATCAAAGAAGGGTGTTACTTGTGTCACTCTCAGACTGTTCGTCCAATGTCTCATGAAGTTGTGAGATATGGTAAACCTTCAAATGCAGCAGAGTTTGTTTATGATCATCCATTTCAATGGGGATCAAAACGTACAGGACCAGATCTTGCACGTGTGGGTGGTAAGTATCCTAACATGTGGCACTACAGACATTTCCTAGATCCACGTCAAGTAACACAAGGATCAATCATGCCTCGTTATACTTGGCTTTTCGAAAATAAAATTGACTATAGTGATCTGTCAAAAAAATTGCAAGTGATGAAGCAACTTGGTGTTCCTTATTCTGATGAAGAAATTTTGAATGCAGTTGAGAATGCTAAAGGACAAGCACAAGGGATTGCAGACGAATTAGTCGAGAATGGTAAAGTTCCTGAAAAAATTGTTCAAATGGATGTTGTCGCACTCATCGCTTATATACAGAGATTAGGGGTGGATTATAGTGCAGTTGAAGAGGAGGAAAGTGATGAAGCAGCAAGCGTTAAGTAATTTTGATATGCCATGGTTACCAATTTCTGCACTGATTATTTTTGTGGTTTGTTTTTGTTTTTACACTTGGTGGACCTATAAAAAAGATCGGATTGATCAATATATTCTAATGAGTAAAATTCCACTTGAGGACGGCGAGGAAAGAAAGGACAAAGTATGAGTGAGCATAATAATGAAAAGCTTGATGTTAAAGAAGATGAAATACATCTTCTGCTTGACCATAGCTATGATGGAATTCAAGAGCTGAATCACCCTTTGCCAAGTTGGTGGAATGCAACGTTTTATATCTGTTGTGCATTTGCTTTAGGTTATTTTGTCTATTATCAGTTTATGAATGGCCCAAGTCTTAATGACGAGTTTAAAAAAGACTATAAGGTTGTTCTTGCAGCAAAAGAAGAATTTAGAAAAGCGAACTCAGTATTCAATCAAGAATTCTATGACAAAACTGTAAGTAAAGATGGTGTTAATAATGGTAAGGTCGTCTATGAAATTAACTGTATGCCATGTCACATGGAAGGTGGTCGTGGTGATGTCGGGCCTAATTTAACAGATAATTATTGGTTACTTGCTAAGGGAACTCCACCTACGATTCATAAAGTCGTTTTTGGAGGTTCTGAAGAAAATGGAATGCCAGCTTGGGGAGAAATTCTTAAACCGGAAGAAATTTATCAAGTTATTTCCTATGTCATGACTTTTAAAAATACTTTTGTTGTAGGTGGTAAAGAGCCACAAGGTGAAAAAGTAGATGAGTAAAAAGAATATCTTCGATTTAGATCCCGAGCGCCTAGGAACTACTGATGAGTTTGGTCATCGTGTTTATATGTACCCTGAGGATGTGAAAGGAGTTTGGAAAGATCGAAGAAAATTTTTCTATTGGTTTTTGATTCTCATTTATTTAGTTCTGCCTTGGTTTAATATTAATAATAAGCCGGCCATTCAGATAGATATTTTCCATCGTGAATTTACATTTTTGGGATGGACTCTTCATGGTATAGAACCTATTTTATTTTTCTTCCTTGTTGCTTCTGGCCTTTTCTTTATTGCTTTTATTACCTCTCTTTTAGGACGAGTTTGGTGTGGATGGGCCTGCCCTCAAACTGTCTTTATTCAAACTATATTTTGGAAGATTGATGAACTTATTGAGGGAAAACCAAAAGCAAGAAGAGAACTAGAAGCGGCACCTTGGAGTTTTAATAAAGCATGGCGAAGAATGGCAAAATGGGCCCTTTTTATCATTGTATCAAGTCATATAGCACATACCTTTATTGGATATATTGTTGGCCCACGTAATTTACTGATGATTACTGTTCATCATCCTGCTGAAAATTGGGGACTCTTTCTTGCGACACTCATTCTTACCGCAATATTTCTTCTCGATTTTGGATGGTTTAGAGAACAGTTTTGTATTATTGCTTGTCCATACGGGCGTATTCAGTCTGTCTTTTTAGATGAGAATTCTCTGGTTGTGGCCTACGACCAAAAAAGAGGAGAGCCTAGATTTGGAACTGTTGAGAAAGGTAGTGAAGGAGATTGTATCAATTGCTATCACTGTGTAAAGGTTTGCCCGACTGGGATTGACATCCGCCGAGGGACACAGCTTGAATGCATTCATTGCACTCAGTGTATTGATGCGTGTGATTCAATTATGGAGAAACTGCATAAGCCAAAAGGTTTAATTCGTTATGCTTCAGAGAATGAGCTTGAGGGCAATAAGCATAAAGTTCTAACTCCAAGATCAGTTATTTATGCCAGCATTGGAGTTTTATTTATCTCTGCTTTTGCTTTTTTCTTAAATAAAAGTACCAGCATTAATATGGTTTTTATCAGATCCAGAACGCCTTTTACTCTTTCAAGTGAAGGAAAGATTTTAAATAATTTTCAACTGAAGCTTTCTCACCAAGGTGACTCGGGGCCACAAGTAGAGTTTCGTGTTAAACAAGAGAATCTAAGAAATGATATCGAGCTTATTACACCCTCTCATCCTACAGTGCTAAAAGAAGCTGAACATAAAGTTGTCTTTTTTATTAGATTCACCCCAGAGGTTCTAAAAAAAACGAATGGCAAAATTACTATTGAAGCTTTTGATAATACTACCGGTGAGGTATTAAGCGAAAAGGAGGTTTCACTTGTTGGACCACTTTCTGAGTAGTTTAGGCGAAGTAAAAAACTTCCTTCCTTATGTCTCATTCGTTGCAGGGGTGAGTGGCAGTTTACATTGTGTGGGCATGTGTGGAGGGCTAGTTACAGCAAGTTGCTCTGATCGAACTGATATTTTTAAATATCAAGTTGGCAGGCTTGGTGGATATATGTCTCTTGGATTAGTTGCAGGGCTTATTGGCCAGAGCTTTTCACCTCTTTTCGAGTATAAAACTGTGACTTTAATCGGTGCACTTATGATGGGTGGGCTATTTATTTTTTGGGGAGTTTCTAATTTCTTTGGAAGAAGAGCCGAATTACCCGTTCCTTCATTCATTTCTAAGCTTTACCAAAATCTATGGGGAAAACTCATTAGAAATAATAAGCGTGCCTCGAGATCATTTTTTGTAGGATTAATCTCAATTCTTCTGCCTTGTGGGCTCTTGTATGGTGTGGTGATAACCACATTTGCAATGGGGAATTTTTATGAGGCGATAATTTCAATGCTCTTTTTTTGGCTTGGAACTTTGCCTGCGATGGTAACTGCTCCAACTATTATCCAACGCTTTTTAAAGCCTTTTAAGAATAAACTTCCAAAATTTTACGCTGTGGGATTAATTTTGATTGGACTTGTGACAATTTATTCCAGATTACCAACACGACATATAGATCACTCTCATCAGATTCCTAATGGCAAAGATCATCTTTGCCATTAGGAACGATTTTCTCTAATTAAAGAGTATCAACAAATTGAGCTCCAGTATTTGCGGAGTCTAAGTGCGATTTTAAGCTTGTTGTTTTAGTTCCGCCGCCATTCCATGAAGTGAAAAAGCGTCCATAGTAATCTGACTCCTCATTCTCACAAGCAGCACCCCCACCATGAAGTTGTCCAATCACTCGGTGATTTTGATCAAAAAGGGGAGATCCAGATGATCCTGGCTCAGTTGTTCCATTATCCCAATCTACAATTCTCACGTGCGTTCCATCACCAGGAGTTGCACCTGTTCCAAGATATGTATTAATTTCTGTGGGATCATTTTCAAACGAAATAGATTTTTCATCAACATTTGGATGGTGGATTCCAACTGCACTTGAGGCGATTTCCCCTGAGCGATCCCAACCAGCAAAATTCACATGCCATTCAGGATTAGGAGCTGAATTAAGTTTAAGGAGGGTCATGTCCGATTTTGCGTAGGAAGCAAGATGAACAGCTCCTGTTTGGAATTGATTTAATTTTCCGTCACGAGCACCACCACACTTAGAAGTTTGATAGTTCCAATAGGCCACGAGAGTGGGAGCGTTACTTTGAGTCAGACGACAGTGATTTGCAGTCATAAAAAATGGTGTCCCATCATTAGATGTATTATTCACCATAAACCCTGTACAAAATCTATCTCCGCCAGTTGAGATGACTGCCACTGAGTTCACTTCTTTTTCCCAACCTTAAGATTCTGAACAAGAGACATCAATATTACATGAACCAGATTTATTTGTTCTTTGAGCAAAAGTTCTAAAGCCTTGTCCGATATGAGTTAATTCAAAACTAAGCTCAGACAGTTTATCTGAGGGAACAGTGAGTTCAATTTCAACTTCATCAGACATAATGACTGGAGACCATAACTCTTGGGCAGTATTATTATCCGCTGAGGTAAATGGACGGATATATTCTTTTAGGTTCGCTGCTTGAATTGTTAAAGTCGCCCCTTCTGGAAGATAAAATTTTGAGAAACCAAAATTAAGAGAAACCGCATTTGGTGCAGTCACTTTGTGACGCCAAGTGACAGTTGAACCATTTTCTTCCCATTGAATGGGTGAAATTTTTACCTGATGAGCAACAGCGAAACGTGGAGCTTCACCTTTTTTCTCTATTTGAACTTCCTGATCGTTGTCCTGTCCGAGCACCTATGACACAAAATCGGTCTTAATTTAAGTCCCGAAAAATTTTTCCTAGTGCAACTCCACATTTAAGTTGCTGATTTCAGA
>DZBG01000019.1 GCA_022729855.1 Bdellovibrio sp.
AAATCAGCAACTTAAATGTGGAGTTGCACTAGGAAAAATTTTTCGGGTTTTAAAATAGATAGGAAAATGCCCTGTCATGAGTTCGCAATCATCGAACTCTTTCCAAAGATGAATCATAACGGGAACAGCGTTGATAAGAGTCTGAATGGTGAGTTTTGTTTTTAAAGGCCCAGAGTCTCCGTAATCTTTTAGAATACCTAAGTCTTTATCAAAATCTTCTTCATTAAAATCAGGCAGTCTTGCCAGCCCCTCTTTAACAGCTTCAGCATTCCAGTACCCGCGGCCATAATAATAATACATCCACTGAATACTTTGCCCATTTGGAAGAAGTTTAATCCTTTCAAAATATCCACCCATTGAAGGTTGTAAGGCCAACTGATAGGCAGAATACATAAGTGGAGTACAAACCCTGGCAGAAATCCCTCCATCTTTTAAATCTGAATCTGTGAGCTCTGGTACATCTTTTCGCGGTTTAAACTCTGTAATGGGTCTTGCTTGTAGTATCCAAAGTTTATCGTTTTCATCAATGGCCCATTCTATATCTTGAGGAAGTCCATAATGGGCCTGAATACCAATGGCCGCTTTTATTAAATCTTCAATAGTCTTTGGACTTAACCTGGTGTCTTCATTATTTATTGTTTCTTGAAGTGTCTGTTTCGTATCTCGATGCGCACGATAAAGAGTCGGTGTCACATGTCCTGATACCAGTCTCTCACCAAGACCTGCACAACACTCAATATAAATTTCTTCTTCTTTCCCCTCTAGTGGGTGAACTGTAAAAAGCACTCCCGATATTTTTGATTGAATTTGCTTTTGAATAAGCACACTCATCTTAGCAAGTTTTGGATCGATCCCTTTTTGGGAAAAATAGTCTGCCACCCTTGGATGATGGACAGATTGAAAACAATCTTTGATTGATTTCAAGAGCAATTCTTCTGACGCAACTCCAAGATAAGTTTCATAGAGTCCCGCAAAACTTGCTCCCTCTAAGTCCTCTAAGGCACCGCTAGATCTTACGGCAACAGGAAAACCACCAATCTTTTGAATCGATTCAAGTAAGCCACTCTTATTCAACTGACTATCAGTAAGAACAAAACCTAAGGGAACCCAATGGAGTAAAGTTCAATTAAATTTTTGGCCTTATTGCCTAAGGACTCCAAAGATTCGATTTTCTCGGCCAACTCACTAAAGATAGAATAATTCATATGAATTATTATCGGAGTACAGTGCCAAATAATGAATTTTGTGGATTAATAAACTTGATGAAAAATTCTTTATTTCAGTCAGTATGTTTAGGCCTAGATACAGTTATCCCAAGGAGGATAACCAAAACTCTTTATTACCCGAGTTTTTTGATTTTTCAAATTTTGTGTAAATTTCATTTTTCCAAGAATCTTAAACATACTTATTTAAGAAATAGCTTTTTTCTCAATTATTGTGTCTTTGGTCTTAGCGACTACGATTTTGGGATTGTCTTAAAAACAAGGGCCAGCGTTAAAGACTGGAACTGTTTTTATCAAAACTTCAAACGATTGAAATTTATTTTCCCATTCTGGGGAGAAATTAATCTCTACTGTGAAGATGAGATTGATGACCTTGTCGCTTTCATCAATCCTATAGAACTGAAAAGAGATCCATATCTTTCAAATAAATTTAAACTTGAGGCTTCACCTGAAGAAAAGTTTGTTTTTCTTAGTAGATCCTTATCGACTAATTTTCCGAATTGGAAATTTGAACAAAAAAAGAGATTTAAGTTCTCTACATATTTTGACCTTTGCCAAATGAAATACTCTTCAAAGACAGATGTAAAAGAAATGTTAGAAAGTAATCTTTATGAGTTGCTACAAACACCTATTCAAAAAAATTATATACATTTTATTATCCCCTTCCAGAATCTTTTAAAAAACTCTCCGGATATTTTGTGGGAGCCATCAAGTTCTGAAGTAAAAGTTCTTTTTCCTCAGCACTATTTATGGTTTGAAAGAGAAGAAGGAAATGAAGAGTTTCTTGGAAGCTTATCTGAATCAGATAAGAGAGTACTTGTTGGACAATTAAACTGGGAGATTTGGGGTTTGATGACTCAACTCTACACTTTTGAAGGAAAAGATAGTTTTGTCATACACTTAAATAGAATAAAAAAAGTTTTTACAGAGCTGAAGCTCAACCCAATTCAAATCCAGAAGATCGAAAAATTCCTAGCGATTTATAATACTATTCAATAATACTGTTTGTTTTCCAGATAACTCTTTTTCACTTAACAAAACCATCGCAGCATCTTCTTCCTGGCTCCAATTCAGTTTGTGGTAGTTAATTAGCTTCGCAACGATCACTGCTAAGTAATCTTCCATATATGGCAAGTAGCGAAGTATATTACTTCTTAAAACAGGTTCATACTTATTGTGATCTTTTTGGCATAACCTGTTTATAAGTTCAAATCCGCCTAAGCGAGTCTTTTGATGAGAGAACCAACGCTTAATCCATTCCTCGTTTAAATTGTAACCAATATAGTCGAGGTGTACCCCTAATATTGCCCATAAATTATACTCACCGGTGATCATTGTAGAAAAGACATAGTCTCTAATTTGTCTCTGCTTAGCTTCATCCTCAATCCATGGTTCAACTTTCGCCCAGATAGAAGGCTCAAAGTCTTCAAACTTTGCATTCATCAGAATATCATGACCAGCTTGATACATATGCTTAATATCATCAGGGCATACAAGTTCTTTTATATTTTTTCTGAATTTAAACTGAATAAGATACATAAAGATATCAACCAAACGTTCATTTTTAGTTTTATCATCTTTAAAATTCACAGCTTTTTCGAAGTATTCACGTTCAAATCCATGAAAGCCATACTCATTCTTGTCTCCGGCCATATGAGAGTCAATATACTCCAAGGTTTCTAAATAATATTTTTCAAATATCTCTTTAGTCCAATCGAGGGCCAAAAAAGAAGGATAGAAAATTGGATAACTAACAATCGCAACCTGATCTTGATATTCTGATTTTTGTTTATATTCATAAACTTTTTCAAAAAGTCTTTTGATATCAGGAAAGGCAAAAACATTTAATGTAGCAGTAAATCTAAAAAGTGAGCTTGGAAAACTATCAAATAGTAGATTGAGATTTTTTTCAAAAATATTTAATTTAAGGCCATAGCGTGCTAACTCGCCTCCACTTCCCCAGCCATCTAAACTTGTAAAGAACTGAAGACTCTTGTAATGCTCACGTGGAATAAGTTTCAATTTTTGAATAAACTTTTCCATTAATTCAACGGGAACACCTAGGTTAGAGTTGAAGGCTAGGTCTGCGTGTCCCATAGAATTAGTTTTTAACCAATCTAAAAATTTGTCCATCCACTTACTGATGAGAGGCTCTCCCCCAGTAAAACGCATCACCTGAAAAGTTTTATGATTTAATAAAAACCAATCCCAAAATGCTTTGGCATAAATATGATTTTCATTTTCGTCTAAAAACATATTTTCTAAATTTGTATCAAGCCAATTGTGATCTTGTGATAAACGATAACTACCAAATTTTTTTGATTCTTTTGCTAAAGATGATGAATTACTAGGTGAACAATAAGTACACATCATTTGACATTTATTTCCAAAACTCACTTCAACATAAGTAGGAATAACATCATCGAGCGTTTGCTTTTCTTTATCAAAAAATGGCGCTGACCATTCAGCTGAAGATTTGAAATGGCGATCAGAGTGATGACCTTTAGCTTCGGCACTCCAACAAACATTGCAGCCAGCTATTTTTTTTCCTTCGAGCATCGCCTTACGTTCATCAATAAGTACGGAGTCATTAAATAAATATTTTAAGTCTTTCTTAATAAGATCTGGATCAATTGTTTGTGGTCCACCAAGGCAACAATTATGCCTCTGGCCTACTTGAAGGTTGAAAAGAACTTGGGACCACTTTGCAGCACAGAAGGAGTCTGAAGTTTCCCGCAATTTTTTATCTGTTTCGTCGGCGCTTAATGTCGTCATATTTGTTCCATCAATTTTATTAAGAAATCTTGTCTTCGTATATTTTCAATATTAAATTATTCTATATGTTTCACAACTATGTAACAGGAAAAGGTTAAACATCAAAAGACTCAATCTTATTTTACGCCTATTGAAAGCTAATCTTAATATAAATAAACATCCTTTCAAATATTTTGTAGTAGTTACAAAGTCATGCACTTCTAGATGTATAAACTGTCATATCTGGAAGGAAAAGGTTGAGGACGAGCTTTCTATCGATGAATTTCGGCAAATGGCCAAAAAAGCAGGCAAAAATTTGTATTGGTTAAACCTGTCAGGTGGAGAACCAACCGATAGAGAAGATTTGACGCAAATTATTACCGAGTTTATTGATCACTGCCCTAATCTTCAGATTCTTAACTTCACGACAAATGGGTTAAATTATGAAAATTTAGAAACCGTTTTAGATTTCATCTCCAAAAGTAACATATCCACTGTCGCTATCAATATCAGCATCGATGGACCTCCACAAACTCATAATCTAATTAGAGGGACAAAAGACGGTTTTGAGATGGCCATCAAGGCTTACAAGTTAATCTTAAAATATCCTAAGTTTAAATCTTCAGTGGCGATGACTTTGTTTCCTAATAATTTTAAACTAATCGGCCAAACGATTGAGGCAATTCAAGAACATGTGCCAAATTTTTCTTCAAAGAAATTACACCTTAATTTCCCACACAACTCAGACCATTATTATGGGAATGCAGCTATTTCCTATGATCAACGAATAGACTTAGATTACATAAAACCATTTATGAAAAAAGGAAACTCCTTGTTCTCTCTTTCTCAATTCGTAGAAAAAATTTATCAAAAGAAGCTTTTCACTTTTCTCAAAACAAAAAGCATTCCCATGAGCTGCGCAGCTATTAAGTCGAATATTTATATTTCTGAGAAAGGAGATGTTTATCCCTGCACAATTTGGGATAAGAAGTTAGGATCGCTTAGAGACCACGAATTTCAGCTTGATAAAATTATTAATAGCCCACTAGCTGTTCAAACTCTTGAAGAAATAAGATTAAAGAAATGCCCGAATTGCTGGACTCCATGTGAGGCCTTTCCTTCAATTATTACAAATTTAAAATCCATATAATGAATCGATTTTTATTCTGCTTCGTCATTTTAGTTTCATTTATTTACTCTTACGATATAAGAGATACATATGACTTGCCCGTATTTGACGAAACATTATATGTACAAGGTAGATATAATGTTTTTACAGATTGGGGACCGCTCTATCAGTACTGCTACTATATTCTGAACAAAATAACTAATTCCCGAATTGATAGCTTCTATATAATGCTCCCCTTGCTCAGTTTCATTCTTGTTCCACTTGCTATTTATTTTTTGTCACTTCGTTTCATAAAAGAGAAATCGACCTCGTGTATATTGGCGATTTGGAGCATGCTCGCACAATGGAACTTTCCTTCTGATCCGAAGATTCAAATTTTTAACTTTTGCCTTATTTCTCTAGGATTTCTTGCTCGAGTCTCTAACTCCAAATTTTCATTTATCGGAAAATGTTTTTCATATTTTATTTTTTCGATGAGCATTTTTTGTCGAACTGATAATATTGTTATTTTAATTACAGTTCTTTGTTTTGATCTTTATTGGTATTTAAAAGAAAAGAAAATCAAAGAAAGTATATTAGCATTTGCTGTTCCTACAATTACCTACATCTCATTTTTGTTTATTTTTGGATCACCATTCAGTCCAACACGTACATGGTATGCATTTATTGACCACTTTTCTTGGAAGAATCCAGAGTATTTTAGAGAACAAATTAATAATGGTGTTGGTATATATAACGCACTTAATGTTTTTTTCGATGGGGCCAGCTCAATTCCTGAGGCATTCATAAACAGACCAATTGAAGTCACCCTCCACTTTTTTAAAAACTTACTAACACTCCCGAATTCCTTACTTAATAACTTCAAGTTTCTCTATCTCGGTCAATACTCCCTACTCTTTTTCTTATTGCTCATTTTTATATTATTATCAAACGATAATTCAAAAATTAAACATCAAGAAAAGAAAAACTCATTTGAGTTTTATCTTTTCATTACAGCAATTACACTTAAGGTATTCGTTACTGCAATATTACTCCAGGCGCTCCCTAAGTATATTTTTGAACTAAATATTATTATTCTTTTTTCTATTGCTTATTTTGCTCCCACCATAAAAGAATCATTAATTTTAAAAACTAGAAATATAGCAACCCTCGTCTTTATTTTTTTATTAATCATAAGCCCTTTTCTACTTAAGCACCCAGTCTACAAGCACCGCTTCCCCATAAACCTAACATTAGAAAAAACTCAGCAAATTATAAAAGATCGCCCAGTGAATCTAATATTGTGCAATGATGCATTTCTAACTTGGACCAACAGCTCCATCCCTATGATTAATCTGTGGGCTGATCACAGACATGACGAACTAATCAAAAATGACCTCAAACTCTTTCTTAACAAAATGAAAGTGGATTTGATAATAATTGAAGATATCCATCGTCACCTAACAGAATTACAAGGGTTTAAGCATCAGTGGCTCAACTTTGAGAACAATTGGGAAGACTATGGCTACGACCTATACTTTAGAGATCAAAACAATACGATCTCAATATATGTCGCGCGTCAAAAAGATCCCGTAACGTCTACTGAGTAATATTGACTTTCCCTCTGTTTTACCTTAAAAAGAACCTTCATTATTTATTCGCCTAGGGCCACAAAGAGGTTTAAACCTCCCCGACAGGCGGTGTTCAAGGAGTACATATGTACAGTGTTGTTGAAATTAAAGGTCACCAGTACAAAGTTAATGCTGGGGACTTAATCGATGTTGAAAAAATCGACGCAGAAGTTGGAAAAACAGTTGATCTAGACCAAGTTCTTCTAGTTGGTGGTGAATCTACTCTTGTTGGTCTTCCAACAGTTAAAGGTGCAAAAGTTGTAGCTCAAGTTGTTCGTCAAGCACGTACACGTAAGCTAATCGTTTTCACTAGAAAGCCAGGTTCATACCGTAAGAAAAACGGTCACCGTCAGCATTACACAGGTCTTCTTATCACTGAGATTCATGATGGTAAGGGTGGCGTTGTTAAAGCTGAAGCTAAAGCAAAGAAAACAAAATAATTAAAAACTAAAGTTTAGGAGATACATATATGGCTCACAAGAAATCGGGTGGTAGTACATCTAACGGTCGTGACTCTAACCCAAAAATGCGCGGTGTAAAAAAATTCGGTGGCGAAGTTGTTTCTACAGGAATGATTATCGTTCGTCAGAAAGGAACTAAGTTCCACCCAGGTACAAACGTAAAGATGGGTCGTGACTTCACGATCTATGCTATGTGCCCAGGTAACGTAAAATTTTCTTTCTACAATAAATCGACAAAAATCATTTCGGTTATTCCAGCTTAATTGATCTTTAAAGATCTTTAGGATACAGAAGGGAGCAAAGTAATTTGCTCCCTTTTTCATTTTAGGCATTATGAAATTTATCGACGAAGTTGAAATAGAAATTTACTCCGGAAATGGAGGCAACGGTGCTGTAAGCTACCGTCGCGAAAAGTATGTTGAGTTTGGTGGTCCAGATGGTGGCCCTGGTGGCATCGGTGGAAGTGTCTACTTTGTAGGAGACGAAAACCTTAACACTCTTATGCACTTTAGAGGCCCTAAAGATTTTCATGCTGAAGATGGTGTGAAAGGTGGGACTTCTGGAATGAACGGGGCCAACGGTCAGGACCTCATGCTTAAGGTTCCAGTGGGGACTCTTGTTACTAACCGTGAAACAAATGAACTCGTTGTTGATGTGACCGAACACGGACAAAGCTATCTTGTCCTTGAAGGCGGCCGTGGTGGACTTGGAAATGGAGCTTTTAAATCTTCAACTAACCAAGCTCCGACATATGCTCAAAAAGGTGAAGAGGGGCAACATCTCTCAGTTCATCTTGAATTAAAACTTTTAGCTGATATTGCTCTTGTTGGTTTTCCTAATGCTGGTAAATCAACTCTGATAAGTTCTATTTCTGCTGCTAGACCTAAAGTAGCTGACTACCCATTCACAACGCTTGAGCCTCAACTAGGTGTTGTTCAAATGGGAGAGAGCACAGTTGTAGTCGCAGATATTCCAGGTCTTATTGAAGACGCCTCTGAAGGGAAGGGCCTAGGGGTTAAGTTTTTAAAACATATTGAACGTGCCTCAGCTCTCGTTCACTTAGTTGATTGCTCAATGTTTATCGAAGATTTCGAAGTAATTGAGGCCTATGCCACAATTCGCGCAGAACTTTTGAAATATAGCGAAAAGCTAGCAGCTAAAAAAGAAATCGTTTGTATTACAAAAATCGATGCGATGACTGAAGAGGAAATTGAACGTTTTCAAAAAGTATTAGAAGAACATATTGATAGAAAAGTCCTGCCTATTTCAGGAGTATCAGGACGAAATATAGAGACGCTCAAAAGTCTTATGTTAAGAACAAAACAGACAATTGCAGCAGAAAATAAGGGTGAAGTTTATGGCGATGAATGAATACGTACAAGAAGAAGCAGGTAAGATTTTTAATAATAAAACTTATGAGTTTCCAAAGAATCAAGCAATGGTTGCAGCTTGGATTGCGGCTCACTTTAAAGGTGAAGCACTAAAAATTTTTGATATGACTAAGCATAGTGCACTTTCTGATTGTTCAGTTCTTGCGACTGCTCAGAACGTGACTCAGGCCCGCGCTATGGCCGACGAAATTTCTGCTAACCTAAGACATTTAGGCGCTGAGATTTATTCATACGAAGGTTATGAATCTGCTGACTGGATTCTTCTCGATTTCGGCGACACAATCGTTCATATTTTCCAAGTAGCGGCTCGTGATGTTTACGATCTTGATTTAGTTTATGCTAAAAATCCACAGATCACGATTCCTGAAGAGTTCTATTTTGGTAAAGCTGCTGAAGCTAAAAAAGACGATCTTAAAGGCTATTTCTAGTATGAGTCGAGGGCTTCATCTTATCGTAGTTGGAAAACTTAAAGATGGGGCCCTTGAGAGCATTGAATCCGACTATCTCAAACGCATCACCAATCCCGAATTAATTATTCACGAAGTAAAAGCCTCAGCCGAAAACAAACAAGCCGAAGGTGAAGCTTTATTAAGAAAAATCAAAGACATTACCAAAGATGGTACGGCCCATATTGTGGCACTTTCTGAATGGGGTAAAAAGCATACTTCAGTCAAGTTTAGTGAATGGCTCTGTCAACTTTTAGAGCGTTCTCCACGGGTAATCTTCCTAATCGCGGGGGCAGAAGGCTTTTCTGAAGAACTCTTAAGGGCGTGTCATGATAAAGTTTCACTCTCGGAGCTGACCTTTCCGCATAAAATAGCTAGAATACTCTTAGTAGAACAATTGTATCGGGCCCAAACAATCAGATCGGGGCACCCTTACCATAATTAGGGAGATTTTTATGACTACTCTTCAGGGACTAAGTTCTAGGGCGATGCTCGTGATCCTTGATGGTTTTGGGCATAATCCACAAGATCTAAAAAACGCCATTAAACATGCAAACAAACCAAATATTGATGAGCTCTTTGCTCACTACCCTTTCACTACCATTCAAGCTGGTGGAGAGGCGGTAGGACTTCCAAAAGGTGTGGCCGGAAATTCAGAAGTAGGACATCTTAACCTCGGTGCAGGAAGACCTGTCAGGCAAGATCTAGTTCGAATCAATGAAGCTATTTCTAAAAACACTTTTAAAGAAATGCCACGCTTAAAAGAGATGATTGAAATTGCGAGAGCTGGTTCTCGTCGTATTCATCTTCTAGGACTTCTCTCTGATGGTGGTGTTCATGCACACATCAATCATTTGAAAGAAATTATTAAAATTATCTCGGCCTATCCAGAGCTTAAAATTTATCTCCATGCTTTTATGGATGGACGTGATACCGGTAAAGATAAAGGTATTACTTATATTGACGAAATTCTTGCCACTCCAGGTTTTACTTTTGCCAGTATGCAAGGGCGCTCAATTGGTATGGATAGAGATCGTCGTTGGGAGAAGATCGAGCACTGTTATAAAATGCTCACAGGAGAAGGAGAAAAAGTTCAGCAAAAGCCTCAGGACTATATATTATCTGAATATAAAAAAGGTCTATTTGATGAGTTTATAACTCCGGCCCTCTTTACTGAAGAAGGAGCGATTCATTCTGAAGATGCTGTTTTCTTTTTTAATTATCGTCCTGACCGAGCTCGTGAAATAACTCTCGCCTTTAACGATCCGAAGTTTAATGAATTTAAAGTGGATGTTCATCCCAAATATTTTCTTTGTATGTCACCTTATGCCCAAGATGAGCTGCCAAATCTTCCGATTCTTTTTGATAAAGAAAAAATCAAAGGGACCTTCTCGGAGTATTTAGCAAGCAAGCAATTAAAGCAGTATAAAATTGCTGAGACTGAAAAATATGCTCACGTAACTTATTTTTTCAATGGTGGTGAAGAGAAACCTTTTGAAGGTGAAGAGCGCTGTCTTGTTCCCTCTCCTCGGGAAGTAGAAACCTACGATCAAAAGCCACAGATGAGCGCCATGGAAGTGACTGAAAATTTAGTGCAAAAATTAAATGATAAATCCATCTCAGTCTATGTCGTCAATTTTGCCAACTCAGATATGGTGGGACATACCGGAAACTATGAAGCAGCAATCAAAGCCATTGAAGCTCTTGATCAGTGTATGGGAATCCTAAAAAAGAAATGTGCAGAACAAGGTGTGACGATGATTGTTACTGCTGATCATGGAAACTCTGATCAGATGATTTATCCTGATGGATCTGTCCACACATCACATAGTGATGCAGAAGTTCCATTCTGTGTTGTCCATCCTCTTCTACGTGATGCTAAACTAGAGTTAAATTCAACAATCAAAGTAATGGCCCTGAAAGATGTGGCCCCTACAATGCTTCGAATTTTAAATATTCCCAAACCGGCCCTGATAACAGGTGAGCCCATTTTTCTTTAAGGATAAATATGAGTATTAAGACCATTGGTATTTTATGTTCGGGCGGAGACGCTCCAGGAATGAACTGTGCCATTCGTGCAGTTGTTCGTTCAGCAATATTTCAAAAACTTAAAGTTGTGGGAATTAAACGTGGTTATGCCGGACTTTTACGTGGCGAATTCATGGATATGAATCTCTCTTCTGTGGGAAATATTATTCAGCGTGGAGGAACAATTCTTCAGACATCAAGATGCCCTGAGTGGATGAAACCTGAATATCGTCAAACGGCCGTTAATATTTTAAAACATCAAGGCATTGATGCACTTGTTGTCATTGGTGGGGACGGATCTTTTAACGGCGCCAAAGCGCTTTGGGATGAGCATCAATTTCCTGTCGTTGGGATTCCTGGAACAATTGATAATGATATTTCAAATACAGATTATACTATTGGGTTTGATACTGCGGTTCAAACAGGCATTGAGGCAGTAGATAGAATCCGCGACACTGCTCATTCTCATGCCAGAACATTTCTAGTTGAAGTAATGGGTAGAAATTCTGCGGCGATTGCTATTAAGGTTGGTGTTTGTACAGGTGCTGAAAATATTCTTCTTCCCCATGACAAAGTAAACCACCAGAAACTTGCTGATGATATTCAGCGAGGAATGAGCCGTGGAAAAGATTCATCAATCATTATTGTCGCCGAAGGCCCTACTGCAGGTCGCAGTTATGATATTCAACATGTCATGAAAGATATGCATCACCTCGATGCTCACGTTTGTATTTTAGGCCATATCCAACGTGGAGGATCACCATCTAGTAATGACCGCTTTATTGCTTCAGAAATGGGTAATATGGCCGTGACAGCGTTGGTTGAAGGAAAGTTCCCAATGGTTACAGTTGTTCAGAATGGAAAAGTTTTATTAACTGATCTTAAAAACTGTACAACGAAGTCTGATTTAAATTTTGCAGACTATCAGAAATTAGCTGAAACACTTTCAATTTAGGATGCTTTCTTAAGTCTATTAAGGCCATCAGTTATAAGCATTCTCATCAATACTTGATAGGGAATACCTTTAACACTTGCGATGGCCTTTAACTCTTCTATTACTTCATCCTCTAAAGCAATACTTGTAGGTTTTCTGCGCGAACCTTTTAATCGCTTCATTCCCTCAATGACATCATTAATATCAAATTCAATTTTGTCATATTCCTTCAATTGCTTTACGGATTTTTTCATAAATTAGTTTTTCCTTTTTACTCGCTAACCTAGCACTAATCACTCTTAATTTATCACCTCTAAAAGTAAAAATAACCGAAATCACTTGGTGCTTAATACTGAGACCGCACAAACAAAATCGACTCTCATTTATAATTGGCATAACCTGAATTCCAATTGGAATTGCTTCTTTGTTAAAAAACACACTCTCAGCTTCAAATGAAAAAATACCATGTTTTTTCTCATTCTTAGTTTGATTCCCTTGGTCCCATTCAAACTCTATATTTTTTGCTTCTCTAAACCATTTAAATAACCACAAAATAAACTTAAATTGGGCCATACCATCTCCACACTATAGTACACTATACTAAATAAAAAATCAATCTACCCCACTTCTTCAAAAAGTGGGGCCAAAACCTCTTTTGCATCAATACTTTGCAGGTCCAAAAAAGAGAAAACTGAAGATGAAATTAAACACAAATCATTATCCACACATTGTCTTAAATTTAAATCCGTTAACGCCTCACTCAGCTTTCCTTCAGGAGTAAGACTACCGGCTGCAACACAATTATCAATTCGACTTAAAGGAAGAAGGCCAGCTAAATGCCAGTACATAACAAGGAGAGGAAACTCTAAATTTTTAATAATTCCACTCTCCATATCTCCCCAATCATCTTCAAGTTCTACACAAAGAACAAAACGTTTGAGTGGAATCTGCATCCCGCGAGTGCGAGTGATATAAATAATTTTCTCTTTAATCGCTTTACCATATTTACCAAGGCCATTGATTTCAATACCGGGAAGTGATTTTGTGGCATAACCAAAAAGTGTCACGAGTTCTGGCCCTTTTTTGGTGTGATAAAATGAATAGAGTTGAGATTGCATGGCGAGTCCTTTGTTAAGGGACATTTTGCAAAGGATGGGCCATGAATATTGTGATTAACTAATGAATATTATTTGAAGTAAAAAGTGAGAGGGGATTTTTTTTCCAAGAGAAGAGAAATTATTCTTGGTCTTTGTTTCTCCACAGATAAACACAAGCATAGGTTCTATATGGTGCCCAGCTCTCAGATAATTGAATCATCTTCTGTTTTAAGGCCTTACCTTCAAGCTTGTGAAGTTTATAGACATCTTTCATGCTCATCATTATACCGTAGTCATCCACAGCAAAAACATCTTCTCTTTGTAAGCTAAACATCAAAAGCATTTCCACTGTCCAACGACCAACTCCCTTAATCTGAGTCAGAAGTTTAATGACTTCCTCATTTGATAATTTTCTAATTTTGGCATCAGTTAATTTGTGTTCAATAAAGAATGAAGCCACATTATGGATGTACTGTGCTTTCTGATATGAAAGGCCCACGCTTCGAAGTTCATCAATACTTACTTTAAGGACTTGAGCAGGTTTAGGATTTTTTGATTTTAGGAGGACAAGAAAGCGCTGATAAATAACACTGGCGACTTTTGTTGATAACTGTTGAGACATGATTGAACTTATCAGTCTTAATGAAATATTATTTCTCAGACTTAACTCAGGAAACTCCCCTCTTATACAAGGAGCAAGTTTTTTATCTTTTTTTAGGTGAGTCGTAATCTTTTTCATTCATCAAACTTTGAATCAAAATAGCAATTCAGCTCTTTCTGCCCTTTACTATTTTTAGTGACCGAGGCACGAACAATATGAAGACGCTTGGCCAATTGGTTTTTAATTTCGACACAGCCTAGTGAAGCCACATCACAAAAAACAAAGTCTGTTTTTTTAGCACAAAGATATTTAAAAACTAAGCGTTTACCAGAAATACAACTCACTTCTTTGGTTGCCTCTGTGGCAATGGCTCTTAAAAAATAAGGATCGCCTGCTTGTTCTTTATCACAGAAATCCATCACCTGAATTTTCTTCCCCATACAGTCTATTTCTTTGGGAGAAATGAACTCAATGAGAGGAGATTCATGGGTCACGGATTTTTTACAAACTTCAGAAAATGAATAATTGATTTTTTTGAGATCTGAGATCTGATCATTCACCACCCCAGCAAAGGAGTGGTGAGAGACCAGTATAAAAAGGCTAAAAAAGATTTTTTTCAAAAACTACCCTGGGAACATACCACGAAGCTTCATCGCACCTTCAAGGCGTTGAAGAGCAGTGATAAGAGCCGCAGATTTCATATTACATTTGTAAACTTGGTGAGAAGTATAAACCTTATCAAAAGCTTGCTTCATAATATCGTGAAGTTTTTTGTTAACTGTATCAAGATCCCAGAAGAACATTTGAAGTCCTTGTACCCACTCGAAGTATGAAACAATCACACCACCAGCATTACAAAGAATATCTGGAATAATGAATCCACCACGAGCCGTGATAATATCAACAGCTTCTTTTGTTAAAGGTCCGTTAGCACCTTCAGCAATGATACGTGCTTTTACTTTGTGAGCATTAGCTTCAGTCACAACACCATCAATTGCAGCAGGAATAAGAATATCTACATCAAGCTCAAGAAGCTCTTCGTTAGAAATTGTTTTTGCTCCTGGCATATCTTTTAAGAAATTTCTTTGTTGAACCCATTCAATACAAGCAGGAATATTTAATCCTTTCTCGTCGTAAATAGCTCCTGAAACATCAGAGATGGCTACGATTTTTGCATCTTGGTGATGAAGATCAACAGCAGCAGGAATACCCACTTTACCAAATCCATGGATAGCAACAGTTGTATTCTTATCCACTTTTTTATTCATTTTTTCGTAAGCAAAATTAATACAATAAACAACACCTTTACCTGTTGAATCTGCACGTCCAAGTGATCCACCAATAGCAATTGGTTTACCAGTTACAACACCTGGAACTGTGTATCCTTTAAGCTGAGAATATGTATCCATAAACCAAGCCATAGTCTGAGAATCTGTTCCAATATCTGGAGCAGGAACATCTTTATCAGGTCCGATAATCATTGCAATCTCAGTCGCGTAACGACGAGTAAGAGCTTGAAGTTCAGAGCGAGAAAGATCAGCTGGATTAACTTTAATACCACCCTTTGCTCCTCCAAGTGGAAGACCAACGAGAGCACATTTGAATGTCATTAACATAGCAAGAGCTGCTGTTTCAGAAAGTGAAACATGGTGGTGATAACGAATCCCCCCCTTACCTGGGCCGAGAGTCATATTATGCTGAACGCGGTAACCTTCAAAAACTTTTACCGTTCCATCATCAAGTCTTATAGGAACTGAAACCTGTAACGCTCTTTTTGGAAACTTCAAACGTTCAAGAACGTTTGGATCCATTTTCATAATGCCTGCTGCTTCCTCAAGTTGCGAAAATGCATCTTGGAAAAACGGACTCTCGAAGAGACTCATGATAACTCCATTGTAGGGTTAGAATTTAAGTGGCCCTAGTCTAACTCTGGAGTGATTTTCCGGCCAGTGGAAAGGCAGGATTAGAATTCTTTGTTGTACAGCAGCATTATTGTTTGATCATTTGATGGAGTTCCGGCCTCTACATTCGGGTTTTTCGTTGAAGTTGCACGTGCATAGAGGTCATCTGTTATGCGCTGGTCAATAGATGAAATGTACTGCCCTGAGTTGGTATAGTAGTTGGCCATAACTCTTGTTCCAGTAGAATTGAATTCGCGTTGAAGATTTACTTCTGCTTCGCCATTTACCTTAACCCATGCACGAAGGTAAGCAATTGGACCTTTAAAACCTACAATCACTAAACCTTGGTCAACACGTGGTTGGAAAATGAATTTAGTTTTTTTCCAAACGCTTACTTCTTTTTCTTGAAGAGCCTCTGGTAATGCTTTCCCAGTCAAAGATTTTTTCTTAGTTGCTCCAAAAGTTGAATCTAAACGGTCAATACTATCGATCTCATCTGAAGCTCTCCACTGTCTGTACCATTCTTTTGGTTGATCCTTTAGTGGTTGCTCACCTTTTTTACGAAGGTATCTCATATAATTATTTTTGAAGTATTCCCATTTCTCATCTGGAGTTGGCACAAAATAAGCCGATCCCTGAAGAGTGGCATCCATTTTATATTGCTCAGCAAACTGCTGATTACGGTTCCAAATATTAATTTGATTTCTAAATTCACGAATACGAACATCATGATCTGCTTTTACAAAACGATCATACAAAGTCACTTCATTCTCGATAGGACGAACGATCACATCTTCATCTGGAGTATACGAAGCTGGCGCTCTTGATAATGATTGTGCCTTACAAGGAAATGCTCCAAGAATCATCAGTGCTGGTAAGCACTGCCTGAGATTTAAACACTTTTGTAAAACTGTTGAAAATTTCGTCATCTACCCTATCCCCTCTATTACTTAACTACTTAATTTTATTATCCTTCTTGGTCTAAAAATAAGTCGTCTTTCCCTTATATACGCAAGGGGTATGCCAAAAGGTAGCTGGCACCTTTTGGTTGTGAGAATGGGGGGATTAGCGGCAATAAGTAGCCACAGCGTTTTTTAGCTTCTGCTCTTCTTTTCTAAAATACGTAATGGTTAAAAAATCAGAATATTTTGTCAGAGGATGTTTTGAAGCATCCACTCCTTCATTTCCAACAGAAGTATAAAGGATATCTTGAGTAAGGTCAGGATTCATAGTGATTGAATCTGGAGTAAACTTCACAGGGGCTTGTGGTTTATTACTATCTAAAACCTCAAGTTCAAATTTTCCATCACTGTTTTTTGTCATATTCAGAATAATCCAAGCATGAGCGGAAACGCCTTTGAAATTTAGTATCTGAACAAGAAGACCTTTATTTGATTTAAATTCTTTATAGATCTCTTCTAAATAGGCCTGAAGTTGCTCTTCAGTTTTAATCTTCTTTTTCACTAAACCCTTGATCCATGTTTGGCGAATCAGGCTATCTCCCGCCATCCAAGCATTAAGTGATTTTTGAATCCACTTCCCATTGGCCTTTCCAAACTCTTCAAGATTTTTGTATCCAGGAATGATCACAACCTCTTTTCCGCGCTTAATCTTTCTTAGTATCTTCTTCACTCCACTCAGAGATGATTTAGGCAGATCAGGTCTGAAGTGGGCCAAATAAGTAAATCTTCTTTGCAATCTACTGTGCCACCAGCAAACTCCCGTTTTAAGCCCGAACATTCCACCCGTATTTTTCATGGGGAGAAGATTCGCTGGAGTTCTTAGAATATTTAATAGTCCCACCTTTTCTTGATGAGGCCCACAAAATGAGGTTTTGGATTTATCCATTTTACTAAAAGCTGATGAGATAAGGATGAATTGACTAAGAAATGAGATCAAAATGATTTTTTTAAGCATCCTTTAATAATATCAGGATGAAAAAAATCGGTGATTTATTATTCTAACAAACTATTTCTTGAGTGAAGTGATTTAGACGGTAAAAAAAAAGGCTCCCAATAGGGAGCCTTTTCATTTAATTAACTTAGAAGTTGTTTCATTAAATCCTCAGCTTTATTTTTCATGCGAGGATTTTTCATCTGCTTTTTAAGCTCTTTCATAATCTTATCAACTGAGTCTTCTTTTTTCTTTTTAGGTTTTTCAACCTTAAAAGTTGAAAGCAGTCTTTTCAATTGAAGACGTTTTGTCATTGTTCCTTCAAGAATCTTGGCCTTAATTTCGGCTTTTAATTCATTGCTTGGGATTTCATCCCACTCTAAAAGAACATATTTTTCGGTATTATGAAGTTTTGCAGCTTCCTTGATAACTTTAGGAAGCTTTGCAATTTTTAAACAACGGTGAACTTCTGATTTTGAGATCCCCAGAGCCGCCGTAATTTTTCTCTCACTTGCATCAGTCAATTTTTGGTATCCAAAAATCGAATCTGCTTGATCAATATAGTGTAATTCTTCACGGGCCTGATTCTCTGAAAACTGAATGGCCATTAATTCTTCAGGACTTTTGTTTTCAAGAATAAAACAAGGAGCCTCTGGGAAATTAATAAGATTCATCGCACGGAAACGTCTCTCACCACAAACAAGAACAAACTTGTTTCCTTCACGGTGAAGCACGAGTGGCTGAATCAATCCATTAACTTTAATGTTTTCAGCTAATTCATGAAGAGAATCATCATTGAATTTTGTACGAACCTGTTCACGAACAACAATATCATTTAAAGGGATATTCGCGAGCTGCGCCCCTCTTAAAAGTTTTTGGTCGTTCATTCTCAGAATGCGTTCATCAATTGACCCTGTAATGTCTTTGAAATTTCTTTCTTTCTTCGATACACGTGCCGCAAATTCCTTGGCCATGCAAACTCTCCCTATTCTATCGAGAAATTAATTCTTACTAGTTAAGACCTAATGAGTTCCAAAGATTTTCATAATCTTTTCTTCCCTTAGCTGATTGTCCGAACATGAATACTGGCTTTTTCATGGCCACAGATTCTTGCATATCAACAAGGTTACGAATCATTGGAGTCACATTAAATGATTGAGAAAGTTCCTCTAAACGTTGTCTTTCAATTTTTCTTCTAGAGTTAACCATAGAAGGAATAATTGAGAATTCAAGAGCAGGGTTTTCTGTTTCTTTAATGATCTCAAATGTGTCCATTAGTTCCTCAAGACCATCGATTGAATAATCTTGTGCTTGAGTTGGAATAAGAATTTGATGAGAAGCAACTAGTGACATAATTAATTCATCTCCAAGCATTGGAGGAGTATCAATCACAACATAATCAAATTGTTCTTCAACCGCTTTAAGACGAAGTTTGAGAAGGCGCTCTTTACGTCCAGCTGTCTTACGAACTTCACTCTCAGAGAGAATTAAAAGTTTTGCAAGATTGGCCATGTGACGAGAAGAAGGAATCAGTTTTATGTTTGAATAAAACTCTGCTTTTCCTTCAACAGGAACGACAACATCTTCTACACCTACATCACCAATGAGCCACTCAGGAATGAGTGTTCTTTGAATGTTCACACCAAGTGTAGAACTCAAATTGGCCTGAGAATCTAGATCAATTGCAAGTACGCGATGACCAAGGTTAGCGAGATGACAAACCAGCTGAAAACACTGCATGGTCTTACCTACGCCGCCCTTATTATTACCTACCGTGATAATTTTCATATCTCCGTCCTCCCGACTGAGTGCCCCGTTAATTGGTCCTATTGCTTTAAGTCTAAAAAACCTATCACGCTTCGTCAAAGGTCTAAGTGAATAAAAACAAAAACTTTCCGCATCGAGCAATGCTTGCCCCTACGGCCCTCTTGAGGTAAATTTGGCTCCAAATTCTTGGAGAGAGCTATGATCGATATCTATGGAGACCTTGAGTCTACTGAACACTTGCCCAAAGTAACTGAGGAAGAGCTGAGCGATGAGCAGGTCAATACTGAGCTCGCAAAGATTCGTGCAGAACTTGGAAATAAAGTTGTAGTCCTTGGACATCACTATCAGCAAGATGATGTGATCGCCCTCGCAGATGTGACTGGTGACTCACTTGAGCTAGCAAAAAAAGCCGGAAGTCTCACTGAGGCTGAATATATTATTTTCTGTGGTGTGCATTTCATGGCGGAAACAGCTGATATGCTCACTGATGATTCAAAAAAAGTTATTCTTCCTGATCTTCGTGCTGGTTGCTCAATGGCAGATATGGCCAATCGTCGTGAGATCGACGTGGCATGGAAATACCTGACTGAATCGACCAAGGATAAAATCGTTCCTATTACTTATATTAATTGTTCTGCGGCCCTAAAATCATTTGTTGGTGAAAACAATGGTTCTATTTGCACATCATCAAATGCTGAGAAAGTTATTACTTGGGGACTATCTCAAGGTGAGAAGCTTTTATTTTTTCCAGATCAACATTTAGGACGCAATACATGCTTTAAATTGGGTATCCCACTTGAAGACATGGTGGTTTACGATCCGAGACAAAGATTTGGTGGGCTGACTCCTGAACAAATTCAAAAAGCAAAAGTTATTCTTTGGTATGGTTTCTGCTCTGTTCACCAAGGCTTCACTAAAGAACACATCACAATGTGGAGACAGAAAGAGCCAGATAGAACTCTTATCGTACATCCTGAGTGTAATTTTGAAGTGACTCAAGGAGCTGATCTTGCGGGTTCTACTTCTTATATTATCAATCATATTAAAGCGGCTCCTGCTGGCTCAAAGTTTGCTGTGGGAACAGAAATCAATCTCGTAAACCGTCTGGCAAAACAATATCCTCATTTAGATATTGTTTCTCTCTCACCCTATCAATGTCTTTGCACAACGATGTACCGCATACGTCCACGTTGGTTGCTTGAGAGCTTTCGTGCTATCAAACGCGGCGAAGATCTCAATGTCATAAAGGTTGATGCTGAAACAACTAAATATGCTCTTAAAGCACTAGAGCAGATGCTTAAAATTTCTTAGAGGTCTATCATGATTTATGCTGACTATAATGGTTCCTCTCCACTTCTGCCTGAAGTGAGCGAATATCTCACAAAAAGAATTCATTCTCATCTTTTTGCCAATCCCAATGCGATTCATTCAATGGGCCAGAAAATTAATATGGGAATTGAAAAATGCCGCGAGATGATTTCTCAAGTTGTGGGATGTCATCCAGATCAAATTATTTTTAACTCAGGCTCATCTGAAGGCATTGCTAATATTTTCCACTCAATCCTGAATCTCAAAGACCAAACAAAAAAGAAAATCATCATCTCACCAATTGAACATGCGGCTGTGATGAATGCAGCTCTTTATTATAAAGAAGAGTGGGCCTATGAGCTCATCTTTACTCCCATTACAGAAGATGGAGTGATTGATACAAAAAAAGTTGAAGAGCTTATTTTAAAAAATCAAACTGAGCTTGCGATGATTTGTATCATGAGTGCCAATAATGAATCAGGTGTAATCCAGCCGATTGATAAGATTGTGCCTCTTGCACAAAAATTTAATATTCCGTTCTTTTCTGATACGACTCAAACCATTGGCAAGCACGCTTTTCATTTTGAAAAGTCAGGTGTTGATTACGCCGTAGTAAGCTCTCATAAACTTGGCGCTCTTGTTGGTGCGGGATTTATTATTGCTAAAAATCCTGTCACAATTAAATCTTTGGTTTTTGGTGGCGGCCAAGAGCGCGGTCTTCGCGGAGGTACTCAGAACTACCTCGGCATTGAAACTATGGCCATTGCGCTGAAAATATTTAGTGAGCGAACTAGTCAGTTACTTCAACTGAAACTAGCCCGTGAAAATTTTGAACAAGAGATTAAAAAACTTTGCCCTGAAGTGGTTATTTTTGGTGAAAAAGCAGACCGTCTTGCAGGAACAACTCTTCTTTCTTTCCCTGGTATCCATGGTCAAGCTGTGCAAATTGAACTTGAATCCCATGATATTTTTGCAACGACATCAGCTGCTTGCTCAGATAATCAGCCAGAAACATCAAAAGTTCTTCTGAGTATGGGAGTACCTGATGATATTGGAAGAGGAGTCATTCGACTTTCCCTGAGCTTTTCACAAGGGCAAAAAGAATATTCCTCGTTGGCCCACGCTTTAAAATCGGCTTATACTAAGCTTAGTAAAATAAAATCCTACTAAAGTTTAAAATATGAAAAACATCAGTCTCATTTTAGTTCTCAGTCTCCTTGGTGCTTGTTCATACAAAAAATCAGATCTAAAAAATCAAAAAATCCAAGGTCATGATCAGCTTTATTCTGAGATTGAAGCTCCTGCACCAGTTCAATTAGTAAAAACCAAAAAAAGAATTGTTATTATTTCAACTAACGACTGGATGGGAAAATTCCTGTCTCAAAAGAAAGTTGTTCATGATGACTATAATCGAAGCGATCTTAATTATTCTATCGGTGGGATAAGCTATTTCTCAAACTATCTAAAAACCATTAGAGAAATGTACCAAGGACAAACGCTCCTCCTAGATTCAGGAAATTTTCTTCCGGTTGGAGATTTTGATCCAAAAGTTATCGATCAGGCTTCTCAAATTTTTACTGCCCTTAACTATGATGCTCTCACATTGGGTCTTCAAGACTTTAACAGAACTCCGGGAGCTGGTGAAGCTCCTGAAACAGCACTTCGTAATATCATTAAAAAGTTTAAGGCCCCAGTTCTTCTTAGCAATCTCTACAATGTTAACACGGGAAGAATTGTTGAATGGCAGGGAACACTCCCGTACCTAATGAAAGAAGTGAATGGAGTGAAGATCGGGATAATTGGTCTTATTCCAGATGATTTTGTTTCACTAACACCACTTCAAGTAAGAAAAGGTCTTTATATTGAAGGAATGCTTCAGGCCACACTTCGCCAATCAAGACTTCTCAGATCTCTTGGTGCTGAAATTATTGTAGTGATGACTCATGCTGGAATCACTTGTGGTGAAGAGCTTGCCCAAGAACTTCGAGTTCCGCTCAGTAAAGTGAATTTTGAACCGGCCAAGAGTGAGCTTTGCAGTAAACAAGGACTGATTGCTGATTTTCTCCAACGTCTTCCAAAAGGAATCGTAGATGTTCTTCTCACAGGGCGGAATCAAGTAAAAACGGCCAATATTATTAATAATACAATTGTGATGAGTTCATTTGGTAATGGGACCAGTTTTGGTATGACTGAGCTCATTTACGATAAACAGAAAAAAGAAATTAGTATCGATGAGTCTAAAGTTCATCAACCAATCTTGCTTTGCCAAGATTTTTTTAAAGAAACCACAGACTGCTATACTGAAGATCCCTATATTGATCACAAGACTCGTACCCCAGCTATTTTCTGGGGAAAACCTGTAATAAGTGACCCGGAGATTGAAAAGAAATTCCCTCTTACAACAGCGATCCACACCCTTGAGATTGATGATTTAAAAAAACTCGGAGATGTGATTTATTTTACGAACTTTTCAGGGGAAACACCTGTAAGACTAAAAATCAGTGGTGAAAAACTTTTTCAAAGTTTAAACCAAGCAGCAGTTTCACAGAAGCTTTCTCAGTGGATAAATATCACTTTGAAAGAAAGAACATTTTTCATCAATGGGAAGAAGCTCGAGATGAATGAGACTTATGATTTAGTGACGAGCTTAGAAAATATGAGCAACCATCTTTATTTAAAAAAACTTGTGCCCAGTCCTGATTTAAAACTGATTAGTGCGAATGAAATCTTTAATGATGAAATCACAACACTTCAGTCAGCACCCACTCCTTAGTCACAAATGGCCAAACTTCCTTGGCAACGAATACGTAGCCCTTTTTTACAAAAAACAAATGATGGATCAACTCGACAATCCATTTTCTTTTGAGCTGAACCAGTTTGATAGAGTTGCCCCCTCGCACAGGCCGGAAATCCCTTTTCTCCACACTGATCAATGCCACAATATTTAGGGCCACCATTCAAGCATCCATTCTGGACTTCAAAATAACCAAATCGACAGTCGTTGCAGTTAAATGTGCCTAAATTACATTCTTCATCAGCTGTCTGACAGTTCTTTAATTTTTTAGTATTCCAAGAGTCACTGATTTTTCCAATGGGGTGTGGTTGCTTAATCCCCTCTTTATCAGGAGCAAGGATAATCACAGAGCGAGCATAGTAACTTTCAGCTTTCTGTCTATCAAGATTTGGAAGATTAAAAAAAATTTCTTTTGATCGAAATTTCTCATCGCTAAACATTACTCCAAGTGTATGAGAGTTCAAATTAAAGCTCAGTGACTTCGCCTTAAATTCCCCATCACGCTTCTCACTCATTATAACAGACTCACATGTTTCTTTTACAGAAGTCGTGACAACAAAAATCTTTCCAACGTCACCATTAACAGGAACTTCATACCCAAGGCAGTCCTTATAAATTTTAAAAGACTCCCCGTAATAAACTAATCCCATAAGGGCCTGAACAGAATCAGCAGGCTCAAGAATAGGTTCATTTAATTTATAGTGTTTGTGCAAATCCACAATTGAGTGAACTCCCCACCATCTTTTTTGCCACTCGTCAGTGTTAGCGAGAAGAGTCATGGGCAAGAATAATAAAAAGAGGAGTACTCGTTTCATTGGCCTCCTTCACGGTAGCAGCGAAATGAAACGGGCACATCTTCAAATGAAAGGAATGGATTTTCATCAATAGAGCCTGTACTAAAATCTTGTGGTTTATTGCCTTCACCACTCCAAATTCCTCTTTTGCCTAGAAGACTCCAAGAAGAATCAGCTGGAATAAAAATCGATGAGAACTTGATATTGAAACGATCATAAACTGAGCGGAAAGATTCTGGATAAAACCCTAAAGAATCACTCATTCCCATCCATGAAACTGAGTTTGTATTATAAGGATAAATTTTACATCCTTTCACAGCGGCTTTCTTACAGTCTTCAACAGTTGGTGAAGTTTCATTACTTAGAAATGTACGTCCTCTATCTCTCTCCCATGGAGTAGCAGAAGCGGTAACCACTTCTGGTTGATAAATATCAGATGAAGGTAATAATGAAGCTGCATCAAAGATAAGTGGCTCCATTAATCTTGCTCCAGCTTCCGCACAATACTGAACTTGTTCTTTATAAGAGAGGTGAGCAGCAGGATATGGCCATTTCTTTATTTCATTCACTTTAAGATGCATATACTTAGAATTATTTTCTGCCCAATCATTTATTTCACGATTTGAGACGGGAAACCTGTCTACAAAGATAGAGCGCCCAAAATTATCCCAAAGGAAAACATCCTCGGCCCTTGATGTTTTAGAAACACCATAGGCATAAACTCGCTCAGGTAAAAATCGATCTCGACAAGTGTTAAGTAATCCCAAGCTTAGTGTTTGTCCGGGAAATTCTTCCACTTCTATTTTGACTTGAAAGACCCAGTCCGGAGCACTTCCCGTTTTTAGTGATGAACGAGTAATGATTTTTCCAAATTTACCATTGTCTAGTTTAACAGATTTGAGATGAAAAGCCTGACCTTCTGACTCAAATGAGAGCATAGGATTCTTTTTTATTCCTTTCGACCAGAAACATTCCCAAAAAATGGGATTGCAACTCAAGTACCGATTGCCTACTTGAGGGTCAGGCAAAATAAGTTCAGGGCAAAGCAGTTCATCAATTTTAAACTTTTGTCCGGCATTGACCCAAAAGTCCTCTGTCACACTCAATATCTCAGGAACTAGAAGGTTAAATCCCTTGAGATCCTGAGTAATCTTCTTAGATTGTGGCGTGACATTTTTAAATAAAATAAAAAGACCAAGAATGACGCTAGAAATAGTCAGTATTGTTAGGATTTTTGATATACTAGAAGAATTAGAACGTTTCACAGGATCAGGTTATATGAAATGGATGGAAGAAGTAAATAAAGAACAAAGTCTCTATAATCAGTTGCTCTCATTTGAAGAGTACATGGTGATTTATGAGAAACACCCACAAAAAGAATTGAGAGCGAGCAATGCTTACCTTAGGGATATGTTCGACCACTTCGGACGTAACAAAGATGGCTCTTTTAATTTATTTCAACGTGAACACGCGGACGCTCCTCCTGTTCATGGACAAATTAAAACTCAAAAAAGAATTTACCAATATCTTCAAAACTTTATTGAAGAAGGATTTAATAATAAATTTATTTTATTAATTGGTCCCAACGGTTCTTCAAAATCATCACTCATTAAAAAAATCATGCTAGCAGCTGAAGAATATTCAATGACTGACGAAGGCTCTCTCTACAGCTTCAGTTGGGTTTTTCCGATTGATCAATTTGTAAAAGGATCTCTTGGTTTAGGCCATGCTGGGAATGAAAGACATCTGCAGACCTATGCTTATCTTGAAGATAAAGAAATTAGCGCGATCGTTACAAGTGAATTAAAAGATCATCCCCTCCTTCTGATTCCTAAAAATACTCGCCAAAAACTAATTGAAGAAGCTTTCAAAAAAGATAAATCAAAACTTGAGGCAGCGAAACAGTCCTACCTCTACAATGGAGATTTATCAGGAAAAAATAAACAAATCTTTGATGCTCTTTTGAAAAATTACAAAGGAAGCTTCACAGAAGTTTATAAACATATTCGCGTTGAGAAGTTCTCAATCAATCGTAGATACTCAATTGGGGCCACAACTATTGAGCCTCAACTTCATGTTGATGCTCATTTACAACAAATCACAATGGATAGAAGACTTGCCAATCTTCCACCAAGCCTTCAGTCACTCAACCTCTTCAATATGAGTGGAGAAGTGGTTTTGGCCAATCGTGGAATTCTAGAATTTTCTGATTTATTAAAAAGACCACTTGATACGTTTAAGTATCTTTTGATGACTATGGAATCAAAAACCATCAATATCCAGGGTATTTTAACTGAGCTTGATATCTTTTTTGTTGGTTCATCAAATGAGATTCATTTTTCTGCATTTAAACAGCACCCTGATTTTAATTCGTTTAAAGGGAGATTTAACTTCCTCCGTGTTCCATACCTATTGAACTACAAAGATGAAGCTAAAATTTATATTGATCAAATTATGAGCCTTAAAGAGCAGGCCCACTTTGAACCACATGCCCTTGAAGCACTTTGCCTCTGGTCAGTAATGACAAGACTTCGTGCACCTTTAAATAAAAATTTTCAAGATGAGAAGCTTGGTAAGATTGCTGAAGCTCTCAATCCTCTGGATAAATGTTTATTTTATGCAGAACATGAAGTGCCAGATTATTTTGATTCAGAGGCCAAGCAGCTTATGAAGCAACACTATGATGATATCATCAGTGAATACGAAAATGATTTGATGTATGAGGGTAAATTCGGAATTTCTCCAAGAGAAATTAAACAAATCATTTATGATCTTGCCTACTCTCAGAAGAGCGTCACTTTCGTAGAGGTTTTAGAATATCTCTCGGAGATGAATGAGAAAAAAACGGAATATGATTTCCTTAATATCTCATCTCAAGGTGACTTCCATAATTGTTACCGCTTCATTGACCTTATTCAGAGTTATTCACTAGATATCCTAGATTCGGAAGTACGAGATTCTCTTGGTCTTGTTGATGACAGATCATATGAAGATTATGTTTCTCGCTATATCTTGAATATCAACTCTCTTCTTAAAGGTGAAAAGATTAAAAATCTAGTCACAGGAAAGTTTGAAGTGAGTGATATGTATTTTGTAAAAGAATTTGAAAACAATATTGTATTAAATGAAGATCCAGAGAAATACAGATCAAGTCTTATCGCTCGCCTAGGGGCCTATGCTCTCGACAATCCAGGCAAGCCTATAGCTTACAGTCAGGTCTTTGATGATCTTGTTCATTTGCTTCAAGAATCTTTCAGAAAAGAACAAAAGAAAATCATCGATAAAGTTGGAAAGAACTTAATGATTTATTTATCAGAAATCAAAGAGCGTCCTACAGGAAGTATTGGAAAAGAAGTGAAAGATCAAATTCACGGAATAGTGGGAGCGATGGGTAAAAAGTATAACTACTCACATGATGGAGCAATCACGGCCCTTCAGTACTTAATTAAAATGAGATACGATATTCAGTTATAAAAGTTTTCACATGGTCTATTTCCAATCTGTGAAATAGACCATTCATTAAAAATCTTTGGTTTTAATACTTCCATCATTTTTTCTATTTTTAAGCTGTGCTTCAAATTGCATTTGATTGAGCTTATCATCTTCACTTTCTCCACCCGCGAGAAAACCTTTCACTTCTGAATAAATAAAAAAACCAATCACTGCCATTACAATAAGACCCACCAGTTTAAAGTCATAAGGCTCTTTATAAGATTTCGTTTTCGAGATTTGTTTTTTTTCTTTTTTTATCTCATCCTTAGAACCCGAGACTGGGTGAACTCCTGGAGGTGAGCTAATATTCTGAAAAGCAGGGGCCGAAACTGTACTTAATTCGAGAGTTACTTCCGCTGGTCCAATAACTAATGGTAAAAGAAGATTAAAAGAGGTTTTTTCTAAGGGGTTAATTTTTTTACCGTCAATAATAACACCATTGGCACTATCTAAATCAGTAAGGAAAACATCTCCTTCATCTGTGATATCGATCTGACAATGCTTACGAGAGAAGCCCTCAAAAGGAACAATAATATCGCAATAAGGCGATCGTCCTATCACAAAGCTATTTTTCTTCGTCTCATGAACAATCTCTTCTCCTGATAAAAGCTTAAACTCTAGCTTCATCCTAAGTACCTGTTAGCGCGACTCAACTATTGAGTCACTTCATTGCCACTATCTATACTTAATAATATAGAAAAACTAAAGTTTCTCAACAGTTACAAATTTTACTTGCTTAAAATATAGATTGGTCCGTTAATGAATATATGAAGAAAATACTAACTTTTTTATCTAGTGAATCTGGGATGGCAATGCCAATGGTTATAACCATTGTCACGGCCGCAGTGAGTTCAATTGCCTATATAATTATAACCCTCCTTCCTCAACTTCAAGATGAACAGAAAAAAGCCCAGGATGCCATTAATTATAAAATATTTATTACTAGTTTAAATGATTACGTAATCCATGGGATGAGAGAAAAATGGTGTGTAAATAATATTTCAAATGCAGGTGGAGTCGTTGAAACTGACTTACTGCTTTCTAACGATTGTTCCTCAGCACAGACAATGGAACATATTGTAACTTTTCCGGGAAATTTAGAGAGAATTTTATGGACGCCAGAAACTTATGGTCAAGATGAAGATCCAGCTGGAAAGAACACAATTATCGGACTTCATAAAGCAGGACTTACACCTCCTGCTCCTGTCACACTTACAGCCGCTCAAATTAAAACAGATGAGATAAAACTTCAGCTCAGTCAGAATGTTCTCCTGAATATGACTGATGAACATCCTCTTTATATTATAACTAAAAATATTCGAAGCTGTGTTGAGTCTGTTGATATCAGTATAAAAAAAATGCCTGATTCAACTGGTGAGGAAGTTAAAATTGTCTTAAATATAGTAGGAAATATTTCTTCATCTAAAGTTTCATGTCTTGCTTCAATTAAAAATTTATCGTCGACTGCCTATTATACTTTTTATCCAAGACGTCTTCATACCTACTCACTGATTAAGTATGATGATTTAAAAGTTAATATGTTCCACGAATACCATAGTCCTGTCTATGTTGCAGGAAACTTAGAACTTCCAGTGAATACATTTAATAAAGACATCTCTTCTATTTTTTATGATTCACTTACTTTAGGAATTTATAATTCTGGAGTCAGTGGCGGAAGATATGAGGCGGGAAAAATAAAAACCTCGGATGGAGACAATTATACATTTGAGGAACGAGGACATCCCTACTTATCAAAACAAGATAATTACCCTAGTTTTAGGGGGCTAATTGGTGGGCTAAGGCTTGATGCAAGTGAAGATAAAGGGATGTTTAATCTTTTTACTGCTGGAGCTGCATCCGCTTCAGATGTTGGCCAATTGGAAGAATGTATTGAAGAAAATCAGGTCAAAACAAAACCAAGTTATACAGCCGGGACTGTTATAGCATATCAAAATCCATCAACAACAGGTGCTGCTATTGGACTAAGAGTTGGCTTAACTAAAAAAAACCGATTTAAGCCTACAATTAATGCTCCTCAAGAAATAAACCCTACAGCAGACTCTCCAGCTAAAAAATTTCTTGTCAACGTGACTTCTACAAGTGGAACACATGAAATCGGTGATTTTAAAGTTATCATCAATAGTGATAATACTTATAAGTTCTCGACTGCTCCAAATTCTCCAGCAGAACTCAAAGTTGATTTTTCAAAATATGGATTAACTGATGCTATTTTAGATCCTGCCATTGCCACTCTTAATGCAGTTATTACAAAAGATAATTATCAAACAATTTTACCAATGGGGCATATTCTTAATGATTTACCTCAGATGACGACTTTTTTAAATAAAGCAAATGCGTTTAAACTTCTCTGTGAAGTTCCTTTAGCAGCCACAGCTGAATGTGATGACTTCCTCATTCCACAAACCTGTATTTCCCCTGCATGCCTTGATTACTCTTCTGCGAAGAACGCAATGATTACGGCCCAGAATAATCTTAAAAACAAGATCCAACAAATAAAGACAAGTGTCTCTACTCCAGCAAAAATCATGTTCTCAGTAAGTGATGTCATTGATCCTGGAAATTCAAAAATTCGTATTAATCAAAAAGATTTGAATATTACTTTTTCATCTAACTGGTCAGATATCATTACAGTTATTAAACCTACTCTTAATAATGATATGTTTATAGAATTCACTCCTTATCACTACAGCAACGATGATATCAAAACTGTCTTTTTCCACGACCTAGATAATCCGGGTAATGCCATGAGGTTAAAAAGACAGGATAACGGAAATAAAGTGAATTTTTTGACCTCTGGATGGAGGAACTCTTATGATAATGGAAATATCAATTTTGCAGATGAACCTGAAGATGATTTATATGAATTAACATGTCCAGATGGGATGAGTCTTGCTGACTGGAATCAGGATATGTCGAGCAATACAAACTTTGCTTGGAACTATGCGAATACTCCTCCTGGTGCAGAGGTTGATGGTGGTAGCCATGCGAACTTAGGTAGTATCACTTTCTCAAATGAAAATCCTCCTAACGAAGGCCATGCAAAATCTCATTCAAAATCGGTGGTCGATAATTGTGTCGTGCCAGCAAATAGAGAATTTGTATTTGGATTTTATGCTTGTAAAAAATTAACAATCGCACCTGGTCGAACATCTGCACTTTATATGATCGGAACCTTTATTGTTAATGAACTTGAAAACACTAATACCTCGCAACCTGTTCACTGGTATAACGTCTGGGATGCAAAATCAGCAGCCCTTGTACTCACTGAATTTAATAGAGTGGCCAAGCCAATTTGTGCCACACTTATTGGAAAGACATGGGTCGATATTATTAGCGATGATGCTATGAAAAATAATCTTAAACAGTGTAGCCCAATGGATCTCGTTACAAACGGACCAAATAATTTTTCATGGACTACTGTGGATCCTGATATTGGTTTAATTAATGGTAATATCATGACCTCACAAAAAGTATTACGTATGCAGCGATGGGTAATCAGAGAAGACTCACGATCGGATACAATCAGATGAAAAAGATATTACACTTAATAAAAAACCAACAAGGCTTTGGAATTTTAGAAACGATGATCGGTTTTGCGATTATGGGTGTTGGTACATATCTTATTCTACAAGGTCTAGATATGTTTGATAGCTCAAAAGGTCGTGTTGATAAAAGCATCAATCTCGAAAATACACTCTCGAATATTGTTGAAAGTGTTAAATCAAATATTATTTTAGAGAAAATAGATTTTCAAGCTGATACAAACTTCTTATCAAAATCAACTTACCAAGAAGTAAAAGATAGTCTAAAGCTTTGCTGGGTGAAAGATGGTGTTATCCCTCTTGATAATTACCCAAATTGCCCGGGAAGATTGGGCTATGTCGTAACACCTCTCAAAGTCGGAACTCTTACATTAAGAGGACTTTATAGAGTAACGGTGAGACTAACTCACGATGAAATCTATGCTGGAAGATTTAAGCAATATGAATTTATTGTGAAGGGCCCGTAATGAAATTTACACAGATAAAAAATCAAAAAGGTGTGACTCTTGTTGAAATGGTTGTCACCTTGGGAATCATCGGAGTACTTGGACTAATTCTAGTTAATGTTTCCAGATACGCTGATCGCCAAGTTAAAATTCAAATTGAAGATGTTCAGACAATGATCAATAAACTTGGTGCTTCAAAAATTATGACAAGAGATTTGGCCAATGCAAATCTTAGCTTCAATTATATCCATTTAGCTGATGACTTAGACCCAGCAACTCCTAGACCATTTTTTGTATTCGCCAAAAATGAATATTGCCAAGAATCAGCTTCAAATGTTTGCAGGAGAGAATACAAACTAGAGATTCCAACAGGACAAACTGTCTCTAAGCCATTTTATGCGATTGTTATTCGTGGCTATAATAATGAATTATTAAAATTTCCTCGTTCAGTTGAAAAGGATGTCTTTACCTCATCTGCTCCAATTGTTTACAACGGTCTTAATGATCCTACTGATCCTGTTAAGAATATTGAAAAGTCTAATATGCCTGACTCACCTTGGATGGCAGATAGACTGATGATGCTTACATCAAACAATGACTATTTTGATTGCTACAATAAAATTGCGACAATGACTGATACTACAAGCTGTCCAATAACTTGCACTATTCCTGGGACATGTAATTTCGTAGCCAAACGTGAATTAAAACTTTTAGGTATTGTTAAAGCAGATTTAAAAGACCTTAACTTTCACACAGTATCAATGAGACCTGACCTGCTTAAGAAAAACTATCGTATTTGTAATTTGAAAGAAGACATGACTTGCTCAAGCACGATTAATTTTCCATCAGGTGTTGTGACCTCTAAGACACTCTTTGAGAAGATGCCATTTATTCCAGGACAAGATAATGGGGCTACACTTTCACCAGTCGAACTTGTTCGCTATCACCTTGAGCGTCCCACAGCTAGTTCTCCAGACCATCAAATTCGATTATTTAGATCTATGGCAAGTTTATCTGGCGGTACACTTTCATTTGAAAGGGCCCATATCTTAATGACAGGTGTTCAAAGCATTGTTTTTACAAGGACCAATATCTCGAATCCAACCATCGAGTACAAAATTAATAAAGTCAGACTACAAAAAAGTATAAAATAATAAAAAGAAGAGTTGTTATCCCTAAGGGGGGAAAGAGTATGAAAAAATTAATCTGTTTGTCATTTATTGCACTGGCCACACAAGTAGCTCTTGCCCAATTTACTGTAGCCCCTTTCGGGTCAGCCGGAGCAGGAGCCCCACCAGTTGGAGAAAGTAGAGTTAGTAAGTGTGGAGCTCAAGGATGTTTAGAAGTTAAAGTTCAACCTTATTGTTTTGGTACAAACCTTAGGGCCTATAATACTGATAATCAGCTTCGACCAAATGAAAATGTGACTATGAATATTGAATTTGCTGATGCTGCTGATTCATCAAAAAAAGATATTTTTAAAGTTGTATTCCCAGCAGGAGTAACATTTCCAAGCGATGGGATCAAAACTGAATGTTCTGTCATTGACCCTAATGCATCTGGCGCCATCAGAAATATTAAATGCTTAGTCCCATCAGCTGGGGGCGAGATTAATTATAAAATTACAAACTGGAAAGTAGCGAAAAATCCTTCATGTTTTGCAAATGGAGGAAGTCATGGTCAAGAGTATTGCGACTATGCAGCCGTGCAAACAGATGCTGTCATTCAATCTTCATCAGCAGCTGACTCGAATATTAAATGTCTTTATAAGTTTAGCCCTCAGTACAAAATTATCCCCAACTCTGTAAAATGTGTATTTCCTTCACAGTCTCCAGACTATAGCTCTATTGTAAAAGTTTACGACTCTGCTAATAATGATATTTCTTCTTCAGTGAGCATGAAATCGTTTGTGAATAATATTAACTTTGTATTTTCTCAATCTATGGCATCAAGAAGTAAACCACAGATGGTTAAGCATGGTGAACCTGTAACAGCACCGGCTCCTTCTCATAAAATTTCTTATATGCAAGGAACAAGAAATATTACTTCGGTAATCGAAAGTGAAAAATTTGATGAAGCGAATGCTAATAATTCATTCACATCAATTGTTAAATTCCCAGGACAAGAAGGATTTTGTGGAGGGTTCTACTCTCCTCTCATGCTTTTCTTTGATGATAAGCTACCACAATTTAATGGTGTCTCACTTTTCCCACTCTATGGTTCAAAAGAAGGTTCAAGAGTAAACTGGCCAGAAAAAGATGCTCCAGGATATTTCTTAGCTAAGCTAGAAAAAGTTTCTGATGAAATTTCTTCTCACACTCAACTTTTTGGAAAAGACGCAAAATTTCAAAATGGATTTGAAGCTCTTGCTGCGCACGATTCAAATAAAGATGGTGTCATTGACTCTCGCGACCCAATCTTTAAATCTCTATTTCTTTGGAGAGATACAAACAGTAATGGGCACTCAGAAGAAGGAGAGATCGTTTCTCTTAAATCAAAAGGTGTTCAATCAATCGACCTAAAATACAGCACTCGTGATGTGACAAAATTCGATTCTAGAGCACGCGCTCGTGAAAAGAGTAAATTTCTTTTTAAAAATAAAAAAGGCAAGATTGTTAAGAGTAATATCTTCGATGTTTGGCTCTCACCAATAGATTAAGTTGATAAGTAAGCTCTAGTTTATACCTATAACGGCCCACCAGATTTGGTGGGCTTTTTATTTTTAAATGAATATAATAGGTCCCGAAAAATTTTTCCTAGTGCAACTCCACATTTAAGTTGCTGATTTCAGAAG
>DZBG01000096.1 GCA_022729855.1 Bdellovibrio sp.
GAAGGATTCTATATTTACGATTGGCTCGGCAATTAAACCAAATTCTTTCTCATCTCTTTTAAGACCCGAGAGTCTCAAAATTATATTTATTATTAAATTTTCAAAGAATACTTTTGAGCTGATGTGTAATTATCAGTTTTTGATGATCGTCAGTGCAAAAGTGTTCATGGATAATAGTTATCAGCGGATTATTCGTCAAGCAGTTTTGCGTTTTATTTTATTTTTTTTTATCATCCAACAAAACTGCTTTTTTTATGACGAAATTTCATCTTATGAACGTAGTTTAAATCCTTTACTATCAAGCGCTTGAATCAATTGACCCTCTGCGTTTTTCAAAAACTCAGCACTCAATGTTTCAATCTCACTTTCAAAAATAACACGCAATGTGACAGCTTTTTCTTTTTCGTTCATTACAAAAATATCTTTAACTGTCTTTTGCTTTAATTCTTTAATCTTCACAGAATTTAAAACCGATAGGATGTCTCCAGCAGGAACATCCTGTGAAGCAACGACTGTAAAATCAAAACTAGAAGAAGGATACTTTGCAATAGGATGATACTTTGTTTTGTCTTTCATCTCTTTGCTTTCAATATCTGTAATATCGATAACTGCGAGGGAAAGATATCCTTTCATTTTAAAGTTTTTAAGAATGATAGGATTGATTGTTGTACACATCCCTGCAAATTTTCCCATCACTTGAATATTGATATACTCATGTGGATGAAGGCCTTTCCATTCTTGATCAACAACCATGCTCTTAAACTTTGAACTCTTACCAGTGAAGTTATAGCTGATGTTTAAGTGGCCCAAAAGTTTTTCAATATGACTTAAAAGTTCTGTAAAACGAGTTTCTTCTTTCGAGTAAAGTCCAAAGATTAATTGCGATCTTTCATTCTCATAAGTCGGGTAGCTTCTGCCTAATTCAAAGAAAGAAAAATGACTATAATTCTTAGAGTTATTGGCCGCGAGATTAATCACTGAAGGAATAAGTGAGGGTCTCATTCTGTCTGCATCTGTTGAAAGAGCATTAACAAGAATCATTTTTTCTGAAAAATCGGACCAAGATGACTTAGTCAAAAGCTCTTCCCCTACTAAAGGATAAGTCATCACTTCAAGCGATTTTGCCTCTTGAACAAGGAAGTCTTGAATTTTGCGATGAAAGATTTTTGTTTGTGACAGACGAATTGGTCTCACTCCCATAAGTGGAGAAACAGGGATGATATTATCATATCCAATCATTCGACCAATTTCTTCAATCAGGTCGGCCTTGCAATAAATATCTTTAGTCGTTCTATAGGTAGGAATAGTGACATCATAAACATTGCTATTATTTTTTACTTTAAAATCAAGGCGAGTAAAAATATCAGTCACACGATCAACAGAAACTTCCATCCCGAGAGATGAAACAATCTGAGCATGTGAGATCGTCAGAGTGAGCTCTTTTGACTTTTTCTCTTCATTATAAAATACCGATGGCGTACCAATGATTTCAGCTTCTGGATTTGCCTCTTTAATTTTCTCAATCAAACGAAGAAGTGTGCGGTAACAAAGATTTGAGTCGAGTGTTTTTTCATAACGCTGAGATGAATCAGAGCGAAGACCAAGACGAACTGAAGTTTTACGAACCTCTGGGGCCTCCCAATTGGCGACTTCAAGAAAAATATTCTTAGTTGTCTCAGAAACTCCTGCACTTAATCCACCCATGATTCCAGCAAGAACTAATGTTTGATTAATATCCGTGATAACAGTATCGCTAGCGATTAATTTTCTATCGGTTTCATCAAGAGTTTTAAAGACTTGGTCAGTCCCCGCTTTCTTAATAAAAAGTGTGTCTCCAGAAATTTTATCTCGGTCAAAAATATGATTTGGGATACCTAACTCAACCATTACGTAATTGCTAATATCCACAATTGAGTTAATGGGCCGCAGACCTGCCGCCAGAAGACGATTCTGAATAAATTCTGGAGAAGTTCCTACTTTAATATTATTAATTGAGAGACCTAAGTAGGCGTGACATGAAGAATCTGAATCTACGTTTACTTTTAAAGGTGAGGCTTTTGAATTGAACTGAGCTTCAATTTTCTTTTTCCAATCTTCAGTAAATGGATTTTTTAAAGGTTTTCCATGGGCGGCTGCAAATTCGCGGGCCAAACCATAATAACCCCAAAGGTCAGGACGGTGAGTAAGGGATTTGTTATCAACATCCAAAATTGTGTCTGAACCAAGATTTAAATAATCGAGAAGTTTCACTCCTGGTTTAGCTGTTTCATTCAGCTCCATAAGCCCCGCCTTGCCATCGCCAAGACCTAGTTCAACCTCTGAACAAAGCATCCCATCAGATAAAATTCCGCGGATTTTTTTAGGTTCAAGAGTCATACCATTTGGAAGAGTTGTTCCAATTGGAGCATAAGGAACTCTGATTCCTACTTTTACATTTGGGGCCCCACAAACAACTTCGCGAGTCTCCCCTCCACCAATATCAAAAGTCACAAGGTTTAATTTGTCCGCTTCTGGATGCGGTTTGAATGATTTAATTTCAACACAAGTGACGTTCTCAAGGCCCGCACCAGTGATTTTTATTTCCTCAACCTCTGCTGTAGTCAGAGTGAATGAGCTTCCAATCTCTTTAGGTGAGAGTTCAGGAATTTCAACGAAGTCTTTAATCCAATTAAGTGAAATAAGCATATAAGTCCTAGAATGATTTAAATTGAGAGTTAAAACGAAGGTCAGCGCCGTGGATGTGACGGATATCATCGATTCCGTATCTCATCATCACTAAGCGATCAAGACCAAGTCCAAAAGCAAATCCATTATATTTTTCTGGATCAATACCACCGGCCTTAAGAACATTAGGATGAACCATTCCACATGGAAGAAGCTCTACCCATCCAACATGCTTACAAACTGAACATCCTTTTCCACCACAAATAAGGCACTTAATATCAAGCTCAAATCCTGGTTCAACGAATGGGAAAAAACCTGGACGAAGACGAACTTCAACTTCTTTTTTAAAGATTTCAGTCAGAAGTGTTTTCATGAAGTAAATCAAGTTTCCAACCGAAACATTTTCACCAACCATCATTCCTTCAAGTTGATGAAAAACCATCTCATGAGAGGCATCTGTACGTTCACAACGGAATACTTTCCCTGGCCCCACGAATCTAAACGGCGGCTTTCTCTCTTTCATCCCACGCACCTGAATGGTCGATGTGTGAGTACGAAGAAGATGTTTTTTATCTGCAAACCAGAATGTATCTTGCATATCTCGAGCGGGATGCGTGTCAGGAATATTTAAGGCTTCAAAATTATGAAATTCATCTTCGATATGTGGACCATCCAAAACTTCAAAACCCATTGAAACGAAAATATCTTCAATTTCACGTTGAATAATTGAAACCGGATGAAAACCAGCAGCCTGAAGACCCAGATCACGAATTGAATCTGTAAGAGAGAAATCGATCTTATCTTTTGAGAGAGCTTCATTGATATCTTTAAGCTCAAGCTCTTCCATTTTTGTATTAAGAATAGTCTCAATTTGATTTTTAAGAATATTGGCCTTTGAACCAATTTCTTTTTTTTGCTCCACAGTGGCGTCTTTGAGGCCTTTCATCACTTCTGAGATTGGCCCTTGTTTTCCAAGATATTTAGATTTCAGATTTAATAAATCTGGAACACGATGGATGTCTTTTAACTCGCTATTAAACTGGTCGAGCAATTGGTCGAGAACCTGCATGAAGCTTCCTTTTTGATTGAATACGGAGTCAAGGTTAACAAGGGGGGGGAGAAAAGAAAAGATGGTAAAATAATAAGGCCACCGCATCTATGGCAGTGGCCTTAATCATTAACTTGGAATGATTTAATTTAGGATGTTTTGTCGTCTGCTAATTGCATCCAACGAAAATTTAAAATGAATGTCTGTGTTAAAAACTGATATTTGGGCGGTCGGCCCCTAATTTCCCATTCTCTTATCCTCCTGCGGGACCAGTCATCAAACGCAAAAACGAGGATTCTTGCGACCCGTGTAACAGAGTTTCCATCCTGATACCAGATGACTATCCACACCGTTAGGCAAATCCCGAACTCATAGGACGAAAATTATCCCTTAGAGCGGCATCTTTGTTCCTCATATCTTTCGATACAAGTCACCTTTTTCTACGGGGTTGAACATTAAGTCTATTCTGTTAATGCTCTGAGTTAATTATATCTATTCCTGAGTTTTTTGCAACAGTTTTTCGAGCAAAAAGGCCCTTCCCCATGAAAGAAAATCTAATTTTTGTTGATGCTGATAATCCTGATATGTCCAAGGGAGAGAGAGCCATTTTTCACTCTCGCGGTAGAGTGTAAGTTCGGCAAAAAGTTTTTCTCCGAGATAAAACCGATGTGCATAAGATTTGGTTGTCGCTAAAAAAAAACTCTCTGTTGTGAGAAGGCCTGTGTCCCAATTGATAGTGCGAGAGTTGAGTTCGTGGACTGATCTCTCCTCCTCAAGCAAGGCCCATTTTTTCGAATTCAGAATTGAGTCTCTAGGAATTGTTTGTGAACTTAAAATCAAAAATCGAGAAAGCGGTTGCCCCATTTCTTTTTGGTAGTACTCAAGAGAAGGATTAAAGATTGATTCGAGAAAAAAAGAAGGACCAAAATTTGTCTCCCAAGATTTTTTAATATCTTCAAGGGAGTAGAGATCCGTGCGATAGATGACACTCCCAAAACTAAGTCCAGGAGTTACATCCATGAGATTAAGCATTTTTTAAGGCCGAACGTAAGCGATTGAAATAATCTTTTAATTCATTCATCGTACAAAGTGCTGTTCCACGTTTTCCAACGACTACACCAGCGGCACAGTTTCCAAGCCAAGCGGCTTCTTCTAGAGTTGCACCACAAATCAGAGCAGACGCAACTGCCGCAATAGTCGTATCTCCTGCCCCTGAAACATCAAACACTTCATTGGCCACTGTAGGGATCAGCTTAAGTTTTCCATCAAGCTTAGTATCAACCATACACATCCCATCAGGACCCAGTGTGATAATGATTTTCTCAAGACTAAGTTTATCAATAAGAAGTTTGGCAATTGTTTCTAGATTTGTTTCTTTAAAATAACCAAGAGCACTGGCCATCATAAGGGCTTCGGCTTTATTAGGTTTCAAGAGAGTTGCTCCCTTATACCAAGCTGGCGGAGTACTTCGTGAAGGATCAACGGCCACTAATTTTCCGGCCTCTTTAAAGAGAGGGATAATTTTTTGACATAGATCATTTGTGATAAGACCCTTACCGTAATCCTCGATAATTAAACCACTATGATTAGCAGAAAACTCATTTAAACGAGCGACGATTCTTTTTTCAGTTTCTGCATCGATAGCATCTTTGGTTTCATAATCCACGCGACAAATTTGCTGAGTTGAAGTTGTTACTCGCTCTTTATATGTTGTCATTCTTTTAGGGTCACGAACAAGTCCCCAAGTTTTCAGTCCACGCTCTTCTAAAAGAGATTCAACCAAACTCGCTCTTGAGTCATCACCAATCACTCCACAAAGAGTTGATTCAAGGCCCAAGCTCTTTAAGTTATCAGTCACATTGGCAGCGAGACCAAGTTTGTCCCATTCTTTTGAAACTTCTAGGACTGGAACAGGGGCCTCTGGAGAAATTCTTTTTACTTCTCCAAAAGTATATTTATCCACACCCAAGTCACCTAGGACTAAAACAGGATTGATAGTCGAAAATTTCTGAGTGATAAAATCAAAACGTTCAGAAGTTAAAATCATAAATTACCTTTTAAACTAGTCCAAAGATTTACTACTTCACTCACCATTTGGTCCACAGACTTACCTGATGAATCAATCTCAACGGCATCACTGGCCTTTTTGAGTGGAGCGATCTCACGATTCATATCTTCAAAATCTCTTTCTTTGATATCATTTAGAATTGTATTGTAATCAAGATCCTCTTGACCACGTGCCTTGAGTTCATCAAAACGTCTTTGGGCACGTTCTTCAGAACTGGCTGTGAGGAAAATTTTCAGTGCAGCGTTTGGAAAGATTACTGTTCCAATATCTCGGCCATCCAAAATTGCTTCACGATCTGCGACGATCTCTCTTTGCCAATCGGCAAGAAAAGTTCTGATCACTTTAAACTTAGAAACTTGTGAGGCCAGTTTTGAAACATGGTGTTCACGGATAACATCAGTAAGGTTTAAATTATCAAGCGTAATAAGGACACCGATCTCTGGTGCATACTTAAAACGGTGCTTATGGAAAAACTGATTAATTTTTTCATCATCGGCCGGAGAAAGAATTTTTTGAGAGTAATCGATTTCTAAATGCTGGAGAGCATAAGCCACGGCACGAAACATCGCACCTGTATCAATATAGATAAGTGATAATTTTTGGGCAATAAGCTTGGCCACAGTAGATTTTCCACTACCAGAAGGACCATCGAGAGCAATAACAAAATCTTTTTTCATTCGAAAAATATTAGTGATTTTAATCAATTGTGCCAATGAATTAGTTGATTAAGTCGAGAATTTCCTGACGCAGAGAGAGCTGAGAATAAAGATCAGGGCGCTGAAGCTTGAGAAGAAGGGGGTTTATCTGGCCATAAAGTTCAGTTACTGGGCCTGTCAGATGAATTTGAGATGACCATGCCGGATAGGTATGGGATTCACCTTGTTGAGCATGATCTTCAATCATAAGCGAAATAGAGAGCAGCTCTTTGACTGACTTATCTTTAAGAACATCACTGAAATGAGAAAATATCTCGATTTCTCTTTTTGGAACAAAACGATAAAAGCCACTACCAGAAATTTTAGCAGATTGAACTTCATGGCCCACAGCTCTTCGCTTCCCCATCAATTCGATTATATCGAGGGTAAGATCTGAGAGCTGTTTTCTTAAATCGCGAAGGTTAGATTCTTGGGACGAAAGTGACATTTGAGTTCTGGCTTAGAGTTTTAGTAATATGATAATAATTTTTTAATACTTTATTTAAATAATGATTACGCTCGCCCACTGGCAAATTATTTCGAAGCTGCTTGCGTGTCCAGTTCGGTCCCATATTATAGGCCACTGTTGCGTAGTAATGATTATTATTAAATTTAGTTAGGAGAAACTTTAAATAAACAATTCCCACTTCAAGATTACGGAGTTTACCTACAAGACCTGAATAACCAAGATCATAAAATGCATGATTATATTGATAACGAAGATAAGCCTCTCCGCGATCTGATTCTAATTTTATATCATCTTCTTTAAGATCAGCTAAAACTTCCATATAAGTTTCTGGCATAAGCTGCATTAAACCCCGAGCACCTTTTTTAGATGTGACGTTTTGCCTGAAATGACTTTCCGTCCACATCACAGAGAGAACCCAAAATGGATCTAGCTGATGTTTTTCACAAAGAACTAGTACAGGACGAATAACTCGACGAACTTTCTTTTGAATTTTATCTGGGAATAGCTCGATGATACGTTCTTCAGCTTCATCATATGAAGCATCGTTAAAGAATCCGATATCCCCAATAAAAAAACCAAGACTATCACTTTTGAATCTATAAGATTTTTGACGCTTAAAGCCAAAAGAAAATGTTTCAGGATAAAGCGCACGCAAAGAAAAGGATCCGAACAATACCAGAGCAAGCAGAGGAACCTTATACATCGAAAGCTGGTGATTGAACTTTCTAAGCTTCGACGGAGATTCATCTATCGCAGTTAACTCACCTGCAATTGATGGTTCAGTCTGTGCTTGAAATAAGCCATTAAACCATTTTTTCATCATCCCTCACTATTATCCTGAGCCTCTTCAAAAGGCAAATTCACTGGCCAACCTGAGTTAAACCATTGAAGATTAAAGTGTTTGTACGTTAACACTCTATAGGCCATTACCAAAATTCGAGGATTTATGTCTGAAAATAAGCTTCATTTAGAAAAATCACTTTATCTTAAGCAACATGCTGAAAATCCAATCCACTGGTGGAGTTGGGGAAGCGATGCCCTTGAAACTGCTAGAAAAGAAAACAAGCTCATATTCTTGTCAATTGGCTACTCTTCTTGCCACTGGTGCCATGTCATGAATGATGAGTCTTTTGAAGATCAAGCGACTGCTGATTACTTAAATCAAAATTTTATCTCTATTAAGATAGACCGCGAAGAGCATCCAGATGTGGATCATTACTTCCAATCAGTCAGCACTATTATGACTGGTCGTGGAGGATGGCCTCTTTCTATTTTTTTAACTCCGGAGAATAAAGCATTTTTTGCTGGAACTTATTTTCCTAAGACTGCACGCCAAGGCATGCCAAGCTTTATGGATCTTTTAAATCACACGACAAGCTCATTCAAAAATAATCCCGCAGAAATTCAAAAAACTGCTGATGAAGTTTTTGAGAAAGTGAAATCAGATATTGTGCTTGAAAATAAGATTGAATTTCAAGGTCACTTCCCTCCTCCAAGTGCCATTATGAATGCTCTTGCAAATTATGCAGACAAAACCAATGGTGGTTATGGGCAAGCACCAAAGTTTCCACACTTCTCATTTTTAGAATGGGCAGCAGAACAAATTCTTGAAGGAATGATCCCTCAAGAGCAAGGGCTTCATATTGTTGAAACGGTTGAGAAGATGCTCATGGGTGGACTTTATGATCAAGTGAAAGGTGGAATCCATCGTTATTCAGTTGATGAAAAATTCTTAGTCCCACATTTTGAAAAGATGCTCTATGATCAAGCAGGGCTCTTAAAGCTTCTTTCTAAGGTCACACAATTTTATCCATCTCCCTTAATGTATGATGCTCTCATTCAAACCATGGATTATCTTGAATCAGAGATGCAAGATGAGAAAGGTTTTTTCTTTTCAGGTCAGGATGCTGATTCAGAGGGGAAAGAAGGCCTCTATTTTACTTTCTCACAAGAAGAATTCATGATGGCCTTTGAAGAGGCGAATGAAGTTGTGAGAAGTAAGAGAGATCACTACCTTAAAGTTTTCAATATTACAGAGAAAGGAAATTTTGAAGACGGCCTTAATGTCATCTCACTAAATCCTGAATTTAAAAATGAATTCTATTCACCAGAAGGCTGGGATGAGATTCGCGAAATAAGACGTGTTCTTCTTGAACAAAGAAAAATGAGAATTCCTCCTTCAACAGATCGCAAGGGAATTGCTGGCCAGAACTGGATGATTCTAGGAGCTCTTGCGGATGTGGTTCAGTATTGTGCTGTTGCTCCGATTAAAGAGCAAGCCTTCACCATGATCAAAGACAGCGTTGAAGGATGCCTTAAGGAATTTCTGGGAACGAATGAGGCCACAGGAAGACATTACCTTAAGCACGTGAATACAAATGATCATAAAACACTTTATCTTGAGGACTATGCAAATTTTGCGGATGCTCAGATTCGTCTTTATGAAGTCACGGCCAATCCGGTGTTCAAAGTAAATGCACTTGAAGCAGCTGACTTTATTCTTAAAAATTTCATCAAAGATAAAAAAATCTATCAAGTCTCTCTGAATGATCCATCAAACGGGATTGAAAATCTTCAGGCACCTTTTTATGATCAGTCTTATCGCTCACCAGCGATGACACTTATCCAAGTTCTAAGTCGTCTTCAAGTTCACAATCCAGCTCTCTCACCTGTGGAGATTTTTGGAGAACAGTTTGAAATGTTTTCGCAATACACTCTCTCAAACCCTTTAGGACACGGAGAAGGTTTACGTGCTATGACTTACCCAACTGTGATTTTTAGAAAAATCGAAGTGCCACAAGAGTGGTTATCAAATATTGAGTTCATTGATCTTCGCTCACATTTCTTTATGCGTTTTCTTCTTGATTACCACACAAGAGATAATGAATCATGGCAGATTTGCCATGCCACATCTTGTGAGGCCAATGGAAAAGGCTTCAATGATTTCAAAGCTCTTTTTATGAGTCCTGAGGATATCCCGAAAAATTTTTCCTAGTGCAACTCCACATTTAAGTTGCTGATTTCAGAA
>DZBG01000097.1 GCA_022729855.1 Bdellovibrio sp.
GTAAAGGGGGACAGGGAGAAAAATATTCTAATGTCACTTGCTTTCTTAAAGGAGTGCGATGGTGATGAATTTCTCTTCGTTGGATAGGCCAAAGAATGTCGGCCCTGTAGCGATGTCGTTGTTTAACCTGAGCCAAGAATAAGTCTTCTGATCCCTCTTTGGATTGTACTTACTCCAACTCCTGATCTCGATCTCCATGATCTCTCTCCTCTTTGAGTGAGAGACTTAGTCGATACTTTTTTGATTTTAGATTGGAAGAAAAGGTGGGTTCCTTGCTTGCGCTTAGAACCCATCTGGAACCCATTTTGCTTGGTCGGAAAAGTGGGCCTATCTATTTGAATTTATTAGAAATATATGGTGCCCAGGACTGGACTCGAACCAGCATACTTTTAACGGTGCTACCACCTCAAGGTAGTGCGTCTACCAATTTCGCCACCTGGGCACAGATGAAAAAAAGACTAGGATTGGTCTACAAAAAGTAGAGCAATCCTAGTTACTTGTCTATTAATTTTTAGTGATTTTTAAGAAAGTGAACTCTCGTCCATCTCATCAAGATAGAAACGAAGGCGGGCGAAATCATCTTGGAGCTGTCTCATCTGGCCACCAAGAAAGTGCATTGATTGACCTAGGCTTTGGCCATACTCGGCCACTGGAAGACGAACGCGCTCGATAAGAACTTGTTCGCTTTCATCAAAGGAATCCATGATCTCGTCTTCAATTTCTGTGTGCTGTAGCGACGCCAGGCTTAGCAATTGTAGAGGGCGCCCTTCTGCTTTGTTCAACTCATTCACGTTCATCTGTATCCCTTTTAATAATATGTCTGCCACCCCCATGGCCGCATATTACACTTAAGATAAGTGCATATGTTATGCCATTGCGGAGTGTCACAATGCCCCCAGATCGTATCCGAAATTAAAGAAGTTACATGAAAAAAAAGTGCTCTATGTATTTTTTATCTGTGTGTCTAAATCTACACTGGCCAAAGATGTGACAGTAAGTAACTGAATATTATTGAGATAACTGTCACTCATCCCTCCAGCGGTCAAATACTCGGGATTTAATTTCAACTGGTTATGGAGTCGTTTGAGGTGAAAATATGGCACCTGTGGATAGAGATGATGCTCTAAATGATAGCTCACATTGAGAGGGGCCATGAAGAGATGGGCCAGTGGATTTTTATCAATGGTTGTTCGAGAGGAGCTGATCTCGTTTTCAAAACTCAGTCCATTATGCTCACTCATCCCACGGATGCGAATGATGAAAGCAAGGACTGTGAACATCGGCACAAGCCAGTACATAAAATAGAATTTCCATAGACCAAAATAAGTCAGAGCTGTGAAAAGAGCTCCGTAGAAGAGAATCAGTCTGAGTTTAATCTCAAGTGGAAGTTTAAATTTTGAGTCTGTGCGGTCAAGCCAGCCGGCCATATCCTCGTTAAATTTTAATTTCATCCATTTCGCTTTATTCACTCGTAAAAGTGAGAGAGCGTCTGACCAAATAAAAAGAATACCGATGATACTATGAAGATTAAGACCCAAGATATCTCGAGTGAGAAGTGAGTAAGTTTGGAATTTTGTTTTAGGCCACTGGTACTCAGGGTCTTGGTTAATGGCCATGACCTCTGGATCGAGAGCGGTTCTTGTATGACGGTGATGCTGAAGATGAAAAATTCTAAAACCACGAGTGGAAATATAAATCGGAAAAGCACAAAGAAGATCGCAGACAAGATCATTTAGGTAGCGATTTTTTGAGAGAGCGAAATGTGTCCCATCGTGAACCAGGGCCCCCAGTGCGTGTTGGCGAGAACCAATAATAAGAACACTGAGAAAATAAACAATCCATGAATCAGTGATTAAACTTAAGTAAATCGCCAAACTCATGATTCCATAAATCAGGACAATATCCATCAACACACGCACAAGACTCGTCTTGTGGTGAATCTTAAGCCATTCCCGAAATTCTGGACTTTTGGTTTTCTCCATCATGATGGGCCATTCATACCAGAGAACTGGGGAATGCAGTCATCAGACTGAAATCTTTACAGTCTCTGTCCTCTCAAAAGCAACTTAGGCCTATACTCTTGCCTCAAGGAGATTTGATTATGTTTAATAAATTTGAAGATTTTGAGACTTTGTTTTTAGTCCTCTTTGGATTTTCATTTCATCTTCTTGAAAATTTTATGCCGAGTCGTGAAAACAAACGCAAAGAGAATCTGAAAAATGATGTGATTGCTTTTATTGTTCTCGCGGTCTCTGTGAATCTCTCTCGCCTCGCTTGGAATCAGCTCTTCTCACTTCCGGCCATGAGTGGAGTTCTTGAAATCTTCTCTCCCCTTTGGACACTTCATCCCGTGGTTAAGATTGTGGGGACACTTCTCATTTTGGACTTTTGTCTTTATTGGCTTCACCGTTCAATGCATATCAATCGCACGCTTTGGAAAACTCATGAGTGGCATCACTCTCCGAGCCACTTGTATTGGTTCTCAGGCTACCGCACGAGCTTTATGCACGCCTTTCTCTATGCTATCCCACAAATATTTTTGGTCTTTTATGCCTTTAAGCTCAGCTTTTTTGAGATCGTTTGTGTCGCCACTGTTGGTGTTCTCTTTCAAGTTTGGACCCATGCCAATATTACGGTGAAACTTGGGGTCCTTGAAAACCTGATTATTACTCCACAGTATCACCGCCTTCATCACTCAAAAGGGAAAATGATGAAAACCAATTATGGAGTTTTCGTGCCATGGTGGGACATGATGTTCGGAAGTTATGAGAATCCCAATAATCATCCTGATCAATACCCACTTGGGGTAAAAGCTGCACGCCCTTTATGGCGAAGTCTCTTAGGCCTATAATTTAAAGGATGGAAAAGCCAAATTGCATGAACTGCAAACACTTCTATATTACTTGGGATCAGCGCACACCGAAAGGGTGTAAGCTTTATGGCATCAGATCTCAAGCAATGCCCTCACAGATCGTTCAAATGGCCGGGTCTGGTGAATGTCAGGGGTATGAAGCAAAAGCTAAAAAAGAAGACAAATCAAAGGGACTCGACCTGAACAGAAATGATCTTTGGTAATTCTTTGTTCATTTCATAATATGTTGGCGAGACTTCTTGAATAATTCCCCCACCCAAACAAACTTCCCCAGAATAAAGAACCACTGATTGACGAGTCGTTATCGCGCGCTGAGGCTCATCAAAAATCACTTTAATTTTGTTATCAATGAGATCCACTGTACAGGGATGATCTTCCTGACGGTAACGAACTTTGGCGGTGCACTTTAAAGGAAATGAAAGTGTGCTCAAAGGAGTAATCCAATTAAGCTCCACGGCCTCAAGTCCATCAGCAAACATCGCAGGATGTGACTCACCTTGAACTAATGTCACTTCATTTTTGGCCATATCTTTTTTGACCACAAACCATGGCTCTCCAGGTCCACCAACACCAAGACCTTTACGTTGTCCTAGAGTGTAGAAACAAACACCATCGTGAAGACCAAGTTTTTTTCCATTGAGATCAACGAAATTACCTTTTGTTGATTTAATATACTGAGATAAAAATTCTTTAAAAGGGCGCTCGCCAATAAAACAAATTCCTGTGGAATCTTTTTTACTCATCGTTGCGAGATTAAACTCAGTGGCAAGTTTGCGCACAAGTTTTTTCTCAAGGTGACCAATGGGAAAGAGAACTTTATTCAGAACTTCAGCATTAATAGCATAGAGAAAATAAGTCTGGTCTTTACCAGCATCCTTCCCTTTCACAAGTTCAGGATAACCATTTTGATTTGTAATCTGGCAGTAGTGTCCAGTGGCCAAAAAGTCGGCTCCAAGAAGCATCGCTTTTTCAAAGAAGACTTTGAATTTAATTTCGCGGTTACAAAGAATATCTGGATTTGGAGTGTGCCCTTCTTTGTATTCAGCGAGGAAACTCGCAAAGACATTATCCCAATACTCTTTAACAAAGTTCACAGAGTAATAAGGCACATCAAGCCTCTCACAAACCTTAATTACATCTTGATAATCTGAATCAGCAGAGCAGTTTCCGGCCTGATCAATCTCATCCCAATTTTTCATGAAAAGACCAATCACTTGGTAACCTTGAAGTTTTAAAATCAAGGCCACCACTGATGAATCCACACCACCAGACATCCCTACGACCACTTTTTTTGAAGTGTTTTGGGTGTACTGCTCCTGAGTCAGGTTGACTCCATAGCGAGCTAATAATTCGGGATTAAAGGCGTACTCATTCATAGAAGGGAGTTATCACCTAAAAAAGACGTTTTTCAAAGGGCCAGATGAAATTTTTATGTATTTGCGGTGTTTTTAGACTAAAACTTCTTCTCATGGGTAGGTGCTGCGCTCTCTGGCGCCTCATCTTCCATATCTTCATCACGCTGGACAAGGTGAAAATTCCCTCGAATTCTGATAGTTCCACTCATCAAAACCTTACTATTTTTGCCCTTACGTTTATAACAAGTCACAAGCTCACCCAAAGGGAGTTCAACGGACTCCTCCAGCTCAAGATAGGCCCCCTGTAAATTCTTAGGAAAAACCATCGCTTCATAAAATTCATTATTGATTTTGAGATAACATTTAAGCGGAAAAGAAGAATCAACTCCATCCAAAAATTGGCAATTCATCAGATGAACACCCTTACTTTTAAACGACTCAGGGTGGCCCACTTCCACTACCTTATCTCGCATCGAATATTTTGCGATCTTATAATGATCACCACTATGAGAGTGCTTTCCGTGGGTCTCCACTTCAGAGTTAAAATCAATATGATGAATACCTTTGTGTTGCCCTAGATTATGCTCACGGCCCAAATCATAAATATCTCCCTCTTCGCGAAGACTATGAGGAACATTGGCCTCAAAATATGTCAGCAGCTCCGGAGTATTTGGAAAACAATGATGAATTTTTATTTCTGGTTCTTTAAAACTGAGAAAAAAATTATCAGCGAGTTTTGTCACTTCCTTCATTGAGAGATCAGAAAGAGGAAGAATAAGTTTATGTAAAATCTCATTATCAACTGATGAGAGAAGTGAGGACTGATCATGAACCTCATCATTGGCCGAACTAATACTGACATCCCCATTAGTAGGATTCATATAAACCTTGGCAAAATGTCCGGTGGCAATTCCACTGGCACCTAACTCAATCATTTTCTCGAATAAAAATCTCATACGCATTTTATGACAAGAAAAACACTGATCCTTAATAGCGCCACAAATTTTCTGAGAAATCCAACGGCCGGCCACTTTATCAGTGAAGGACTCATCGGCCTGAATAAGATGATGAGGGATATTAAGTGAGTGGCAGAAGTCTTTTATTTTTTGAAGTCTCTCTTGATTAATATGACAGGCAAAATTCTTATCCGGATCAGTGGTAAAACTCGGGCCCGGAGCAATAGTCACTGCAATCAGATCCATCTTCTGAATTTTCAGTAGCATGGCCGCTACAGCAGAGTTTAACCCTCCCGAGAGTCCGACTATTACTGTTTGCTTTTCATGGGCAGTTTTTTCTTTTTCCATGCTCTTATTATGGCAAGGAGATTAATTCTCTCAAAGACTAAAATCACAAATAAAGCGTCCGATAAGCAAATAGATGAAAATAGTTGATCAAAATCACGGACTCTATCTTTGCGACTCACACCTTATTCCTGCCTTTGGCCAAGGAATGAAAATCTTTTTCCAATTATATCGTTCAGAATTTAAACAGGTCCCTTTGTTCTCACATATCCATGGAGAGAATTCTCTTCACAGAAATCTCACTCTTCTTGAGAACATGATGCTGCCCCTGTCTCTGCCGACTCATATTTCAGCGGCTAAATTTCTTGAAGATTGGTTAGAACAGAGATCAGACTATAAGCAATTAGTGAAACTCATTGGTGATTTAAAGAGATATCCAAAAGATGCAACGGCCCAAGAAAAGTGGCTGGTGACTTTAGTGCAATCACAAATCCTTAATCGTCAGGTTCTTTTTATCGAAGATACCCATCATCTTGGACTAGATATTTTCAGTGAAAAACTGATTAAACAATTTATTAGTGATGAGCTCATTCAAAAGAAATTCTGCTTTATGATTACTGACAGACCAGGTCACTGGTTAGATATCACCACTCATACAGTGGGATTTGACTCAACAGTCTTTATCAAATCCATTAAGAAAGCCGCTTAAATTTTATTGAACAATTAATTTTCATGGCAGTTGATGTGAACTTATTCATCGACTTCACTCTGATTTGTAAAATTCGATCAGCAAGTTCAATATCAAAATAGGAGAGATCTGGGTGTGGAATAAATGAAATGCCTTGGGCAAAGACTTCTGGGTTAAAGAACTCTAGGCTAACCTTCCCCTCACTAAATCCTTTCTCAGAGAAATCATGATAACAAGTAAGCTGGCCCATTTTTTTATCACTGAATCCACAGAGAGCAGGAAGAGAATTCATGAATTCTGTGGGATACTTAGTGTAGAGAGACTGAAGAACGTTTAGAATTTTATCTTTTACTTTTGAATAGAACCCATGAATATGAATACGAAGAGGCTCATCAAGCTCGCCAGGAAGCTCAGAGAATCCATTTTGAATCCAATTCTTATAAGTTCCATCAAATTCAATGCCAGCTTCATCATGAAGAGCAAAACTCATCTCTGAAAATATTTGATCTACAAATTGGTTAAACTCTTGTTGAAAAATATCAGTTTGACCAAAGGGGAAATAAGTTTTAATAAAACTTTTAACTCCTCCACTTTTGGTATTCACATAGGCCGACTCTTTGGTGAGTTTCAGTGAAATAGGAATCATCTCTTGATCTGTATGAATGATCACATCGGCTTCTTTAATATCTTCACTCACTTCAGTGTTAACAAACTTACCGAGAAGAAGGATTTCAGAAATAGGTCGATTAAATTGTTTGAGAAAATACTGAGAGGTATCCTTACTCATTTTAGAGAGAAAAGGAATGAGATCAGGGTAGAACTCTCTCACCATTCGGTCTTGTTGAGAGAGGACCATTTGATATTTAGGATCAAGAGATTTTAGAAAACTAGACTCAAGCTTAGAGCTGATAGCAAGCTCTCTGGCGAATAAATACTCAAAGAGAGATCCCTTGATTTCGTTAAATAAGGCCTCTTTAGATTTTTTATCCTTCATTATTTAGACCAGTAGGCTTCCTCTAAGCTGTCTTCTCTTTCTGGAAGACCTTTACTTAAGCGTGGTGAGTTCTGGCTTAAAACTTCAAATGAAACACGGTTAGCATATTTAGAAATTTGAGAGATTGAAGAATAAGTTAAAAAGCTCGCTGCATGCTTTGGCGAATTAGGGACACGCTGACGGTGATAAAGGTTTGCACTAATATCATGAAGAAGTGCGGCCAGAGCAGCATCTCCTGCACCATTGGTGTTTTTAATCATATTAGGTCCACCCATAAATGGATTAATATGCGAGTACACTTTTAGTGGTTCTTTACACAGCTCTTTTTTCATCGCTCTTGAATATTCAAACTTATTATAATCAACGATTGATTTTGTATGAAGAGGATCTTTGGTCTCTCTGGCATGCTCAAGCTCAGTTGTGGCCCCAATATAAAGACCTTTTGAACCCACAGTTAAAAGAACCATATCAGTTAAATCTAATACGGCTTCAGCGGCGAGTAATGGATCTGAAATTCCAGTCAAGGCAAAAGCCTCTTCCTGATTCATGGCTGCGATAGAAACAAAATCTTTTAAGAAGTTTTTGATGAGCTCTTTTTTATCCTGCACTAAACCACTTGTCCCAAGTGAGAGGACCACAGGAACATTATTCTTTTTAGCAATTTCCACGGCCTTAATAGTTGCTTTAAAAATAGGAAGCGACTCATCTCTGAAGGGATAAGCAGAAAGAAGAAGAACAGCGGCATTAGCAATCACTTCTTCTTTAATAAAATCTGCAGAGAGATCATTCATACAACCTTTGCTAATAGCAAAAGTTCTCTCTCCATCTGGGGCGACTAAACAGAGGGCCCTTCCCATTGGACGATCACAGGGTTGCAAGTATGAGAGGTTTACTTTTGAGCTCGTCAGACACAAATATTTGTAAGCGTAATCATTCACTTCGATTTGTTTATTAATTGTTCCAAGAGTCACTGAAGGACACTCAGAGAGCACTGAAAAATTATGAAGAGTATTCCCTACTGTTCCACCAGGAAACTCTCCAGAGATTAAATTTCTTTCTTTATGATATTTATAGATTTTTGTCGCGAGGTCATCATCAATGATAAATGATTCACCTTTGACGAATTTATGTTCAAGAAGAAATTCGTCAGAAACGGGAATTTCAATATCCACTAGTAGCTGATCAATTCCTGTGGCGTAAATATTTCCGGGACTCCCCACTTCATCGGAGAAAGCGACACGCGTTCTCTCTTCCACAGGGAAATAATGTTTCGTATGGCGTCTGCCTGGAAATTTCATAAATACCTCTTGAATGATTCCGCCACTCTACCCTAAGAGTGGGAGTTTATAAAGGAGACTTCCCAATTCCTTGAAAAAAATGGTAATTTTTACGCATGTTTAAATCTGATAAACCCCATAAATCCCCTTTATTTGACTACTACGCCCCGCTCTCTGATGATTTCAGAGGTCTGCTCTCAATTCCTCACTCTGGCGAGGTGGTCCCAGAAGAGTTCAATGAATACCTTTCTGGGAATATTCAGGACTATAAAGAAGATGTGGATTATAAAGTTAATGATCTGGTAGACATTAAGGCCCTTCAAGAGGCCGGTGTGGCCGTTATGGTGGCCAACATCCACCGCGTTTGTGTGGATCTTAACCGCTCGCCAGAGATCGCTGTGCTCTGTTGGAAAAATAATACTAAAGGGGTGGAGCTTGTTAAAAAATCTCCCTCTCAGGAAACCATAGCGAAGCTTTTAAATCGCTATCATGCCCCCTACTACGAGATGATGAAGGCTAATCTTCAAGACTTGGAGAAAAGAAAATCGGGGCCAGTGACCATGATTGATCTTCACAGTATGCCCTCAGCACCGACCGCTTATCATATGAAACAAAACCCCAATCAGAAATCTTATAGGTCTGATTTTTGTGTCTCTGATAGAAAAGGCCTCACTTGCACACCGGAGTTCATTGATTTTTTCCATCAGTCACTGATGAAAAAGAAATTTGAAAGTGCACTTAATGACCCCTATATTGGAGGTCATGTCACTGAGTACGTGAATGGATTTAGAACTAATAATATTCAAATTGAAATTAACAGACGCATTTATATGGATGAAGTGAGTAAAGAGCTTATTCCTTCAAAGGTCGATCACCTCAGACCACTTTTGACTGAGGTCTTGATTGATGGTTTTATAAAATTTAATTCGTAATTTCTATTTGATAGAAACACTCTTAAAATGTCCGGTCCATCCACTCCAACCAAGTTTAGGATCAAGATCAATTTTAGTTTTCTTGGTCCCTCCACTATAGACACCCCAGCTGCCATCAACTTTTTTTAGATCAATGGGATAAGATTTATAAGTGGCAGGATCTCCATGCATAAGAACTTTAAAATCAAAAGCTCCTCCCTTCTCTGGCGAGAGAGAGTTTTTTGTTTTTAAACTTAATTGGAGAGGATCTCTCTGGCCATTAACTTCATAGGTAAGCTGATCACCTTTATTAAGTTCGGCCACGGTTAAATTCCCCATGAGGCTTCCCTTATACATAAACTTCACACTGACGAGATCACCCTTCTCATCAAGAATTAAACTCACACTACCACTTCCATCAAGGGCCACATTAATATCTACAATTTTTTTGGTATAGCTGGCAGTGGTGGCCAAAACATCCTCAGCAAATTCATTGATCTCAGTAAGACCTGCGCTTTGAATTTCTTCACAAACAAAGGAGTGGGCCTTGGCATTTATAAAAGACCCAACTACCATTTCCTAGTGCAACTTTTCTTCATCATAACTTCATAA
>DZBG01000098.1 GCA_022729855.1 Bdellovibrio sp.
TTCTGAAATCAGCAACTTAAATGTGGAGTTGCACTAGGAAAAATTTTTCGGGACTATTGCTAATCTTCTTCCTCTGACAAAATATAATATTGTACTCGCTATTTGTTTAACACCTGGATGTGAAAAATCTGATCCTGTCTCAGGGGCACCAAATATTATCTTGGCCAATATCAAGCAAGGGGAAACGAATCCACAACTTGCTTCATTTAAAGGTTTAAAGGATGTCGTTTCAGCACGAAGACTCAGCGAAATAGGGAAAGCCGTTTTAAAATTTGAAGCTCCCAATTTTTCAGCAGGATATTTTGATGGTTTAGCCATTGCCTATAAGCAGTCTATTAATGATCCTTCTGATATCCCAGTTGTTCTGAATGATGAATTTTATTCTGGCCCATTGAGTGTTCCATATTTTGATTATCGTTATGCTGCCGAAATTCTGGTGGGTGGAATCGATTACGGTGATCCTCAGACTCATTGTTTTAGTATTTATCCATTCAACTACAAGCAAGATGGTTCTCGCGATGAGTACCCTAATGATATTTGGTATTGCATGATTCCTCAGGTGAAGGGAGCAGTGGCCGATGATTTTGCAGGTTTTGATTCTGTCATTATTGGTGGTTCAAATTATATTCAAATGTTTTGGACTCTACCTATTCAAGGTGTGTTTGACTCTTATGAAATTTATGCACGCAAAACAGCGGGAACCTTTAATTTTGCTGCTGCTCAGTTAGATGTAGGAGAAGGAACTGAGGGAACAAATTACAAGCGCGTGACTGTTAATGACCCTGATGCTACAACGGCCGTGATGGATATGTTGGTAGACGGAAATTACAAAGTGGGAATCCTTACCAGATACACAAATCCATTAACTGGATTGAAAGTGGATAGTGAGTTTAATTCGGCTATCTTTAGTTGTAATGTTGTGACTAATCCAACAGAAGTAAACTGTACTAAACTAACCGCTCCTTAAAAATAGCCAAAAAAAAGCCATCACTTAGGATGGCTTTTTTATAAACGAAAAATCTAAAATTAAAATTCTTCAGAATCGTACTCTTCTTTTACAACGTGCTTAACTTTACCAGCAGCAATCTCGCGAAGTGCAGTAACGATTTCTTTATTCTTTGATCTAACCTGAGCAGCATCTCCTTCACGAAGTTGTTTCACTCTTTTTGATGTTAAGTGAACTAACTCATAACGGTTTTCTACGTGCTCTAGACAGTCTTCAACGGTGACTCGTGCCATATTATTGATCCTCTTGGAATGTGATTTATGCCTTAATGAAACTACATTTTTAAAAGAATATTGGTTTAATGTCAAATAGCTATTGATACATTGCTTCAATTTCTTTGGCAAAATTCTGAATAACAACCTTTCTTTTAATTTTGAGCGATGGCGTTAAAAAATTCTCCATTTGAAATTCTTCAGGGATAATGGTGAATTTTTTAATGGTTTCATATTGCGATAGTTCAGAATTCACTGAATCTATGTCTTTTTGCACCATTTCAATGACCTCAGGGTTCTCCGAGAGCTGTTTAATACTGCAGTCTGAGCTAAGGCCCCACTGTTCTAAAAATGGAAGGAAGGGCTCTTTTTCGATGCCTATGAGTGCTACTAGAAATTTCTGTTTATCACCAATAACTACCATTTGAGAGATAGATCTTTTGGTCTTTGCTATATTTTCAATTTTTTGAGGAGCTACGTTTTTCCCACCACTAGTAATAATCAGATCTTTTTTGCGATCTGTTATCTTGAGATACCCCTCAGGAGTGAATGACCCGATATCTCCGCTGGCAAACCAACCATCATGAATAGCTTCCGCCGTGGCCAGTGGATTTTTATAATACTCTTTTAACATCGCCTCACTTTTAATGAGAATTTCTCCATCCTCAGCAAATTTGAACTCCACATCTCCAATGGGGCGACCAACGGTTCCTGCAACTTGTTTACTTAAAGGGTTAAGGCAGCAAGGAGCAATGGTTTCAGTGAGACCGTAGCCTTCAAGAATCGTAAGTCCTGCATAACGAAGAAATTTAATAATTTCTGGAGCAAGCGGAGCTCCTCCTGAAACAAAAAAGCGAATTCTTCCACCAAATCGGGCATAAATTTTAGCAAAGACTAATTTATAAGCGAGTTTGTATTCCAAAATTTCTGTTGTTGATGGGGAGAGATCTTTATCAATTTTTTCAAAGTATTGTTCTGCTGCAGAAATGGCCCAAGCAAAAACTTTCTTTTTTGCGAAAGAGCCGTCTTCAATTTGTTCCATGATCTTGCCATAGATTTTTTCAAAAATACGTGGAACAGCTAACATGATAGTAGGTTTTGCTATTTCAATATTTCCAATCAATTTATCTATCGATTCTGCATACACAGCTTCCCAACCAAAGATAAGAGGAAGAAGTGAGTCTGCTCTTCCAAGAACGTGTGACAGTGGGAGGAAGGTAAGAGTTCTATCAAGGGGAGTGAAGGCTCCATAAGTACTTTTTTGAACATTTAAAAGCATAGTGGTCAATCCGTTCTGAGTAATGACTGCACCTTTGGGTTCACCTGTTGTTCCTGAAGTATAAACAATCGAAGCCGTCTCATCTGGAGACTGACCTTCAATGAGATTATTCACAACATCGGGATTAGATTTAAACTCTTCTGTGCCTAATTTAATTAGTTCTTTGTAAGTGATATAGTTCCACTTATTACGAAACTTTTTTAAAGTCGCCTCAGAGAGATCTGTTAGACTAATAATTGTTTTTAAATGGGGTAGTTCAGAAATTTGTGAAACCACTTTATCCATTTGACGATCATTTTCTACAACTAAGGCCGTGCACTCAGAATGGTTTAAAATATAGGCGACTTCTTTATCTGTATAGGTATGGTAGACAGGGATAACAACAGCTCTTGCAAGCATCGCACCCATATCAATAAAGTGCCACTCTTTACAAGTTTGACCAAGAATTCCAAACCTGTCTCCAACTTGAATCCCACTTTTAACAAGGGCTGATGTGAGTGAATAAACGGTTTCTTTATATTGATCAAAAGTAAGGTGCTTAACCTCTGCACTTTCAATCCATCCAATCGCAGGGCGATCTGGAGTGAGGGTAATTCTTTTTTGAAAAAGACGGCCAATAGTCTTAGTAGTCAGCGTGATCATAGGGAACCTCGAAATATTTTCTTCTGTATCGGAAAAATTCTCTGCCTTGTGAAGCTAAATGTAAATGATATCTCAGACTTACCACAAAGTTTATTGGCCAAGGTCTTGCTTAAGACATGTTATGAGAGAAGTTATTATTATTTCGCGTTGTCAAAAAATTAGAAAAACTACTACGGCCTATAGAATAGGTGAGTTTCATTTTAAAGGAGTTTACTCGGGGGATCTTATTAAGCGTTTGTGTTTAAGAATAAATTCGAATGTGGAGGTCAAAGTAAACGAGGATTATATCCTTCATGTGAAGTTTGAAATGATCAAAGGTGACGTTTTAACGGGAGAAGTTATTAGGTTGAAAAATTTGGATGCCTGTTTTTGCAAAGATTAATTCACGCTAATGGCGACATGGTCACCAATCATGAATTGTTCTAGTTCAAAAATAGGGGCTTCATCTTTCGGTAAATAACTGTTCACAAACCCTATAGCCGCTTCATCAGAAGAAGTAATGACTTTAAGTTCGCCAATTTTGACTTTGTAGTTCACTCGTTTTTTATTGTCATAAGGGTTCAGTACAGAGATCACTCGAAAGACATCGATAACCGTATCTTTTTTTACACCTTGATTTGAGCCCATATTGATAAAATAATTTTTACGAAGTGGAGTATCATTCACACCCATATTAAGTTCTTCATTCATGCTAAAAATAACATATGATCTGGCCCAAAGACTTTGGGTGAGAGTGAGTGTTAAAAATAAGACTAAAAATTTCACAAAGGACCTCGCAGGTTAAATCCTTATGAGACCTATCGGCAAATTTTTCTGGTTATTGAGTGTTAATATAGGGCCGACTTAATTAGTCGGCCCTGAGAAGAGATTAGAAGAATAATTTGAACATGAGAGAGCTCATATGTTCAGGAGTTGTCCCGTTTTTCTGAGCAGCTTGGTCAAGAACTTGAGTTAACTGAGCTTTTTCGCCTTTTAAAACACCCTTGTAAGCCGCTTCTAGTTCTTTGAAGTTGGCCCCTAGGATTTCCTTAGCATAAGCATTTGAATCAGCTTCTGAGATCGCTCTTGATGTCCCTTGCTTACGAAAGTGGTTGGCCACTCGTGCAATTTGGAGAGATCTTTCATTTGATAGACCGAATTGGCCTTTCACTTGAGTGGCCATTGAACTTACAAGGTAACGTTCAACTGCGGCAGCTCTTTTTTCAAGATCTTTGTTTGAGAGAGAAGTTTCTTCAAAAATAAGTTTATTACCAGCAACTAGACCTTGTTTCGTTTTTCTAGGAGCAGGAATTTTTGAGTAATCAATTAGATCATTATGAAACATTGAAAGAACATTTGAAGTTCCTTTCATTGATCCTGTTGGTTTAACAGAAAGACCATAAGCTGCATCCCATCCGTCATCAAAACCATCATCGTAACCATAGTCATAACCTTCGTTAAAACTTATAGCTTCACCATCATCGTATCCATCGGCGTACCCGTCATTATATCCATGAGCATCACCGTCATACCATCCGTCATCGTATCCATCGTCATATCCATCATCATAACCATCGTCATAGGCCCAATTAATTTGCCATTGGATCGTCGCTCGACCTTGGGCAAATCCGTCATCGTACCCATCATCATCACCATCATTATAACCTTGATTATAACCAGCTGTTTTACCAGCGTTATAACCTGGTTGATAACCATCAATTTTACCTTGATTATAAGCTGGGCCGTAAGTTTCATTCTTACCTACAGTATATCCTTGGGCATATCCAATGGGTGTTCCAACGGCTACACCATCGCTGACACCTTGTTCGTATGTTGCTCCTGTATAGTATGCTTCACCGTCGGCCATCCCACTATTATATCCGTCGGTATCACCGTCAGTATAACCGTCGTCATATCCTTCAGTGTATCCTTGTGAGCTACCAGCAGCGAAGCCTTTTTCGTACTTTGACTGACAGGCTGCTGTCAGAGCAAGCAAGGCGATTAAAAATAAAGAAGACATTTTCATTGTGTTTTTCCCTTTCTCAAAAATCTTAAAAGTGGGTGTAACAAAGGAAAATCAGAACGAAAATACATGTAAGTAAATTTGACAGGGTTGGTAGCAAGCTGGCACTGATTACGTTAAGTGAAGGGCCAAACTGGCTCTTATTTAGTCTGAATCTTAAGGTATTTTAAAGTATTATAAATAATATCTGAGTAGCGGAAGTTTTTGAGCTGATCATGATAGAGGATATAATTTCTAGAATAATATTGCATAACCCATGGAAGATCGTTGTTTACCATGGTTTCCATTTCACTCATTAGTTTATGTTTTTTTTCAGAATCATCCATCAAACGAAGCTTCGCAAATAATTTATCAAATTTGGGATTTGAGTAATTACTCGTATTGGGTCCCGGAGCGAGATTGGCCGTCGTTAATAATTGAAGAACATTCTCTGAGTCTGGATAATCTAGAACCCAGCCACCTTGCCAGAATTGAAGTTCGCCTTTACGAGATTTTTCAAGAAACGCCGGAAAGCTGCTGATATTAATTTGAACTTTAATCCCAATTTCACGCAATTCATTCTGGATAAACTCACCCATCTGTCTGCGAATGGTATTGGTTCCACGAACATCATATCTTAATTCAGGTAGACCCTTGCCTCCAGGATAACCTGCAAGTTTTAGATATTCCTTCGCCTTCTCTACATTATAGCTATAGGGAGTTTTTACTTTGGCGGAATAACCAGGAATCCCTGGAGGATAAATCGAGTTCGCTTTTTGGGCCACGTTGTGAGTGAAGAGTTCAATATATTTATCGATATTCACAGCATGGGCGATGGCGAGTCTGAGATTTTTATTTTTCCCAACAATAGGATCCTTCATATTAAAAGCAAGCCACCAGTAAATCAAAGTAGGTGATGCTTGGAGTTTAATATCATCTTTTTTCATCTCATCGCGAAGACTTCCATCAAAATTTAGAGCTAGTTGGTAATGATCTTTGGTTAAATTAATCATCGTAATTTTCTTTTTCAAGAAATTTAGCCAATCAGTTTGTGCTTCTTTAATGACAACAAAACGAACATCTTCCATAAAAGGAAGTTTTGATCCCGCATCCTGTAGAAGATTATTTTGTTTTGCAAATTCATCACCCTCATTTGGATAAATTGAACTGATATAATGAGGATTCTTCTTGAGAATAACTTCCTGAGATTGATTATAGCGAGTGATATAATAAGCCCCTGTCCCAACACTCACCTGAGAAAAATCATTATTTAAGGCCTTAATGGCCTCTTCAGGGATAGGACTAGAGAAGTTCATTGTGAGAGCAAATTGAAGTTGTGGGTAGGGCTCTTTTAGTTTGATGACAAAAGTTAGTTCATCAATAACCTCTAGTCCTTCTACTGGAGTTGTATAAAATTTTTCTAAATTCGTTCCAACAATTGATCTCCACTCATTAAGACCTTTGATTCTTCCATCAAATAACCACCATCCTTGAGACCTGGTGGGTAGAAAAGCGAGGCGTTTGATTTGATTCACAAAATCTTGTGCTTTGACTGTTCGGCCAGCGGGGAGAGTTTTTGATTCGTGGTATTTAATATTAGGTTTAATTTTAAAAGTATAAGTCAGCCTATCTTTTGAAATCGTAGGAAGTGATTCGGCCAAAAGAGGTCTGATTGAATAGGGTCTTTTTAGATATTCAAATTCATAAAGCGATTCATACACCTGAGTGACTGGCATATAACAAACTGTATCGTAACAATTGGCCGGATCAATAGTAGAGATCTCCTGAGGAAGAGAGATCTCTAGTCTGTCTGAGTTACTATCTTTTTTAGCACATGAAAAAACTAAACTGAGAGCTAATAGAGCGATTAGTTTCACTTCAAGGCTCCTTCAATAGCACTTAGTAATTCTTTGATCTTGGCATCAGTGATTGTTCCTGATCCTTGAGCGATATCTGGTTTTCCACCACCACGGCCATCAACCATAGGCATGATAGATTTCAGAACCGCTCCGCAATCAACTGTTTTATTTGATTTTGAAGTTTTCATCAAAAATGAGATTTTATCGCCATCAAGACCAAACAAGAACAGAACACCTTTAGGAAATTTATCAACAAACATATCAGAGAGTTTTCTCATCGCTTGGGCATCAGTTGATGAAGCCTTGGCCATGACAAGTTCTAGACCGTCTTTAATAGGGCGAGGATCTGTGAATATATTGGCAGATTCAATTGCTTGAAGTTTATCAGAGAGAGATTCAATCTCTTTATTCTTAGCTTTGATATCACCTTGAAGAGTGGCCACTTTCTCAAGAACTTTTTCTTCTTTTACCGAAAATGTTTTTTCAAGATCAGCAAAAAGAGATGAACGATTTAATAAATAATTAATAGCTGTTGTAGAAGTAATCGCCTCAATACGACGAATTCCCGATGCAAGAGAGGTTTCAACAATAATTTTGAAAAGACCAATATCACCCGTATTTTTAACGTGTGTTCCTCCACAAAGCTCACATGAGAAATCTCCCATAGTAAGTACACGAACTTTATCACCGTATTTTTCACCAAAAAGGGCCATGGCCCCTTTTTTAGTGGCTTCATCTTTAGTCATCTCATCAGCTGAAACTTTTAAGTTTTTTCCGATGGCCTGATTCACTAAAGCTTCTACTTCAGCAATTTCTTCTGGCTTTAAGGCTTCAGAGTGAGTGAAGTCAAAACGAAGACGTTCATGACCTACACTTGAGCCGGCCTGCTTAATATGAGGTCCGAGAACTTTAATAAGAGCAGATTGAAGTAAGTGAGTAGCCGAGTGATTTCTCATGGTGAGTGATCGTTCATCTCCATTCACTTTAATTCTGTAAGATTCACCAACGTTTAAAGCATCAGCATCATCTGAGAGATGAACAAAAAGTCCATCAACTGGCTTTTGAGTGTCGCGAATCGTGGCAAGTTTCCCTTCTGCTGAGAATACTTCGCCTGCATCGCCTTCTTGTCCTCCACCCTCACCATAAAAAGGAGTTTTATCAAAAATAAGATAGAATTGACCGTCGATCTCAATTTTCTCAATAAGTTTGGCCATTGATTCAAGTTCTTCGTAACCAGTAAATTTCGTTTCACCAAATTTTTCTTTAGCGCTGTAGAAAACTTTTAAGTTGTCTTCTTGAACAGCAAATTTTGATGCTTTTTTTGAATTGGCTTTTTGTTGGGCCATGGCTTCATCAAAACCTTTTGTATCAAGCTCAATCTTCTTCTCACGTACGATCACTTCAGTTAGATCAAGAGGAAATCCATAAGTGTCGTAAAGTTTGAAAGCTGAGGCTCCAGAGAATTTTTCTCCGGCCTTAAGTTTAGACATTTCTTCCGTAATAAGTGTTAGTCCTGTATCCAGAGTCTTTCTAAATTTCTCTTCTTCAAGCTTTAAAAGTTTTTCTGCAAGAGCAGCATTGGCCGCATTGTCAGGATACTCTTCACCCAAAGATTCAAAAACTGAAGGAACAAGTTTATAAAACGAAATATCTTTCATTCCTAAATTATCAATATGGCGAACAGCACGACGAATAATACGACGAAGAACATACCCTCGTCCGTCGTTGGCAGGAATCACACCATCTGTAATAAGCATTGTCGTCGAACGAATATGATCTGCTACCACTCTAAAAGATGATTTCACTTCTTCTGATTTATCTGTGTAGTAATCTTTCCCAACAAGTTTACCAATGGCCTTCATAATAGGCTCAAAAATATCTGAATCGTAGTTGTAGTATTTGCCTTGAAGAACAGCGGCTACACGTTCAAGACCAGCTCCTGTATCAACTGAAGGCTTAGGGAGAGGCTTACGCTTAATCTCGCTTCCTTCCTTATATTTTTCAAATTGCATGAAAACAAGATTCCAAATTTCTACATAACGGCCTTCATCATCAATTTCCTGACAACCCTCAGGGACACCAGATGATCTTTCAGGACCGTGGTCATAGAAAATTTCTGTACAAGGGCCACATGGGCCTACGTCACCCATTTCCCAGAAGTTTGATTTATCACCAAGCTTGAAAATACGTTCACGAGGAACACCCATATCACGATGCCAAATTTCAAGGGCCTCATCATCAGAGTCATGAACTGTTACAAGAAGTTTATCTTTGGGAATTTTGAGTTCTTCAGTAAGAAGAGTCCAAGCAAATTTAATGGCATCTTTTTTGAAGTAATCACCGAATGAAAAATTACCGAGCATTTCAAAAAATGTATGGTGACGGGCAGTGAACCCAACATTTTCCAAGTCGTTATGTTTTCCTCCGGCACGTAAACATTTTTGAATTGTGACTGCACGTCTATTTGTTGGATTGGCCTTGCCTGTAAAAAAATCTTTAAATTGCGCCATACCAGCTACCGTAAACATGATAGTTGGGTCGCTTAAAGGAACAAGTGCAGACGACTTGTGTTTCACGTGTCCATTTTTAATAAAGTAATTTGAAAACGCATTACGAATTTCTTGAGCGCGCATAGATCTCCCATCAGAGTTAGAATTGGCGTAAAAAGCCTATCATAGAGGGAAAAAGGGAGCTAGCTAAACAAGAGATGTTGCATTGCAGAGAAAGCAATTATTTTTTAGAGGCCCAGAATGGGACAATATCGTTAATAAATACCGGCTTTTTTACGTAAGTATTATCAATCGCCATACGTGGAAGCTCATACTTATACTTTTCTTCTTTTTTTGGAGTGGGTTTTATCTCTTCAAGTTTACTAATTGACACTACTCTTGAGATCCCGAAAAATTTTTCCTAGTGCAACTCCACATTTAAGTTGCTGATTTCAGA
>DZBG01000020.1 GCA_022729855.1 Bdellovibrio sp.
CTGAAATCAGCAACTTAAATGTGGAGTTGCACTAGGAAAAATTTTTCGGGATAATCATTTTTGAGTTTTTGTTTAAGAAATAACTGAAGCAGATTGGAATCTCCGCTTGAATACTTAAATCTAGTTCCTGCAGGATATTTCACAGGGATACTTGAAACATATTCACCCATATTAGATGACTCAGGGCCATAGAGCATTCGTACAACATTAGATTTAAAGGGTGCTTCCTCATAACTCTCATCCCAATTAAGACCAGAACCCATCTGAAGAAGATCCTTCACCTTAATATCGTGAAGGACAGTATCACTGACCTTTAAATATCCATCATCAATGGCACGTCCGATTATCAGTGATGATATTGTCTTACTGATAGACCAGAGTAAAAACTTTTGATCCAAGATTCCAGCTCGGGATGAATACTCTCCAAGAATTTTACCGGGTTTAAGAACAAGAACTGCAGTGGTATGGATTTTGTCTTTCTCGAAGCTCATCACAGTTTCAGAAAGGCTTTTTGCATAGAGCGAAGGTGACAGAAGACTTATTATCAAAATAATTTTAAACATTGGATTACCATAAATAAAAAAGGCCAAGAAACCCTGGCCTTCTTTTATAAAAATGTAATTTTAAATTACTATTTCTTTTTAGCTTTTGGAGCTGGAGCTGCTGCAGGAGCCTCTCCTTTAGAAACTTTGAAAAGCTCTACTTCAAATACTAGAGTTGCTCCACCAGGAATTTTAGGAGGTGCACCAGCATCACCGTAAGCAAGATCAGCAGGAATGACAAATTTAGTTTTTCCGCCTTCTTTCATCGTTTGAAGACCTTCAGTCCATCCACGAATGACGCGATTAAGTGGGAATGAAATTGTTTTTCCACGCTCAACAGATGAATCAAATACTGTTCCATCAGCAAGTGTACCGTGGTAGTGAACTTCAACAACATCTTCTGCCATTGGAGTTTTTCCAGTTCCTTCTTTAATTACTTTATAAGCAAGACCTGATTCAGTTTTCGTCGCACCTTCATCTTTAACGAATTTTTCAATGAAAGCTTTTCCAGAATCTTTTTCAGTTTGAGCAACTTTATCCATTCTTGCTTTGAAAACTTCTTGGATACGGTTTTGGTAAACGGCCATATCTACTTCAGCTTTATCATTTTTTGAAGCAGCTGCTACACCTTTGTAAAGAGCAGCAAGCTCTTTATCATTTAGGCTAAGACGTTGAAGATTTCCACCAAGCATGAATCCCATTGCGTAGAATGTTTTTTCATCTTCGTTTTCAAGTTTAACACTTGAAGGGTCATTTTTGTTACAACCTACTAATACTAAAGCTAGTAGAGAAACAGATAAAAACTTAGTCCATAGTTTCATTGTTCAATCCTTTTTGAGACATAAAAAATATACATCTGATTATCGTGATTTATTTTATCTTTGCCAACATATCTGAGTACTATTCCACAAATCTTTCCCTACTAAAACGATCAACATTAAGGTTCCGATAAATAGACTCATCATGCCAACGGGAATTTCGGCTCCCCAGATGGGAAACTCATAGACCAAATAGTCTAAGATGAGCATCATTGGCCCACATAAGAAAAATGAAGTCAGAAATTCACGCTTCATCGTCCAGCCTCTGCCACACAGACGTCGGGCCAAAATAGGAAATATAAGACCCATAAAACTAAAAACCCCAAATTGTGTCACTACAATAAGAGTGGCCACGGTCGAGAGAGCAATCATCGAGCGATTTATTGTCCATGGATCTTTCTTAAGGTGACGTAAAACTTCAGGTCCCAACGAATAGAGACTAAAACTTGAAATATTTCTCCATAAAACAACGCAGGTTCCAAAACTTAAAATAATAAATGGATAAATCATTTTTGAATCAATATAGCGAAAATGACCGAACCAAAGTTCAGAGGGAAAATCCCAATTAAAACTCAAAAATAAAAACTGCCAGATTGAGAAGATAGCACCAACAAAAAGGTTAATTGTAAGACCTAAGATCAATAAAGATGATTTATTTTTAAATCGTCCCACTCTCTTTCCTAGAGGCGAATATAAAAAACCAAAACTCAGAATGAGTCCTAGTCCCAAACTTAAAAGCCCTACCCACTCCACACCACCAACAAAATAAGTCAGTGTATGAGAGACCAGAATCACAAAAACGGCCAGGGCCTCAATACCAAGAGTTGAAGGAGTGGCAAGTTCTTGGCCAAAAGTTAATTGCATTAAACTTCCACTTAATGAAAGAAGTCCTCCGCTAAAAAAAGCAACGATGGCCCGCTCGATGGGATAGCTCATACCCTCTCCAATAAAATCATTTTTTCAGTTTGAGAAAGTTGGTAACGAGAGTTAAGCTCGCCTTGAAACCAATCAATTCGGTGATCAATAATAATCACCAAAGAGTTCTCTGAAAGATCTGTTATTATTTTCGAAAGTGAATTCAATTTATCTTTATCTAAAAAATGAGCAGGCTCATCAAGCAGATAACATTTGGCCGAAAGGCAGAGTCCCATTAAAAGTTTAAGCATTTGCCCTTGTCCAGATGAGAGCTCGCTCCATGTGCGCTCAGACCACTGGCTAATTTTGAAAAGTGAATACAACGCCTGATAACGATCAAGATTGATCTCTTCTGCATTCTCTCTGAAGAGAACAAGAATAGAGTTCACAGTGATTGGATAAATGGAGCGAAATTGATTGGACTCAGTCCAAATAGTATTCTGAGGGAGAAGTTTTTTTTCATAAAGATACGAACAAAACGTTGATTTCCCCACACCGTTATCTCCTGTCAGTAAAACAACGCCTGATTCAGGAAGATCCATTGAACCAATAAGAGTTGAGCTTGCGAGGAAATGAGATTCGTTAAAATTTAAATTAAGCATACTAGAGATTCTTCACTATATAACTCATCAGTTCAAGCTGAGTTTGCCCAGGAGTTAAGGCCCCTGGGAAAATAATATTAAAATGATTTTTATCCAATTTTTTAAATGAGATTTCTTTCTGATCCTTAGGCTCACTGATTCCCACATAGAGAAAATCGGAACTTAGACTCTTTAGAATCTTTTGCGACCAGCGGATATAGTTTAATTCCGAGGGATAAGTTTCAATTTGTCCTGTTTGTTTAAAAGCAGTGACGAAACCATCATTTCCAATGACCAGTTCAGGAAGTCGCTTCTCTTTTGAAATTGCACCTAAGAAAAAAATTATTTTCATTTTTCTCTTAAATTTAATGAATTTAAGATCTGCATTTTTCTTAAGTAAATTCTCCACTTCTGTTTCACAGCCCTCTAGGCGAGGAGTTAAAATGGATAATACTTTTTCAACCACAAGATGAGGAGTCATCCCAATACTATCAATTCCTACTGATGAATACTCACGGCCTTTAAAATAACGATCAAGCTCTCTGCTGTGATCATAAATGACCTCAACTCCATTAAAAACTTTCTCCTCTCTTCGAGAGAGAAAAATGCCTCCGCCAATACGAGGTCCGGAATAATCTTTTTGAGAGATGGGATTAAAACTTGAGATGCCTTTTAAATTTTTGTCACCTAAAAGACCTATGGATTTAAGGATCGTTGTACTGGGCCCTGCCAGTGAATAAAGAGGGTGCTTTAAATGACAATCTCCCCATGCAGAAAACGAAAGACAAAAAATGAGGCTAAGAAAAAGCTTCATCCATTGCCTTGTTTGCGAGTTGATCACATCGCTCATTTTGTGGATGACCACCATGACCTCTCACCCATTGAAACTTAACTTGAAAAAATGAAGGCACTGTACGATCTAGTGACATCCAAAGATCCACGTTTTCAGGGGCCTTGCCATCAGCTTTTTTCCAGCCCCTAGACTTCCACCCATCAACCCATGAGTTCATTCCATCAACAACATATTTTGAATCTGTGACTACCACTACCCTCTGAAGAAGAGGATCACGACTAATAGTAGGAAGAAGTTGTTTTAAATTTTTAAGCCCTTCTATTACCCCAGAGAGTTCCATCTTATTATTAGTCGTAAATTTATCAACTGCAGCTCCTTCTTCAAGGACTACCCCTTCCTGATCTTGAATGACATAGGCATAAGCACCAGGGCCTGGGTTTCCTCGGCATCCACCATCAGTAAAAACCGCAATTCCTTGGGGAATACCACTTAACTCAACAGGTACTGGTAAGGGACCAGATTCAACTAATTTTTCTTTATCCTCAGGCAATAGAGCGATGTATTTTTTTAATGTTTCAAAGGCCTGGGAGCACTCCTCAGAGTAGAACTCATGCTTTTCAAGGGCCTTTTTAATATCATTAAGCTTTGTCAGCGACTTTTTTTTCATTTCCATCCTGAATTACTTACTGCACAAGAGGGTTTCTCTTTGCCAATTTTTCATCATAAGTAGTATCTATATTAAGATTAAATTTACCCAAGGTTTTGCTTTGAGTCTTCAGTTTTCTATTAAAGTTCATAAACAATACTTCAACTTCGCCTCATCTCACTTCATGATGTTCGAAGATGGAAGCCGTGAACCTCTCCATGGCCATAATTATCGCGTCCTGGTGAAGTGTGAAACTCCTGAACTTAATGATGATATGGTCTTTGATTTTCTCAATATCAAGCCTATTGTAAGACAAATTTGCGACTCTTTAGACCACAAATTGATTATTCCAGTTCTAAACAAGCACCTTACAATTAAAGAAGAAGGCAAAAATACTGTCATCCTTACAAAAAGAGATGAATCGTTGTTCAGTATCCCAACTTCTGATGTATTATTATTACCAATCCTCAATACAAGTGCTGAACGCTTTGCCATGTATATCTGCGAAGAAATTAGAAGACTTGTATTTGAAAAATATGGATTTTATTTTGCCACATTAGAAGTTGAGGTTGAAGAAACTCCCGGCCAAGCTGCGGTTTATCTTCATCGTGAGAAAGTATGATTTTTGTAGAAATTGAACCAGGTGAATCAGTTGAAGAAAGAGAAATCCCCTCTTTTAAAACGGACCTCAAAAGCAAAGCCCCAAAATATCTTTATGTAATCGGTGGAACTCACGGTGATGAAGTCGAAGGCGTATTTGTTCTTAAAGAGCTTTTTGATTGGCTCAAGACTGAACATGCACTTAAAGACATGCCAATGGTTGTTATCCCAATTCTTAATGTTGATGGCTATGCAACCCAAACCAGAGTGAATGCCCACTCAGTAGATCTTAATAGGAACTATCCTACAAAAGATTGGACTAAAGATTGCAAAAAGCCTCGCTACTATCCAGGGCCCAAACCTCTCTCTGAACCTGAAAACCAATATCTCATTAAACTTTTCGAAAAATATAAACCAGGCCTTATTCTTTCATTTCATACATGGAAGCCTATGGTAAATTATAATGGTAATTGCAAAGACGTTGCAGAAATCATTGCAAGTCATAACAAATATGAATTAACACCTGATATTGGCTACCCTACTCCCGGCTCACTAGGAACATTTGTGAATGAAAAATACAAAGTGGGAGTGATTACTTTTGAATGTCCTGAACTTAAAGACAGGCCATCTCTAAAGCATATCTGGCAAGAAAACGAAGAGGGCCTTAAGGCTTTTTTTAGAAGTGAACTTTTACAGAATTATTTATAAAAAAAAAGCCTCCGCAAGGAGGCTTTTTTTTTATGCTTAACTAGCTTTAGTATACTTAATAACTTCTACTGGACAGGCTTCAGCAGACTCTTGGATTTTTAATCCATCATGGAGAGGAGCTCCTGGGCGAATGATACAAGTGTCAGCAAGAACTTCGAATACTTCTTTGTAAATATCTTCACAAGCATTACAAACAATACATCCTGGCTCAATCCAAACTTTCAGAACAGCAAAGTTCTCAACAGCAGGTCCTGCCGCAGCAGCGCCACCAGTTGCACCTGCTCCTGCAAACTCCCCTGCAAAAACAGGATTCGTAGCAAGCTTTAATGATGGCCCATGTCCTGGAACCGTATCAGCAATAAAAGATCTTATTGGAATATCAATTGGCGGTTTAGAAGTTTTCTTCACATCTAATTTATATTTCGCGCTGAAACCTTGAACAGTTTCATCAGCTGCTGCCACTAATTTTTTAAACTTAGGGCCTCTCATATCAAATTGAAATGCCACACCGTCTTTAGTTGAACTTACTTCAACTTGGACAATTGCATTGTCGAAACCTTTAGCACCAAGAAGTTCAATGAACCCTGGCCCCATATCAACTTCAATACCAAAAGAATTTTTCTTCACTTCAAACGGTTTCATTACTTCAGATTGAGTAGGTGATCCAAATGGATTAAAAAGGCGAATTCTAATTGTATCAATGGCCGCTGGTTCTTTAGCGCTATTCCAACGAAATCCAAAGGCAAAAATATTCCCGCTTTTAGTTGAACGAAGCAACGTCAATTTTGGTTTTCCAAAAAGCGTTTCAAAAGCTCCCAACCCTAAACTTAATAGACCAAGCCCGATGACTAAGTTGATCACCACAAAGCCGGCCACACCCATAGCTATGATACTTGTAGACACGTCTAACCCCTCGACAGATAAATTCTCAAATTAGTGAAATTATAGCCCATGCCTTGGCCAAACTCAATTAATTCTACGACAATACTGCTCATGAATATTTTTACACAAATAAAAGCTGTTGTAGTGGCCTTCATCCTCTTCACTTTTGTGCTTTTACCGACTTGTTTAGTCGCTATTTTTCTACCTCTAAGACGTAGATTATTGGTGGTTTGCCCAGTTTGGAAGTTCGTGTGTGAAATGCTCTTAAAATGGGCTTGCGCGGCAAAGGTTGATATTTCTGAAGATCACCGCTCGGATGACCTTAAAAAAGATTTACCTGCCAAGGGGCTCTATATCGCCAATCACCAAAGCTATATTGATATCCCGCTTATTGTGACTAAGTTTCAAGTTCCCCCAATAATGAAAAAAGAAGTCCTCTATATTCCTATAATTGGTCTCGTTGGCTGGGCCAGTGGAGCGTTGATTGTATCCCGAGGGAAAAATAATTCTCGCAGAAAAGTTTTTGAACAAACCAGAAATAGAGTCCTCAAAGAGAAGATTGGTATTCAAGTTTATCCTGAAGGAACGCGCTCAAAACTGGCCCATCCCAAACCTGATAGTGAAATCAAAAAAACACTTATTTTTTTTGCTTATGAAAATAAAATTCCAGTGATCCCTGTCAGTATGTATGGAACAAGAGGAGTTCTTACTCGTCTTGGAACGATCAGACCTAAAAGACATTTAGGGGTGATTGTTCATCAAGAAATTCATCCTGAAGCTTTTGAGAATAGAGATGAGTTTGCAAAGGCATGTTGGGATAAGGTGCTTATTGGCTATGAACAAATGAGAGTTAAACTGCGCCCGCTGAATAATTAATAAACGGCTTCAATTGATTGGCCTCAAGTTTTGAAAGGCCAAGAAGATTTTTTTCCTCATCATAAATCCAAGCATAATCAGGACGAAGAGTTCCCTCTGATAAAAGCTCAGCACGACCGAGATCGAGAGTCACACCATTAGAAAAAAGTTTTGCTTCAAAAGGTTTTAGTTTGAAATGCGAAAAGGGTAAAACCTTATCGACTTCAATCCCGTTTTCATAAAATGACTCTTCTTTATCTTTTGGCCAATTTTTCTTTTTCACTCCAGAACGTGAATCAAGATGTCCTACCGACTCTCTTACCAAAGAAACTAAGCAACCAATTGTACCTAAATGATTACTCATATCAGAAAATAAAGTTCTCACATAAGTCCCAGAGCTCACTTTCACTCTGACAGAAAGATAAGGAAAAGAATATTTAACCACTTCAATTGAGTGAACAAATCTTCTCACTTCCTCTTTTTTTATTTCAACCCCTTCTCTTGCCCATTCATGCATCTTTTTTCCCATGAATTTTGAAGCAGAATATTGGTGAGGTGCCTGCATATATTCACCCAGAAATTTTTCACGGAGTTGTTTTTGAATAAACTCTTTTGAAAACGATCCAATCTCTTGCTTTATATAGAGTGATTTATCTTCTTGAGTAATTGGACTCGTCAAATCCCCGGTGGCAGTCTCAATCCCGAGCTTTCCAATAGCAAGATAGGTCTTAGGAAGATACTCGTGAATAAGATCGTTAAGCCTTGCCGCTCCTCGAATACCAATAAGGAGTACGCCACAGGCAAAAGGATCAAGAGTTCCAAAGTGTCCGATTTTTCCAAAATTTTGAGGGAGATTTCTTTTATGGTGCCGAATAACATCATATGAAGTTATTCGGGCCGGCTTAAAGATATTAAAAACCAGAGGTTTATTCGTCTGAGTCATCGCTCGAAGATTGCTTTAAAAGATCATCGATTTTTTTCTCATCTTCAAACTGAGAGTCGTAGTAAAAAGTCAGCTCTGGTGTATGACGAACTTCCATTCTTGTTGCAAGGAAAGTTCTCATGCGACCTTTAATCGCCTCAATAGCAGCTTTTGCATCACCACGAGTGGCCGAATTAAATGTATCCCAGTAAACCTTTGCCATTGAATAATCTTGAGTGAGCTCCACTCTTGTCAGTGAAACTTGGCTTAAGCGAGCATCAGCAAATTCTCTACGAAGAGAAGAATTCAATTCATTTAGAATTCTCTCTTCGTATTTTTGCTTTGAAAATTTATTACCACGGCCGGCCATATACTTCCTCTTAGAGAGTTAAGTCAGATACAAGAGAGCGTTTCTTCTCTTCCATTGTATAAGCTTCGATAAGGTCGTCGTTTTTAATATCGTTAAAGTTCTCAAGAGACATACCACACTCGTAGCCGTTCTTAACTTCCTTAACTTCATCTTTAAATCTCTTAAGAGTAGTAAGCTTACCATCGTAGATAATTTTACCATCACGGAGAAGACGAATATTACATCCACGCTCAATCTTACCATCGATAACTGCAGTACCTGCAACAACACCGATTTTAGGTATATTGAATGTGTCGCGAACTTGAGCACGACCAATATATTTCTCAATTTTCTCAGGTGTAAGCATCCCTTCTAGAGCAAGAGTTACATCATCAATAAGTTGGTAAATAATTGAATATGTTTTAATATCAACACCTTTCTCTTCAGCAAGTCTTCTTGCAGAAGTTACAGGGCGCATATTAAATCCGAAAATAAATCCTTGAGATGAAGAGGCCATCATTACATCTGAGTCAGTGATAGCACCAACACCACCTGCAACAACATTAACCCCAACTTCATTATTACCAAGTTGCTCTACAGCAGTTCTAATAGCTTCGTATGAGCCTTGAACATCTGAGCGAACAATAAGATTCAGAATCTTCTTGTCTCCAGATTGTGTATTCGCAGAAGCCTGAGAGAAGAAATCTTCAAGAGATAATTTCGCAGGAGCCACTTCAGTGTTAGCAAGTTGTTTTCTTTCGTTAATACGATTTTCAACAATCTTCTTAGCTTCACGCTCATTTTTCACAACGTTTACTGTATCACCAGGAGAGGGAACTTCTTCAAGTCCAAGAATCTGAACAGGAGTTGAAGGGCCAGCAGAGTTGATCATTTTTCCAGTGAAATCCATAAGTGTTCTGGCACGACCAGAAGTCTCACCAACAACAATGGCGTCCCCTTTATTAAGAGTCCCTTTCTGAATGATAATCGTTGCAACGGGTCCACGTCCAAGTTCTACTTTAGATTCAATCACGATACCTTCAGCAGTTCCTTTTGGATTTTCACGAAGCTCCATTACCTCAGCTTGGACTTGGATCGCTTCAAGAAGCGCATCCACGCCTTCACCAGTTAATGCTGAAACATTAACAAACTGAGTATCACCACCCCACTCCTCTGCAATTAAACCGTGATCCATAAGACCTTGTTTAACTTTATCTGGAGTAGCACCTGGCTTATCAATTTTGTTAACAGCAACAATCACTGTTTTGTTAGCATTTTTACAGAATCGGATTGATTCGATTGTTTGTGGCATAACACCATCATCAGCGGCTACTACAAGAACAACCACATCTGTGACATCAGCTCCACGCTGTCTCATCGCCGCAAAAGCAGCATGTCCAGGAGTATCTAGGAATGTTAAAGGGTGACCCTTAACCATAACTTGATAAGCACCAATATGCTGAGTAATTCCTCCGGCTTCACCAGAGGCAACTTTCGCTTTACGGATATAATCCAAGAGAGAAGTTTTACCATGATCTACGTGACCCATAATTGTCACAATTGGACTTCTTAGTGGGAACTCAGATTTATCATCAGCAGAATCTTTATTAAGAACCGCTTCTTCATTGAAGGCTTTATCTTCTACACGGTAGTTGTAAAGAGCGGCCATCTCTGAAGCAAGTTTAATCCCTACATAATCGTCTTCTCTTACAAGAAGGTTCATATGAAGCATTTTATTTTGAAATTGTTCAAAACGAACGGCCAATTTCTGAGCAAGTTCACCAACAGTGGCACCACCATGAAGAGTAACTACTCTCTTAGAGTCTTTAACTTCAGTAATGAGTGTCTTTTGTGTTGGTCCTGAATAGATTTTTTTCTTCTTTGCTGGAGTATAAATTGTTTTACCAACTAACTGAGAAGCAAAACGAAGTTCTTCGTCAGCTCTAAGCATAGTGATGTCTTTCTTCACCCCTACAACAACTTTTTTAGTCATTGCAGCGGCAAGATCGCCCATTCTCTTTTTACCTTTTTCATCCTCATCTTCAGCACCAGCATCCCCTGCAGGACGTGGAGCAAGAGGATCAAATTTCTTAACCGGGCCTCTTTCAGCTGCTGGTTTTTTCTCTTCTTTCTTTTCTTCAGGGATAAACACTGGAGTGAAAGTATGAGTTTTCTCTTGGTAATAAACTTTTTCTTTTTCGCCAGAATTATTTTTTGAAGGAAGGTGATTTCCTGTCGCTTCAAAGTGAGCACGAGCTGCAACTTTTTCAGCATGTTCAGCTTCAGCTTTAACAGCTTCTTCTTCAAGTTGTGACTTAGCTTTTCTTTTTACTAAATTCGAGGCTTTTGCTGGCTTGGCTTCTTCCGTAGCAGCTTCTACCGCTGGTGCAGAGGCAGCCACGACTTCTGTTTGAACAGGAGTGGCCACTTCTTCAGCAATCTCTGCTGGAGCAGCGACTTCTTCAACTGGAGCAGCAATAACTTCTGGAGCAGCTTCTTCCACGGGAGTTGGTTCAGGATTGGCAGCGATGCGCTTAACAACCTTTTTAACTACTGCTTTTTTTGCTCCGACTGGACCACTTTTTTGAGGAGTTTCGTACGCAGCCTTAGCTTTTTTAACTTCATCATCAGTTAAAGCAACCATATGGTTACGAACATTAAATCCCATTGATTTTAGCTTCTCAACAAGATCTAGTGCACCTACACCCAACTCATTGGCCAGCTCATAAACTTTTTTTGACATTTTTACTCCCTCATCTAACGTACACAACCAATGTTCCGTTTAACGAGTCATCCTTATTTTATTTTAAATGCAGCAAGCTCTTCACGAAGACGTCTTTCAGCGTCTGAGAATTTATTTGCATCATCTGTATGTTCAGTTTCTTGCTTATCTCTCTTAATAAATCCGGCCTGACCAGGAATCGCTGAAGCAGAAATAATTTCTTCTGCATCATTGATATCTTTATTAATTTCATCATTTTCAAGAGCTGAAGAAGCAAGATCAATCAGGGTCTGAGCATCAGCTGCAGGCTTACCTGTGATTTTACTAACTTCTTCTGGAGTTGCAGCGCTAAGATCCACAATAGACATGATTCCTTTTTGAACCATAACTTGGGCCATAGATTCTGTAACACCTGTAAGCTGAAGAAGATTTTCAACAGCAAGTTTTACACGATCTTGAAGTTTAGATTTAGAAATAATATTAATTTTCCAGCTAGTCAGCATCGCTGCGAGACGAACGTTTTGACCTCTTCTGCCGATAGCAAGAGATAACTGATCATCTTCAACGATAACATCAAGAGTATGTTCATCGTAGTTCACTGAAATTGATTGAATATCTGCAGGAGCAAGAGCTGCGCGAGCAAATTGTTCAGATTCAGGGTTCCACTTAACGATATCAATTTTTTCGCCTTGAAGCTCATTAACGATATTTTGTACGCGTGATCCTTTCATACCAACACATGCCCCAACTGGATCTACATCTCTATCTTGAGTGTAAACAGCAATTTTAGCACGGTGACCTGGTTCACGAGCAGCAGCTTTAACTTCAATTGTTCCATCAGCGATTTCCGGAACTTCATTTTCGAAAAGTTTCACAAGGAACATTGGAGATGTTCTTGTAAGGCGAATTTCTGGCCCACGATTCGTCATTACGACTTCAGAAAGATAAGCTTGGATTCTGTCACCTGGCTTGAATTGTTCCCCAAAAATGATTTCTCTTTTTGGAAGAACTGCATCTGCTTTTCCAAGATCGATAACAACGTTACCTTTCTCAAAACGACGTGCAATACCTGAAACGATTTCACCTTCACGGTGTTTGAATTCAGCGAATAAAATATCACGTTCAGCATCGCGAACTTTTTGGAAAATAATTTGTTTTGCCGTTTGAATATCAACGCGAGAAAAACCAGGGTTTTCAATTTTAAGACCAAGCTGATCGCCGATCTCACAATCTTCATCTAGTTTTTTTGCTGCAGCAAATTCAATTTCCATAATTCCGTCACGAACTTTTTCGACAACGTTTTTATATTGGTAAATTTCAACTTCGGCATCAGTCTCGTTATAACGAGCCTCGTATTCACCTTGGATTCCAAATTTTTTGCGAGCAGTTACTAAGAACGCTTGCTCAATGGCACCAACGATGAACTCTTTTTTAATTCCGCGATCTTTACCAAGCTGTTCAATGACTCTTCCTAATTCTGAGAAGTTCACGGTACACTCCTTATCTGTTTATTTATCAAACTTTGTATTTAAGTCAGGATCTAATGTTACTTTTTTTATCTGAGAATATTTGAGATTCAATTTGAATCCTTTTATATCCATCGTTATTTCTTCTTCATTCACGACCAATAAAGGTCCACGAAATTTCTTCTCTCCACTCACGCCTTTTGGGGCACCAGCAAGTTGCTCTTCAGTTAGTTTTCCCATGATGACAACCATCACAATATCACCAACAAAATTTTTGAAATGCTCAAGTGTACTTAGCTCTCTGAAAATACCAGGAGAAGAGACCTCAAGAACAATTTCTTCTGGAATCCAAGTTTCAGTTTCAAAGATTGGAGAAAGTGCATGATCCACTTTGATACAATCTTCAATGACTGCTGATTTAGTTCTTGGATCTTCAATATAAAGTCGTAAAACTTTTTGATTGTTTAGGTACTCAAGATCATAAAGTTTATATCCAGCTTCCTGAACCACTGGTTCACATAGCAGATAAAACTTTTTCTCAAGTCCTGCGCGTTCTTTTTGTATATCCATAAAATAAAAAAAGGGTGGATTTTTCCACCCTTCCTTGAACTAAAATTAATACTCTAAGTAAGAGAATTACGTTTTAACAGAAATCATCGGAGATTGCAAACAATCAGCACACTTAACGCAGTTCACACTGCATTGTGTAAGCACCATCTCCATTAGAATAGAACTGAGTGAGATGCCTGAGCTCTTTGAAGCCTACTTTTTTATAAAAACTAATTGCCGCAATATTCGAGTCTTGGACTTCTAAAAAAATCTGACGCCAAGAGTCTTTGTCCCACTTATTCATTATCTCTTCCCAAAATTGCTGTGATTCGCCAGTGCCTCGAAAGTCCGGATGTACCGTCACTTTAAGAAGATGGGCCACATCATCATAACTATTCGCAGCAAAAAGGGCGAAGCCGATGCACTCGCCTCCACGACTCCATAAATAGAGAAGATGATTTTCAGATAGGCTTTGCCATTCACTCTTGCTCCAAGCAAAGGGCATAAACTTATGATCTAGTTCAAAGGCCAGCAATAAGTCAGATTCTGACCATTGCTTGGGGTTACCAGAAATACTCATGACTAAACTGCTTATCGAGTGAATCCATAAATAATTCCATGGACTGCTTAATTGATTCAAATGACCTTTTATCCTGGAGCTGACTACCGTAACGCCCACGAAGATAAAGCTCAAGTCTGAGTAGCTGCTTAAAGTTTGATTTTAAATCATCTTTATAAAGAATTTCTGTATTACATTTATTTTCTTTAGCAGAATCTCGAATAAGACTTCGGATTTCATCCCCAACAGAAGTCTGCTGATCATCCGCATATCGCAGGAGTTTAAAAAAGATTCTCATCTTTTTCATGAGTTCTTGATGAGAGTGAAGATAGACCGAAACTTGTTTTGAATCCAAAGGGATTCCCTTCACAAAACGGCTCATATCAAGAGCAAAACCTTTCCCAAAATAACGGATTATCATCGACTCATGATTGACACAATCAAGGCCTTGAAGGTTACGTAATTGATAATTGATATCTGAGACACCGATGCTTTGGTCTACAATTCTAAAAATGAAGCGCTCTGTTGTGAGCACCTTCTCTTCAAGAGAAGGTGCTGCATATGAGACCTGACTAAACAGGAGAAGAAATTTCGATGTTAGCAATATTGCGATTTTTAACCAGCTCATTTTCTTTGTGGAAACGAGCATTCACACGTGGATTGAAGGTATAACCATCTTTTCCACGAAGAATATACTGACGCTTACCACCCTTAGGTTCAATAAGTTTTCTCAAGCGACTGATGCTGGTATAAATAAGTTTATCGTGGATCAGAGGATTGTACTCATCTTTCCAGATCATTTTCGCAAGATCGTCTTTATTATAGTAAGTTCCTGGATTCTGCGCCAATAAGAAAAGGATCTCAAGAAGAACAAAACGATGTTTAAAGTCGATGACACCTAGAGATTTCTCATGAATAACGCGGTTGTGGCGATCAAGATAGAGATCAACACTCGAATCATTGACATCATCCACTTCATTATTCATCAGCTCTTGAAGGCGTCTAAAATTATCATCTACTGAGTTTTGAGCAATATTGAAGATCATAAGAGCTTTTGAAAACTCTCCCATCTTCTTTAATGTAATCCCTTTATTCAGGAGAATATAGTTATGAAGGTTCCAACAACGCTTGCTATGAAGAAGCTTCATTGAAAGATCTAGATGAGTGATGGCCTCAACATATTGACCTGTTTCACGAAGGATATTTCCCCAAAGAAGATGCATGCTTCCTTTCAGATAGTCTTTTTTAAGAATATTGAGAAGCTCGCTCAGTTGATTAATCGTAGTGATAGCTTCATTGAAGTTTTTCATCTGATAAGAGTTTGTCGAAAGCGCATAAAGGGCCTTAGACATCATCTCTGGATCATTTTCCATCTGAGCTTTTCGGTAAGCTTGATTGAAGTTTTTATGGGCCTCTGAAAACTCTCCTTTATAGGTAGAGAGAAGACCGGCATTATAAAAATATTCAGAGTGAAGTGTAGGAAGAGTGGTGACAGTTTTTTCTAAAAGATCAGACGAAATTTTAATATACTTGTTGGCCTCAGTTTCTCTGAGTCCTTCTGAACAAATACGAATGAGAAAACCATAAGTTTTGAACATGGCAAATGCATCTTGAGGGAAGTCAGACTTCTCTAATGCTTTAAGGAAGTATTCTTCAGCCTTTTCAAAATCAGCTTTATCATAAAAAACTTTGGCGAGACGGTAAAACCCTTGGGCCTCAACTCTTGCAGAATCTTCAGGGAGGTGGGCGATAAATCTATCGTCCTTATTAAAGTCTAAAATCGACTTACCCATCACCTGGTCAATGGAATTGATTGTTGTTTCCATATCAATATCTCCTCAAGTAAGAAATTACTTATCTTACAGTAAAACTTTCGACCTACTTAAACCCCACGCTAAATGAAAAATCAAGACACTTGTTAGAAATACCCCATTAAACTCCTTTAACCTTGTCTTTTCAGCACGTTATACAGTGTAAGAGTTCCCTGTTTTAAGACTTTCTTACAATTTAGAAGTGTTAGCTTTTCTCTCTCTGTTTAGTGCTTCCATCTTACAGCTGTAAGACAGTGATTTTTCAACGCTAACTCGTTGATTAAGTTCAGGCCCGTTGGTAGAGTCTAAGCTCACAATAATGATGGGGGCGCCTTACCATGGCCAAGTACGATCTGGACACAATTCGACATTCAACTGCTCACTTGATGGCACAAGCTATTATTGAACTCTTTCCAAATGAAACAGTTCAACTTGGAATTGGCCCGACCATTGAAAATGGTTTTTATTACGATGTTGAAATGGAAACCAGACTGACGGATGAGTCACTGGTGCAAATTGAAGAGAAGATGAGAGAGATCATCAAGCGTGCTCTTCCTATTACTCGTCATGAAGTTTCTCGTGCTGAGGCCATCACTTATTTTAAAAATTTAAAACAAGATCTTAAGTGTGAACTCATCCGTGATCTCCCAGAAGGTGAAGTCATTAGTTATTACACTCAAGGTGATACATTTGCCGATCTCTGTACTGGCCCACACGTCATGAATACAGGACATCTTCCTCAGTTCTTTAAACTTCTCCATACGGCAGGAGCTTATTGGCGTGGAGATCAGACACGTCCAATGCTTCAACGTATTTATGCTGCTTCTTTCGAGAAGAAAGCTGAGCTTGAGCAACATCTTACAGAAATGGAAGAGGCTAAAAAACGTGACCACAGAAAACTTGGAAAAGAGCTTGAGCTTTTTATCTTTGATCCAGTCGCACCGGCCTCACCATTCTTCATGCCTAAGGGTGCTCTACTCTATAATGGTCTTGTTGAATTCATGAGACGAATTTATACAAAGTTTGGTTACCAAGAAGTGATCACTCCACAAATTTTAGATGTGGATCTTTGGCATACTTCTGGCCACTACGAAAAATATCACGAGAATATGTACTTCACACAAATTGATGAAAGAGAATTTGCTCTTAAGCCAATGAACTGTCCATGTCATATGCTCATGTTCTCACACTTCCGTTATTCATACCGTGATCTTCCTCTTCGCTTTGCGGATTTTGGTCGTCTTCACCGTTATGAAAAATCAGGAGTAGTTTCAGGACTGACTCGTGTTCGTACTTTCTGCCAAGATGACGCCCATATTTTTATTCAGTTTGATGGTATCCAAGAAGAGATTCAAACTCTTATGGATATGTTCTTTACTGCTTATGAACATTTTGGATTTAAGAAAATTAAAATTGGTCTTTCTACTCGTCCTGAAAAGAGAGTGGGAAGTGATGAGACTTGGGACAAAGCAGAGTCTGCCCTTAAGTCAGCTCTTGATAATTCAGGCAGAGACTATTTTGTGAATGAAGGCGATGGCGCTTTCTACGGGCCAAAAATTGATATCCAAGTGGCCGATGCTATCGGACGTTATTTCCAGCTTGGAACAATTCAGCTTGATTTCCAACTTCCTGATCGCTTTGATTTAAAATTTGCGAATCAAAATGGAGAGATGGAGCGCCCAGTGGTTATCCACCGTGCCCTTCTCGGCTCACTTGAAAGATTTATCGGTGTTTATATTGAACACGTGGCCGGCGCATTCCCTTTCTGGTTGGCCCCTGAACAAATCGTGATTATTCCTGTAAAAAATGAACTTCACCTTGAGTACTCTCAAAATCTTGCTAAGAAATTAAAGCTTCAAGGCTATAGAGTTCGTGTTGATGATCGTAATGAATCAATGGGACTTAAAACTCGCCAAGCACAAACAGGAAAAATTCCTTATATGCTTGTAGTTGGGGATAAAGAAATGCAAACAGATTGCGTGAGCATTCGTAATTATGGTGCGCTCAAAGCTGAGACTGTGACGAATGAGCAGGCCTTTGAACTTTTTAAAACGATGGATGCCGAAAAGGTTCCTGCTTCTTTAAGAGATATTGTTTAAACTGAGGTTTTTATGACGACGAAAAATATTCTTCTTCTTTGTGGTGGTGGGAGTGCTGAGCATGAGGTCTCTCTCCGTTCAGTTAAGTTTTTTGAAGAATGTCTCAGTCAGTTCAGCGATTTTAGAACCATCAAGATTGAAATCGATAAACAAGGTCAATGGGTTGATGGTTCAGGAAAAAGATATCTTCTCGATGGAAAAAAGTTTCTTCGTGCGTTTGAGCAAGATGGTGATCCAGGATTAAAGATTGATGTGGCGATCCCTTGTATTCACGGTTACCCAGGTGAAACAGGAGATCTTCAATCATATTTTGAAATGATTCACCTCCCTTATATTGGGTGTAATTCAGAAACCAGTAAGATGTGCTTTAATAAGATCACAACAAAAATGTGGGCCACAGCTTTAGGAGTTGAAAACACTCCTTATATTTTCTTTTCTGAAAATAATGAAATCACTGATTCAAAAGTTTTAGAGTTTCAAAAAACCTACGGCGATATCGTAGTCAAAGCTTCTAACCAAGGATCATCTGTTGGTTGTTATATGGTGGCGGCCAATGAGTCTCCTTTAAAAGTTCTTAAAGAGGCTTTCACTCTCTCTCCTTTTGTTCTCATTGAAAAAAGAATGAGACCTCGTGAATTAGAGGTTTCAGTTTATGAATTTGATGGAAAATTTCAGGTGTCATACCCTGGTGAAATTCTAACTCCTTCAACGACTTTTTATACTTATGAAGAGAAGTACTCGAGTGCGAGCCAGTCAACGACCATGGTCAAAGTAGAGAATTTAACTCCTGATCAGGTTCAGACAATTACCGACTATGCTACTAAACTTTATCATGGCCTCAAGATCAGACATCTCTCACGCATTGATTTTTTCCTCGATAACGGAAAAATTTATTTAAATGAGATTAATACTTTTCCTGGATTAACCTCAATTTCAATGTTCCCCAAGATGATGGAAGCAAATGGGCACTCTTTTAAGGCCTATATCGGCCAACTTATTAATAACTTGTAAGTTTTTGCCTTCCTCACTTTAGGTTCTATTACTGTGTTATTATTAAGTCATTGATGACTCAAATAATAGAATCGTATATCGATCAACATAAACTTGCCTTACAACTTAGACCCATACTTGTGGGGGAGTTGTTTCTCGCCAAAAAACTAAAATCTTCGGCCTATATTTTTCGCGATCAACTCTTTGTCGAAATTATCAAAGAAACTCAGGTCGCTACTAAAGAACTCATCACTAGGCTGATTAAAGATAATATCCGCGAAGTTTATATTTCATTTGATGATTATAAAGAGATTAAATCCCAACTTGAGCTAGCACTTATTAAACTCACCCGCTCACTTTCGGTAGGCGACCCTGTTGAGAACGGAACTAAGCATTTAAAGCTGCTTTCACTCAATATGAGTGGTCTCTATCAAGATCCGCACAATGATGACCTCTTGATGCTCCAAGTTCAGAGTACACAGAATTTAAGTAAGTTTCTTTTGGAGAATAAAAAACTTCAGTCACACTTCTTTCAGAACTTAGTGAATGAAAATTTTCATTTTACTATTATTCAGCCATTGCTCTCATCAGTGATGCTTCTCTCATTTCTTCAATCCATTCATTTGTTTCATGATAAAGAAATTGAGAGTTTGTTTCTGACTAGTTATGTGAAAGATTTGGGATTCGCGATCATCCCTGAAATGAAATATGACCAAAAAATTCTCTCACCTCATGATCAGAACTTATTTGCTCAACATGCTAACTTCTCTCATGACCTTCTCGATGGAAGAATTCCTTTAAGTAAAAACTATCTCAATATAATCAAGTATCACCACTTCCTGAATGACCGTATGAAGGAAGTTATTAGCAAGGATAAAACAAACAATTCTAATCAGGATATGGGCTTTGGCCTTGAAATTGTTCTGGTTTCTGTGTTTGATATGCTTGTGGCGATGACTCATGCTCGCCCCTATAGACGTCCAATGTCACTTTATCAGTCTCTTGAAATCATCAAGCGTATGATTGCTGATGATTATCCTCAGGAATTTAAAGCACTAGTAATCTTCTTAAAGCAATTTTTCCGACAATAATTGCTTTCCAAAGCCTGTCAAATTTCTAACAATTAAATCTAGATCATGCACTATTCTAAGGAGGGAATATGGCCCAAGAGATCAGTCCGGTAACAGGTATTATCGAAGAAGACAAAGTTGTGATCGACTTTGGAGAATTCGAAGGAAAGTCAGTCCTAGAAATTGCTGACACTCGCCCTGATTTTTATGATTTTCTCGTTCAACAAAAAGAACAAGGAAATTTTGCCATTCGTAGAACACGCGATAAAATTTTTCGCCTCTACGTGCAACAAACTCACCTTCAGTAAATTGTTTTGGGACAACACCTGTTGTCCCAAAAATATTTTTATGATTATTTTTCTCCTCTCTTTTATTCTCACTCTTTCAGTTTCTTTCGCAGAAGTAGGAAAAGTTATTTCTCTTTATGGAAGTGGCACGACCACACTCATTAGAAATGGTAATGAAACAAATTTGACCCCAGAAACACTGTTTGAAAAAGATGATGAGATTCGCACCACAAACTCAACGGCCATTCTACATATCTACCCTTCTTCGCAAATTGCTGTTGGCCAGAACTCACAAATAAAAATCACTGAATCAATTATCACTGAAGACGAAAATAATACAGAGGTCAGCGAATCCATCATTAATCTTATTAAAGGTTTTCTCCGCCTTCAGATTACAAAAGAGGCAGATCAAAAGATTGATCAGAAGGTTGTCGCCAAGGATGTTACCTTTGGTGTGCGAGGGACTGATTTTGAAGTGAATATAGATGATGAAGGTGCTGATCTTGACGTTTACGAGGGCGAAGTAGAAGTCTCATCTCCTGAAGTTCAGACTTTTGTCCCAGAAATCGTAAAAAGAGATCAAGGTTTCAGATTTTCAAGAAAAGAAAAAAAGTTTCAACGAAGAAAATTTGCTTCTCGTCTTAAAGATGCAAGATTCATGAATCGCCAAGAATTACGCAAGAAGTGGAGGGCGAAAAGATCGGCCAGAAAAGACTCTAGAAAACAAAGAGCCGTCAGAAGAAAAAGAAGAAACTAAATTCTCCCCTCTCCTCGTAACTTATCTAAATGTTTATTGATATTTTCTAAAGCGTAAGGCCAAAGTTTTGGACTAATCTCTGCATAGATTTCTTTGAGCATCTCTTCAGCACTGGCCCCTTTCTGATGAGCAATAAGAACTTGCTCCTCTCGCATTTTCCTGTGCTCAAGTGTTTTTTGAAGAATATTAGGACCACCAAGACCGATACCATGAGAAGGGAAAACAACCATCGGATTGTAAGCGATCACTTTCTCCAGGGTCGTGAAATACTTTTTCATATCCCCTTCACTACCACCAATAACCACTGTTCCAATTCCTTGAAAGAGATCTCCGGCAAGAAACCAGCGCATATTATCAGGGGCCAGGGCAAGCTGTCCTTCATCGTGTCCAGGAATCGCATGTACGTAAACAGGACGGCCAAGCCAAGAAGTCAGGTGATCACCATCTTTGGCAAACTCTACTTCAACTCCTGCGAAATACTCTGGATCTTTTTGAAGTAAACGCTCATGCGTATACTGACTTAAGATCATTTTAACTTTGAGCTCTCGGGCCAGTCTTGGAGAAAACTGGTGATGATCAGGGTGCTGGTGAGTAATAAAAATTCCACTCACCACAAAATGCGATAATGTCGTCTTAAATTTTAAGTACTCAGCTTCATCTTTGGGAGAGGGATCAATAATTAACTTAAATTGATCACCAATTAAAAAAGCATTGGTTCTAGTTGCCGGCGGCAAAGTATTTGAAAGAGGCATAATTTGAATCATGCCTTTAAGATTTTCGATAAAGGGAACTTCATTTTCCCCATCAAACTCAAAATTAAGATCTTTAATCTCTGTGAGCGCAAGATTTTTACCAAGTTCTTGTATGACTTTAATCACCGGAGGAACAGCCAAGACTTCTCCATGCTCGTACTTGTGAAGTAAGTCAGCGGCCTTCATCCATTCAGCAAACTGTGCCTCATTGGCATCAACTACAAACTTAGGTTTTTCTTTTAAGTTGATTTTAAAAAAGTATGTGGCAAATCTCAGGGGATTAAAATCTGGAGTTGTGGCAAGCCCAATAAAGTCCCAAGCAGTAATCCCACCACTTTTATAGAGATCGCCGAGATTGATCCCTAGCTCTTCTTCCGCCTCTCTCACGACGGCTCCAATAAGCTTGGGATTCATTGCTTTAAAGTGATTTTCATCAATGGTTAGCTTGTCATCGTCTGATTCAACTTTTCCACCAGGGAAGGCCCAGTAGCCTGGAAAGGCCTTAAGAAAATTTTGTCGTTGGATAATGAAAATTTCATCACCACAAGTTAGAATAATGGAAACAGCATCAATGATTCGGCTCATGACTTATCCTACCTTATACTTAGCTGCAGCGGCATAACGAATCTCGCGGTAGCCTTTTACTTCTTCTAGCTCACGAAGGCGTTTAGGAGAAACTTTGCCTAAAAGTTCCTGACGAATAACTGAAGAGAGTCTTCGTTCTTCTTTATGCCAATTTGGCATTAGAACTCGGAGCATTCTCATATGTCTCATCATTTTGAGCATCCAAACTTTTGGAGAAAAATCAAATTCAATTTTTTGACCAAAAATATCAAAGGCGGGTCTATTGATATGAACAACTTTATAGCTTGAACCTAGACTCATATATCGCTGTTGATCCTTAAAAACTTTTACCGGAGAGATCATTTGATGAGAAACATAGACCTCATCTTTAATCCAATAAGTTTTGGCAAGAGTTCTAAGTGAACGTTTTAAATCATCACTTTGATAAAGTTCTTTTAATTTAAATGCATCTTCAATAAATGCGGGCACAGACTTACCTTGATCAAAGACGAATATATCGTGCACGTACTGAGCAATATGTTCAGAATCGATTTCAGGAAAATGTCTGATCAATTGATTTTTATAATTATCAAAAAGAGCAGAGAACCTTGTTGGTTCTTGCCATGGATAGGCCACAAGCTTCACTGACTCTTCCCAAAGATTTGTAGGGGCTGCTTCAGTCGCCTCTAGTTTTAATGTGCCCAAGTACCACTCTCGTCCCATTTGAAAAGCGATCCAATTATTCTCAAACTCTGCCTTGGGAACAGCTCTTTTAATCGCCCCCTCTAAACTTTTTAAAGAGAAAGGCATTCTTCCCGCTTGATAAACAATACCAAGTAACATGGCCGACGAATAAACTGATTTTTCAAATTGTTTAAAACAGATCTCTTTCATTGGGGCCATTATTAAACGGTCACCAAGTTTTTCTTTAAGTTCGGCCTGAAGTAATTCTTTAGTCATTGGATTTGTATCTATTCCACGATCAAGAAGAATTGAAAGTGGGATTTGGAAATCTTCATCCAGGACTAGCATTCCTTGAGGGCCAAGATAATCAAGAGCACGGGCCCCTTCAAGTAAATCCGGAGAAAGAACAAGATCAGAACTAGAAAGCGGAATAACTTGTCCGTGAGATTTTTTATTTGAATAAACGGCGACATGACTTGAAACAGAACCGTTTCTTTGGGCCAATCCCTTTTGATCTACGAATTTGAAATCAAGATCAGTACGCCCTTCCATCTCACGACTTGCTTCTGCTAGCACGCGAGAGATAGTTGTGACCCCTGAACCACCGACACCAATAACAATGGCCCTAAAGTCATTACCAGCAGCGACTTGATCCATATTTTTAACGACAACTGGTTCAGGTAATACTTTAGTCGCCAGTTTTTTAGCTTCTGTTTTATATTTTGTCGGATGATAGTCATAAACATTCACAAGTTCAAATGAAGGACAGGCCTTAATTTTTGTACAGTACGAATCAGACACACAAATCTGTGGATCAATCATAACCTTTGTTCCGTAAGCATCACTTGTTTGTGAAAGGCCCGGACAACCAGTCATATCCACACAGGCCCTGCAATCTTCACAGGCCAGAGTATTAATTTGATAAAATCTGCGAACAGCTTCTGTTTCACCTTTGGCAAAAAGTTTTCTCTCTTCACGTTTTTTTCTTCCGTGAAAAGTCAGTCCACATTCTTTGTTTGAAACAATGACTTTTGTTCCAGGTCTTTTGACTAAATCTAAAAGTAGATTTTTATAGAAATAACGATCCGAAGGATTAACCTCAATGGCCTCAGTGACACGAAGAGATTTGGCCACCTCAAGCATTTTTTGGCGAGGTCTCACATATCCCTCTACTGAGACTCCTGAGCCTGGACTCATCTGATGCCCAGTCATCGCCGTATTATCATTATCAAGAAGGATATAAGTAATATTATGCCCAAGCTGAACTGAGTTTGAAATTGAAGTCAGCCCTGAGTGGAAAAAAGTTGAATCTCCCATTAAGACCACAGATGGATTAGAGGTAAAAATATCTGCTCCGGCAGCTAGAGAGCCACCTTGTCCCATGGCCGAGAGATCATGCATTTCTTTAAAAGGTTCAAGAAATGAAAGTGAATAACAACCTACATCTCCGTGAGAGATAAGATTGATTTGATCTTTTACAAGTGCCGCCCTTACCTCTTTCATTACAGAAAGAGTTTCTCTGTGTGGGCATCCCGGACAAAATGTAGGGAGTCTTTTAGGAACCAAGAGATCTAGTTTTAAAGGAGCCGGTAAATCTTTAAGACAAACATCATTTGATTTTTGCCAATCTAGAATATCTAAAAATTCTTGAAGTTTTTTATAAATGATTTCATAAGTAAGTCCACCGAAAGCAAGAAATCCCTCAAGAGTTTTATCCCCTGCTTGAAATTCCTTACCATAGACAGGGTACGAGAGATTAGACTTCAACATAAGGTCTTTAACCTCTGCTTCAAGAAAGCCACGTTTCTCTTCTACGACAATAAGTTTTGAAATATTTTTTAGGAATGGAAGCATTTGCTTAGTATTAAGTGGGTACGAACTTGCGGCTTTATAAAGTCTGAACTTACCCAGAAGATCACTTTCTTCTAAAACCTGTTTAAGTGTTTCAAAAACAGCTCCGCCTGAAATAATTCCAATTTCTGATTTTGGATTTCCAAATTCAAGATCAAGCATTAATGATTCCAAAACCTCTTTCATTTTAGGAAAGCGATTCATAATCATTTCTTTATCTGCGATTAATGAATTAGGTGGCACCATTACGTTGGCACTTAAATTAAAAGTCGCGGGATCAAGCTCTACCAGCTTATGAGAAACTTCAAGTGGTTCACCCACTTCTACTCGTCCACCACCCTCGGCCATAAAAGTTGTTAAAAGAAGTCCTGTGTAAACGGAACTTCTTTGAGAAATTTCTAAGGCCTTAATCATCCAATCTTTTAATTCTTGCGGAGTACTTGGCTCTAAGAAAGGCATATGAAGATGTTTAAATAAATATCTTGAATCTGCAGGAGTTGATGTTGAAATTGACCAAGGGTCATCCCCTACTACAACCACAACACCAGCACGCTGACCGTTAACATCAACACCTGGGTTCGCAAAATTTCCAACAGACAATGCATCGCTGGCCACATGAAGCCCCATTGATTTCATGGCGACTAAAACATTTTGGCCGGCCATCTTTCCACCACTCGCCATAGCTGCTGCATTGGCCTCAGAATTGGCGATGGCCACACGGACACCTTTTTTCTTTAACTCATCACGCTCTTCATGAAGAATATTAAAAAAATCGGCCAGTGGAGATCCAGGATAACCTGTATATAAATTGAACCCTGCTTCAAGTGCACCTTGAATTAAAAGTTCATTACCATTCAAAATATCAATTTTTGACATTACGTACTTCCATTAAATTTTTATCTATGGAAGTTATAGCCCCTAGAAGGGTTTCAGGCAAATATTATGAGAGGATGAGAACCCCTAAGATAATTAAGGCTTCCATGACAAAATCTGTTTCCGCTGGTCCACAGATATTGAATTTTACATACTGTAAGTATTTCATAATTCCCCCTTGTGACACTCTGATTATACCACAAAGTCATGCCTCAAAGGGGAATCATAAAATCAACTAGTTTGCTTTAATTAAATCAAGAATTTGTTGCGGTTCAGCTCTTAAACGATAGTCTGCATCGACATAACTAAAAATAACTTTCCCACTTTTATCAAAGACAAAAGTGGCCGGAAGCGGAAGCTCATTATGACTGTATGAAAGATCAATTCCATGTTTTTTATAGGCTTCAACAATGGCAGGCTCTACTTTAAAAACAATTCCAAATCGACGAGCAATATCCAAGTTTTTATCACTCTTAAGTTCAAAGCTTAAACCTTGAGTCTTTTTTGTTTTCTTGATTTCATTCGGAGATTGTGGAGCAAGGGCCAAAACTTTACTGTTCGCCGAAACAAAATCTTTATTTAATTTCTCAAAAGCTTTTAGCTGAAGCATACAGTAGGGACACCATCCTCCACGATAAAATGTCACGACTAAAAATTTTCCTTTCTCTTGAGTTAAAGTATTTTTAGGCATCGTGGCCCCTAACTTTAAAGCGGAATCAGGAAGCTTAAGTTCCTTTAAACGATCGATAGATTCTTCATATAATTTTTGTACATCTGCTGGAGCCTTCTCTTTAAACTCTGCCCGTCTTGCACTAAGTTGGTCAGAAAGAGTTTCGGCAAATGAGAGCTGAGAGACAAGTAAACAGAGGATTAAGTATTTCATTTATGGTCCTTCTTTAATTGAGACAAAAGACTAACTTTAAATCTACCAAAATTCAAACGACTAACGCGCCGTCAAAGAGTCATTTTTTGACGAATCCTCCTCTTTATGGAATCGTATCCGCACTCAAATTCGTTATCTAACACAAAGGGTTAATTATGTTTAAAGTAATTGCTGTCTACCGCGTTCCAACTGATGATGCTGCTAAAGCAAAATTCGAAGATCATTACACAAACGTACACACTCCTATTTGCTTAAAAATTCCTGGTATCAAAGAACTTCGCACAAATAAAATTTTTGGTGGCCCAACAGGAGCTTCAAATCTTTCTATGGTGACTGAAATGTGTTTTGAAAATAAAGATGCATGGAAAGCAGCAATGAAAACATCTGAAATGATGGATTCAGGTAAAGACGCTATGAAATTTGCAGGAGATCTTGTTTCTGTTCATTTCGCTGAAGAGATCATTACAAAATTATAATTTATGAAAACTTTTGAAAATATCCTTGTTGAAAAAAACTATAAAGGTCATGAGCATATTGCTCTCGTCCAACTTAATCGTCCTAAAGTACTTAATGCTTTATCTACAGACCTTATGAGAGACGTCGTTGAAGCTTTTTTTCTGCTTGAAGATGATAAAGATGTACGAGTGATTATTCTTACGGGAAGTGATCGCGCTTTTGCTGCTGGTGCAGATATTGGCCAGATGATGGAAGCCTCTCCAATTGATCAAATCAATGACAATCGTTTTAGAACTTGGAAACAACTCTCACTTATCACAAAACCCATCATTGCAGCCGTTAACGGTTTTGCTCTCGGTGGTGGATGTGAGCTTGCTATGAGTTGTGATTTTATTATTGCTGGTGATTCGGCCAAATTTGGTCAGCCAGAAATTAAAATCGGAACCATTCCTGGAGCCGGTGGAACTCAACGCCTCACACGCGCCATTGGAAAATCAAAAGCCATGATGATGGTTCTAACTGGTGAGATGATGGATGCCTACCAAGCTGAAAAAGATGGTTTGGTGGCAAAAGTTGTTCCAAGCGAAACACTCCTTCAAGAAACTTTTGAAGTGGCAAAAAGTATTTCTGACCGCGCTCCTGTGGCCGTAAAACTAGCTAAAGAAGCAGTGAATATGGCCTATGAAACATCTCTGAAAGATGGGATGGAATATGAGAGAAGAAATTTCTATCTCACATTTTCATCGAAAGATCAGAAAGAAGGAATGCGTGCCTTCATGGAAAAACGTGCTCCAAAGTATCAAGGTAATTAATCATGAGTTATGAAACAGTAAAAATTGAAAAAGCTGAAGGGACAGCGATTATTACTATTAATCGCCCTGATGTTTATAATGCACTTAATATCCAAGGGAAGATGGACATTATTGCGGCCATTAAAGAGGCCAATAAAGATTCATCAATTCGTACAATTGTACTGACAGGTGAAGGCAAAGCTTTCTGTGCAGGACAAGATTTAAATGACCGCTCAGTTGATGCCTCTAAAGGCCCTGTTGATATTGGCCATACACTTGAGACTGAATGGAATCCGCTTATTGAGGCGATAAGATCAAGTGATAAACTTGTGATTGGTGCTATCAATGGTGTCGCAGCAGGAGCAGGACTTTCAGTGGCCCTTGCTTGTGATCTAAAATATGCAGGCGTAGGAGTGAAGTTCATTTGTGGTTTTACACAAATTGGTCTTGCCCCAGATGCTGGGCTTAGCTACACACTTGTTCGTCAAATGGGCTACTCAAAAGCCTTAGATTTCGCCATGATGGGCAAGCCCCTTCTCTCTGAGCAGATGGAGGCGTATAATTTAATTAATAAGACCTGTGAGTCACCATTAGCTGAGGCCATAAGCACTGCTACTGAGTTGAATAAGCTTGCTCCTTTATCACTGAAAATGATGAAGAAAACTTTTCAACAGGCCCAGGAAAAAGAGCTTAAAGAAATTCTTGAACGTGAAAAACACGCTCAAAGATTTTTAGGTTTCTCTGCAGACTACAAAGAAGGCGTCAGCGCTTTCTTAGAAAAAAGAAAACCACAATTTAAAGGACTTTAATAGGAGTTTTGAATGAGAGAATACACATCAGAAGATCTAAAATTATTTGAAGACATCAAGAATGGTAAAACATTTGATGCGACAGATGATATGCCAGAAATTTACCGCAAGAATCTTTTAAACTTACTTTGGATGCAAGCTGATTCTGAGTATGCTGGTGGTCTTGGTTATATGCCATGGATTGCGAAAGCTCCTAACGCTCACGAAAGAGTTCTTGTAGCGCAAATTGTAAAAGATGAGATGAGACATGCTCATGTGATCTACAAAATCTTAGATGATCTAGGACAAAAAACTCATGACCATATGCTTGCTCATGATTTTGACTGGAGACTTCCAGATGATCTTGCCAATATTGGTTTTTCTCGTGCAAAAAAAGATAAGCGCGTAAATATTTTCTATTACCAAATCACTCACTGGGAAGACTTCTGTCTTTTCAATTTCTTAATGGATAGAGCCGCAGGACATGTTCTTGAAGACACTCTGAATTCATCTTATATCCCTTGGAAAAATGCTATTGGAACAATCTGTAAGGAAGAGCATATGCATCTTGCTCACGGAGATAAAACAGTAAAACTTATGGCCCAAGATCCAGAGAAAAAAGCTTTCTTACAAGATCGTCTTAATCTTTGGTGGCCACGAGTGATGAATACTTTTGGTAAGTCTTCAGGACAAGGAAATGATATCTATCAAAAACTTGGTCTTAAGAATCGTGCCAATGCTGATGTTCGTGCTGCATTCGTAAAAGAGATTAATGAGAAATGTGCTGAATGGGGACTTGTTGTTCCTGAGTATAACGAAGCAGTACAACCACTTGAGTACACACACTAATCATGGATATTAAATCAGTTATTGTTATCGGTGCCGGAACCATGGGTTCTGGCATCGCTCAGTGGTTTGCCACTCACCATGTGAATGTTGAGCTCGTCGATTCAAATCAAGATCAATTAAATAAGGCCCTCACTAGTATTCACTCCTCGTGGGACAAGCTTGCTCAAAAAAATAAAATAAGTACTGCTCAAGCTGAAGAGATGAAGAAGTTTCTCTTTGTTAAGCAATTAAGTTCGGCGAATAAAAAAGCTGATCTTATTATTGAAGCGATTATTGAAAACCTAGAAATCAAGAAAAATTTATTCCAAGAACTAGATCGCGATTTTTCAGCGCACACCATTCTTGCTTCAAATACTTCAAGCTTTCCAATCACTCTACTGGCCGAAGCAGTCAGTGATAAAAGAAAAGAAAACTTCATTGGCCTTCATTTTTTTAATCCAGCAATCATTATGAAACTAGTGGAAGTGATTGTGGGAGATAAAACCTCTACAGTTCTTGCTCAAGATTTATATAATTGGTTTGATCAAAAAGATAAAAAGCCGGCCATGTGTAAAGATTCTCCCGGCTTTATTGTTAATCGAGTGGCACGAAATTTTTATGGTGAGCCACTTCGTATTGTAGATGAAGACGACCAAGAGAAGATGAGAGAAGTTGATCATATTCTCAAAGAAGTTGGTGGTTTTAAAATGGGTCCATTTGAACTGATGGATCTGATTGGAATTGATATCAATTACTCTGTGACCTGCTCAGTTTGGGACTCTTATAATAAAGAGCCACGCTTTGCTCCTCATAAACTTCAAAAACAAATGGTTGATGAGGGAAGATTTGGAAGAAAAACGAAAAAAGGTTTTTATCAGTATGAGTAAGACAATTGTTGAGTTCGGATATAAGAAGAAACAAGAGATCATTTCATTTTTAGAATCACATCCAAACGATAATGTTTATATGGATCTCTCTTGTTATGATCCTGCGGAATTTTATTCAAGCTACCCTCAGCTGAAAGGAGCTTTTGCTGCTCTCTTTTGTGATGAGAATAAAAAAGTTGAGATTCATCTTAAAGAAAAGAATGCTGAAGCCATCCAGATCCTTAAAGACCACGGCCTTACTCCCATTGAAACAACTATCGTCTCTTGTGGCTTCATCTTCCCTCGTACCATTGCTCAAATTGTAAACGAAGCCTTCTTTGCCCTTGATGAAGGAATCGCCTCAAAAGAGGATATTGACCGTGCCATGAAGTTCGGTGTGAACTATCCTAAAGGTCCCTTTGAATGGGCCCAAGGTAGAAAAGAATACTTTATCACCCTTCTCACTGAGCTTTATCAAAAGACTCAGGACGGACGTTATAAAATTTCTCCTAAACTCTTGAATTCCTAAGTCATTGCTTAGGAATTAGACACCCACAGTAAGTCTTTCAAACTCTCTCTCCTTCCCCATTTTTTAGTCCATAATAGGAAAAATTCTATTAAGGAGATTTTATGCGTTACCTCGCGATTGCGGCCCTTATTATTTCGACATCAGCTATGGCCTGTCCTGAAATTTCAGGAAATTTTTCTGGCTGTAAAAATTCAATGGGTGAAGCTCTCGCAGGAATGGAGATCTCTCAAAGTGTAAATGCAGGAATTACAACTTACCACAGCGTTTCAGTTGATGAAGAAACAGGTGAAGTTTTAAAAGAAGAATTAATTGCTGACGGCATTGCTCGTGGAGCAACTGATACAGAAGGTTTTCAAACGATCAATACTGTAAAATGTGATGGAGATAAGATTATCATTGATTCAAAAATTTCAAATGAGAGCGCAGGTATTTCAGGAACAGGACAAAGCTTAATTTTTAAATCAGGAAATCAGCTTGTGACTCGAATCATGGGTGAGATTAATGGAAATATGTTTGAAGATAAAATTGTTTGTGAATAATAAAATAAAAAAAGGGCGACTTAAAGTCGCCCTTTTTTAAGCTTATTATTTACAAGAAGCTTGATCTTTAATTTTTAGATAGAATCTTTTCTTTGCAATTGGCTTAGAAACCCCATCTTTATAAATCTGAACGTAAGCATAGTCTTTACATGAGCCGTCTGGTTGGTTGATTGAATCACACTTCATTGAAGCCTTAATAGGTAATGAAAGAACTTCATCAGCTGAATTAATCATATAAACTTCAGGATTAGCTGCTTCACCTTCCCAGTGAATGGCCCCTTGAAGAGCACCCTTTTGGTACTCTACTTTTACTGTCGCAGGAAACTTGATAAATGAACTATCCCCTTCAGTAATTTGAAGCTTAAGATCATAAGAAATAACACCAGACTCATCGCAAGCAACAATTGGCTTATCACGGCTAGCATCAGATGAGTTTGTCAGTTCAACACCATTAAAACTCACTTTCATTTTTGCTGATTGAAAACCTTCTTCAAATGAAAAGTTTCTTGTAGCAAGAGCTTTAACAATACGTTCTTTATACATTCCAGGAGTACGAATATCACTTCCAAGCTCATCAGCATAAAGCATATGCTCAAACCAGCTTGAAGCACTTAAAGCAGGGTGATTTCTTGTGAGTCTCATCGCCTCAAGTGTAAGATCAGAAACTCTAAATAGACCTTCACGCCCTTCTGTTTCAATAACCATTTGAAGAAAATCATTCATCGTTCCGCCGTAAGCTTCACCTTCATCATGAAATTCATTTGTTAAATAGAATCCAGTATTATTAATAATACGGAAGTCGTTCATTCCAGGAAATGTTCCACTATTAGTCTGGTGATGAATCACAAGTTGGGCCACAAAATCTGCCATCCCCTCTGATAATCCACCGTATCCGCCTTTTGAGTCAGCGAATCCAAGATGTGGTCCCATTAAACGATCCATAACCCCGTGTCCAAGTTCATGCCAGATTGTTGGATTATCACGAGCATAATTTGGAGCCTCAGGACTATAAGTCGTGAAGTTAATAGTATTGTCGTAGTAGTAAGCATTATCTTTCATTGAAATATCTGGATCATAAAGGAAAGCTTCAAAAGCTTTCGCCGAAAGCTCAGGATCAGCAAATCCCATCTCTTGAAGTGAATCCATGAGAGCTGTGACAGCGTAATAAACCTGAACTTCATCAACACCTGAGTTGATATATTGAATAGGATTATGATCAGGAAGTCTGATAGGAAGTCTTGCTAATAAATCTTCAGCAGAAGTAATGGCCTTCCCATTAAATCCTGCAAGAGGCACAGCCTCATAGTCTCCAGTTTCTTCATCTTGTACCCAACTTAACATATAACCAGTACTTGGAGTCAGAGGAATTTCCACACCCTTTAATTGTTCTTTAATCGCTGGGTGAAGGTTAATATTTGCATATTTACCCTGAAGAAGAAGACCTGAAGCAAAAGCATTATTTTTAAGTTTCATTTGAGCGACAAGAGTCGCAGATTCTTCACGTAAATTCTCTTCAGACCAGAAATTATATAAACGCCCAATCTCTGTACGTGAAAGAATAGGATGATATCTGTTTTCAGGATGCTTAATTGATCTCAGAACAGAAAAAGGATCTGCTCCCCCATCTGGGATTTGATTTTTTACATATTTAAGGTCACGAACTTCTGAAGGAAGAATTTCTTTTGTCGACTCAACTTCCTCATAAATAGGAAAGACATTGGCCTTTAAAGTTTGAAATTGCTCACTTTGAGGAAATTCTGTGTATGAAGATTCAGTGATTTCATTTTTAAATAAAGAAACTGAAATATGGTGAACACCTCTGCGTCCTCTCACTTCAACCTGACGAACCAGGTCTCCATTTAACCAAACATCATTAAACTTCATTCCTAGAATACGAGAATCTGTACCGTGTTTTGAAACTTCCCCTGCAATCTTTACTTTGATGGCATTTGAGAGTTTCGCCGACTTCATAGCAAAAGGAGAAAATTTCGCTCTTTTATATTTGGCCGATAAAGCAGACTTTTGAGTTTTGGTTTTTTCATCTAAATGCATTTCGGCCAAGATTAATTCACCTGTCTTCTTGTCACTCCAAATTCGAATGGCTGTTCCTGCAACAGGAATGAACTCTGATGACTGAACATACATTTTATACTGGCTAGTAGCGAGTTCTCTGTCCTCTACTAATTGAAAATCAGCAAGCTGAAAACGAGTGCCTGATTCAGCAGTGGCCTTCTCAATCAGGTCTGCAAGATTAGGCGCCATCATTCCGCGAGGAACTTTCGCTTCATAGGCTAAAGCAGAAAAACTAAGAACAGCAAGGCCCAGGGCCAGTACATTTTTCTTCATATTCACTCCCAGAAAATTAGAAAACGATGGTGGAATTTATGCCAAAACGAAGTTTCGGGGAAGTGAATATTTACACAAGTGAGAAGTTTAGAGATTCTTTTCAGGGGCTACGCATCTAATTTGAATTAGTTTTCGGCCACTTACGGCCCAGC
>DZBG01000099.1 GCA_022729855.1 Bdellovibrio sp.
ACCTTATGAAGTTATGATGAAGAAAAGTTGCACTAGGAAATGGTAGTTGGGATATGTTTGTGCCGCCAAGATTTAATTGGGAAAGGAAGCTTAACACCTATATCAATAAAATAAGCTTCATTCTCTGATTCATAATTTTCAATGATCTTGCCTTCCCACACTTGTTTTCCAAAGGGTGACACAAGTTCAAGCTCGATGAGATCACCTTTTTTACAACCATCAAAACGGCGAAGATCTACTTTAACACCAGGAGGTTTTAGATTCATAAAAAGTTCTTTATTAAATCCACTGAGAACTTTTTCTACAGAACCTTTCACAGGGGTCTTAAAATACAAATTCATTTTTGAGCAGCTTTCAGTGCCTCTACTTCAGATTTAAGATCTGAAACTTGGCTTTTTAAACTTTGAAGCTCACCAAGGATTTGATTGATTTGTCTGACATTACTATCAATCCTCTCCATTTGGTTTTTTCCATCACGAGAGTCGTTTGAATAAAAGGCCTGATCTTTTTTATCTAAATTACCAAACCTGTCCGCAGCATAAGCAAAATTTGAGAAGATAAGAATCACAAGAATTAATTTTTTCATAGGTCGCTCCTTGGTCTGCAAATTATAGCTCTGGTACTCATGATATGTCTTATAGACAAAAACCCGACAAATTCACTTTTATGACCATCTTTACTTGAATTATCGACTATAAACCTGATTAAATTAACAAATGTCGAAAATTGCACTTTTCTATTCATTTAATCCCTCTAATTGGATCAGTTGCCAAAAGATTGTATTCAATCTTTTAAAGTCCTATCAGGCCATCGAAGGAAATGAATTTCGCTATTATCACTATAATACTGATACTGCCCATGGAACTCTTTTAAACCATATTCATGACCTGAAAAGCTGGAATGCCGACAAAGTGATCATCCTCGATCACAAACCTCACCCACTTCCCATTCTGACATTCTTACATCAAGAATATCTTATGGACTCAGTGAGACCTGATCTCTTTATTCATGTTTATGGTGATTTTTCTCTCTATTATAAATTTTGGGATATGTGCTCTTTCTTGACTCATTGGAAAGTTCGCTGGTTTTGCGCCTCAGAGAGACAAGTAAAGTATTTGCAGCAAATGCTTAACGACAAAGACTCAGTATCCCTCTGTCCATTTCCTATCGATACTTCCAATTATCACTTCAACCAAAGTATTCGTGATCAGCAAAGAAAAGAATGGGGGGTCGATAAAGATCAAAAAGTTCTTATCTATACAGGCAGACTTTCGACTCAAAAAAGAATTCATACACTTATTAAGTACTTCTCCCAACTAAAGATCAAACATCCTGAATTTCGTCTTCATCTTTATGGAGAATTCGATAATATGGCCGATCCATTCATGGGGGTCTGGAAACCAGAGGGAGAATACTTTGCTGAGATCATGCGACTGATACAGACCCTCTCTCCTGAAGTTCAAAAAGATATCTACTGGTTTGGAGGAGTCTCTAACGATGATCTTCCTCGCGCCTATCATGGAGCTGATCTTTTAGTTTCATTCAGTGTCCATCATGATGAGGACTACGGGATGACTGTGGCCGAAGCTTTAAGCTGTGGCCTTCCTTGCTTACTCACTGATTGGGCCGGCTACGGCTCATTTAAATTTTCAGGTATTGAAGAATGGGTCAAACTAGTCAAAGTCACAATTAAGCCTCACGGAAGACTTATTTCAAGAAATGAGTTAAACCAATTCTCAGATGAGTTGATTCCCAAACTTGACCAAGCACCAAGAGAGAAAATATCGAAGACAAGCCTCGGCTATTTTTCAATTGAAAAATCTTCACAGAGAATTCAAAATGAACTGCAATCTCATCAAGTTCAATTTAAAGGCTTCAGCCCTTTATTAAAACGTCTCTCTGTCGCCCATCAAAATTTCACATTTCCCTTTATAGATAGTCAGAGCAAAAAAATTAACCAACTTTATAAAGATACTTATTGCGCTTATGTTAGAACAAATTAATGAACAGTTAAAAAATCCATCTTACCTAAACTCAAACTCAAACTACTTAGGTTTAACAAGAGAGAAATGGCCAAGAATTGGATCAGATCTCTATCCGCTGACTGCTGATTATTTTCACTCGCTCAATCCATTTTATTCTTATAATGCAGTTAACTTTGATTTTTTTGCTTCATTTCCTGTCGTAACATTAAGAGATGGGGCCTTTAGTTTAGGAACATTTTTTTGTCAGTCATTATCTAAGCTCATGAATTCTGAACAAACAATCTTAGTTCATGAAGACTGCGAACAATTTGTACCAGATCAGTTAAAAAGCCGAACTCTTTCCTACAAAATGACTCAGCCGAGAAGAATTGAGATTCATGAGGCCAAGACTATACTCATGGTAGGAGTCATCTCTGATCAAGTTCTGGAAGACATCCAAATAATTAAAGAGAAGATAGATCTTCTAAGTCGCATGGGCCCAAAAGCGAAGCTAAAAATTTATCTCCAAACTCGCAAGAACCCCTTTGAGCTTCTTTATGCTGAGCCTCAACATACAAATTCTTTTTTTTATGAAATGATTAAAGACTTAAAGGTTAAGCCAGACTTTATCACCAGTGAGCAATTAGCTGGGATGGGTTTTCTTAAAGAGACATATGTTATTAATTTAACTTCTGATAATTTTATCAATGCTGATTCATTCACTGATTTTATACTTGCTTCAAAAGGGGCCACCATTCATGAATGGAGTGAGCCTTCTGCGGAGTCACCACTTCTCACTGTTCCCATTAGTCTCTTCCACCGAATGGATATTTGTGAGATTAAGAAAAAGAGTATTTTTAATGAACTCGTTTTTTTAAGAAAAAGATTTCCTTCGACGACACCTCTGTTCGACCCCTATTTTTATGCTCAGGTGAAATATCTTTTTAATCGTTCGTAAAGAAAACCTGTTCCGTAAAATGTGACAATCACATAGTGAAGAATCACCACAAGTGGAAGATTGATAAGCTTTCTCTCTCTCAAACAAACAACACAACTACTCATCATCGCCAAACAAAGATAAACACAGGCCGCAAACCAGAAAGCACTGAGACTGACAAAAGCAATAAGATGACAAAGAACCATGACAGATGGCAGCCAAAAAATGCCTAATTCATTCTTAAGAATTTCTGAACGATAGTAACCACCATAAAATAATGGTCTCAAAAGTTGCAAAAAGTTTTTACGTCTTTCGTGAAACAACCAAAGTGAAGGCACAACCCAGAGTCTCACTGATTTATTTTCTAAATCTTGTAAGAATGTGGTCTCTTCTCCACGATGAAAACTTTCCTCAAATCGAATCTGATATTTATCTAAAACTTCTTTTTTTGCCCACAAATGACAAGATGTAAGGTCGCGCTCGCTTCCACTAAAGATCTCAGCTTGATGTGAATAATGTCTTTTGTAGGTGGGCCCAGTGCAAAATGGTGAGGCCAATGCTAAGGCCAGTGATTCTTGAAAATAATTTGAGTCTAGTGGCATTGAATCTGGTCCGCCAAAACACTCCCATTCGGGATGAGTTTCTAGTAATTGCGAAACATCTTTACCATAGTCGCTTGGAATATAAGCGTCATCATCAATAAAGAAAATCCATTCTCCAGTAATATGATTCAAGGCGAGATTTCTTGCTTGTCCAGGCGTGAGTCTTTTCTCCTCTAAAATAGTCAAGTTTGAGAATTGAGTACTCAACCGCTTTTTTAGTTCAGATGAAGCCACATCACCATTGATGAGAAGAACTAATTGAAGATCAAATATCGCATTAAGTTGAAGTAAAGAATCAAGACATTTTGATAGCAGTGCTTCTCTCTTATACGTTACAATAAGGACTGATACTTTAATCATTGGAGTTGCACCTTGGCAGTTATTCTTGATTTCTATTCTATTATAGTAGAAATAAGTGGAAATGATGAAGAAGTGATTCATCGTTTATCGCAAGAATTTCGTTATTTTAACACTGATAAGAAAGCTCACTCAAAAATTGATATTACAATTCATATTAATTCAAATGAGTTCGATCATAGTTCACTTCCCTCTATTGCTGCCCATAAAATTACGCAGAACGCACTGGTTTATCGATTAGGTGAGAAAAGACTGATCAACTATCATAAGGCTTGGTGTCTTATTGATGATGAGAGAATGGTGGTTGATATCCATTCGCCAGATAAAGATTCGTTATTTGAAATCGGTTATCTCACAATCCATTCTCTTGTTGGAGAGCGGCTTGAGCTGAAGGGACTCATTAGGCTTCATGCCATGGCCCTCGAAACTAAAAACTATCAGCTCATCGTCATGCTTCCTTCTCGAGGAGGCAAATCAACTTTAATGACAGGTCTTCTCGAAAAATATCCACACTGGAAGATCATCTCTGATGATATGCCTCTTATTACTTTGTCTGGTGGAGTAAAACCTTTCCCTTCAAAGATATCACTAGATTCTCCCCCTGAATCTCCACTGTGGAAAACTGTCCTTTGGGAAAAGTTCTCAAGAGTTTCTTATCCTCCAAAATGGTTATGCTCTGTGATGGATTTGCCCCATGGGATTTCAGAGAATTGTAAAAAGCCTATTATGCTGATTCAGGGAGAGAGACTCTCTTCAGGTCCGCCACTGATGAATAAACGTGGATTCTTTTCTATGATGAGAGCTCTTCTTACCCATATGGTTATTGGTGTAGGGCTGCCCATCATTTTGGAATATTTTTTACATTTTAAATTTTCTGATTTTTTTAAGCTTGCTCACTTAGGCACAAAGAGAATTCTCGCTGCCATCACCCTTAGTCTAAAAGCAAAAAAATTTACAATTTATCTCTCGCCTGACAGACAGAAAAACATTGATCTTCTAGGATTATATCTTGATGAATAATTTGTATGGCCTTTTACTAAAAAAACCACTTCTTCTCATCCCATTATTTATTCTTTTGGCACTGATCATCTATGCTAGAATCATCAGTGCTCCTCCAATCTGGGATGATAAATTTTTCCTTTTTGAGTATGGCCCTTTTTCTTCAGGGTTAAGCTTTGCTGAAATTTGGCAAAACTATGCCTGGCCCATGACGGCCACCATTTACAAATCCACTCTCGCTTTGTTTGGAAATAAATATATCTACTATCATTTATTAAATATTATCTTGCACTCATTCAATGGCTATCTCGTTTATCATATCTTAAAAAAGCTAGACCTTCCCTTTGCTCTTGTAACAGCTCTTCTTTTTCTTGTTCATCCGGCCAATCTCATCACTGTGGCGTGGATGGTTCAGATTAAAACGATCGTCGCTTTCACTTTCGTTGCTTTAGCAACCATTCAATATATTAAATGGTTTAAAGAAAAAAAGATGTGGCAATTCGCTTCATTTCTCCTTCTTTTTATTCTTTCTATGACAACAAAATCCACTGCAATTTTTCTTCCCGTGGTGTTACTTTTGATTCATCTTGTTTACAAACAAATGAATAAAAAGATCATCTTGGGTGGGTTGTTTTTTTTATCATTAAGTCTTTTTGCTGGGATTAAATTAATAAAAAGCCCCGCTGTCGAAAAACATAATATGAATCAGTCTAGAATGACTCAGTCTCAAGATCTGAGTGATACACTCATCTCAAAGGTAGATTTTACGACTCAAGCGACATGGTATTATTTACAGCAAGCCTTTATCCCTTATGATATTGCCCCCGTCAAAGGTGTCTTTTATCAAGAGCCGCTCACAAAAGTATTAGGCCTGTTATTTTTTATTATTAGCTTTGTGATGCTTTTATTTCTTTTCGAAAAAAATCTTGGAATTGCCATCGTTTGTGCTTTAATTCTTATGATCCCATTTTTGGGAATTATTCACGCCCCTTTTATGAAGGTGACTTCAGTCAGTGATCAGCATCTTTATCTTGTTCTGCCTATACTTCTTTGGATAATGGTCTTTGTCTCAGAAAGTCTTATTAATATTCCTGCCAGGCTTAGTTCTGAACAAAAGAAAAGTTACTCTGCAATTTTTTTCACTTTTGTTTTCAGTTATTTTTCTTTTACGACAATGATAAATAATAAGACTTTTGAATCAGAGGAGAACTTTTATCTTACTTCCCTCAACAGCAATCCTTTAACTCTTGCGTTCTATGTTAACCTTTCGAGTCTCTATGTTGAGATGGGAAATATTCCAGCCGCTATCCAGATTATTGAACGAGGCTTTGATGTGTGCAACGAAAACCCCGAACTACAAAAGACGGATTTGTACGCTCATCTCGGTTACAAATGGTTTGAGCTTGAGCAACTTAACCGCGCAAAGCAAGTAAAATGAAAACCATCAATATCATCGGTCTTGGCCATATCGGACTCCCCTTAGCACTGAAACTTATGGACCACTATAATGTCATGGGATCAGTCAGGGATGACTCTAAAAGAAGAGAAGAGTTCCAAACTTATCTTTATCAAAGTCCTGCTTCATTCCCTAATGAAATTGAAGCTGATATTACTATCCTCACAATTCCTCCTTCTGGTATTGACCTTAATGCACTTCCAAAATTAAAAACAAAATGGTTGTTCTACACAAGTTCTATATCTGTCTATGGAAGCCACCAAGGGCAAGTCTCAGAAGAAATAAAATGTATTCCTGATAACGAATCAGGGCGAAAGATCTTAAAGATTGAGAGCTGGGTAAAAACCTATCCGCAATGGACAATTCTGCGTCTTGGTGGACTTGTGGGTGGAAGCCGGCATCCGGGGTATTATTTAGCAGGTAAAAGAGAACTCTCTCACCCATATGCTCCCGTCAACTTAGTCCACCATAATGATGTCGTAAGTTGTATTGAAAAACTTATTGAGAAAAGTATTAGTAATGAAATTTTTAATATTGTTTGTGATGAACATCGATCACGAAAAGTTTTCTACGATGAATTCTCAACATTTCATAAATTAGAAAAACCTGAATTTAAAGATGAGAATAGTGATGATTATAAGCTGGTGCTGAATGATAAAATCAAACAGCACCTAGGAATTGAGTTTATTTACTCTGAATTGATCCAAAAATTTTCTTAAGTTGCTCATCACTCACAAGTGTTGAGTCCATTTTTTTCTCTGCTAAAAACTCCGCATTATACATTTTTGAAACAGCTCTTTCAGCTCCGTCACACATAATTGTGATGATACGGTGACCAGGACCCATTTTGAGAGCGGTAGTAAATGCTCCCGCGAGGTTAAGCATCGAAGACATTCCCATGACAAGACCCTCTTTTTGCTTTAACCAGTACGCAAGAGAGACAAGTTTTTGATCTTCAATCGTATAACACTCATCTTGAAGCACATGGCGGAAATTTTCCACGAAACGACAAATCCCCACTCCTTCAGTCATGGTATAGTCTGAACTTGTTCCGAACTCACCTTCTTTAAAAAACTGAGAAATTGTACTTCCTTGAGGATCAGGCATCACAATTTTTATATTTGGATTTTTCTCTTTCATGAACTTTGAAATTCCAGCTGCTGTTCCACCAGAGCCAGCGGCCACAACAACAGCATCAATTTTTTCATTCATCTGCGCATACATTTCTGGAGCAATTGATTTATAGTGAGCGAGATAGTTATGGGGATTATCAAATTGATTTGCCCACCAGTAATCAGGTGAACTTTGACCAATTTTCTTCCCTACTTTAAAAAAGTGGCGATCATCAGTGTAAGCAACTGCTTCAGTTTCAACAACTTCAGCTCCATAAAGTTTTAAAATTTTATGTTTTTCTGGTGCCATACCTTTAGGCATAACGACGATCACTTTATAACCTAAGCAATGTCCAACCATGGCAAGACCAATACCAGTGTTACCAGCAGTCCCTTCTACAATAGTCATTCCCGGCTTCAAGGCCCCAGAAGCAATTGCTTCAAGAATCATATTAAGGGCCGGACGATCTTTAACTGTTCCACCGGGGTTAAGATTCTCGCATTTCATAAAAATATCACAGCCAGTCATCTCAGAGAGACTATCTACACGTAATATTGGGGTATTACCAATTAATGGAATTAGCCCTTTTTTTAATAATTGATCACGAGAATTCATAAGTATCTCCACAGAATAATTGAACTTTACTCACTTAAGATGTAATTTAATGTAGACCCAATATACGCCACGAGGACGGAAATGTCTCCTTTAAGTGAGTTTTTACATCAAGATCGCCTTCAAAAAGCGCAAATTATTCTGAACGTTCCTCAGGTGAGACAGAGCGTAGATGAGCTCATCTGCTTGATATTTCCTCAAAGAGGATGCACTGGTTCAAGAACCCTTGCTGAAACTGAGCAGCATCTCGCAATTCTTAAAGAAAGATTTCAGAATTACGTAAAAGCATTACGCCCTCTTAATCCAGATGTGGCCTCTAGAGATCAAGAAATAATTCATTCGTATTTTGAGATGATTCCAGAAATCGCAAGAAAATTAGATCTCGATGCCATGGCCGCCTTCAAAGGTGACCCCGCTGCCTACTCTCTTGATGAAGTAATCATTACCTATCCCGGTTTTTATGCCCTTTGTATTTATCGTTTGGCCAATGCTCTTCACCAACTTCTTGTTCCTCTTATTCCAAGACTTATGAGTGAATATGCTCATGAAAAAACGGGAATTGATATTAATCCCGGTGCCCTTATTGGTGAGGGAATTTTTATTGATCACGGAACAGGTGTAGTGATCGGTGAAACAAGTGTGATTGGAAAAAATGTAAAGATTTATCAAGGGGTAACTCTCGGTGCCCTTTCAGTAAAGAAAAAACTTCAATACATCAAACGCCATCCAACAATTGAAGATGATGTCGTGATCTATGCCAATGCTATTATTCTTGGCGGAGAAACAATCATTGGTAAAGGAAGTGTGATCGGCGGTAACGTTTGGCTCACAGATTCAGTGGCACCAAATTCAGTAGTGTTTAATAAACTCGCTGATACAACTGTCGTTCAAGGCCGTCCTTAAAATGCTCATTTCAGTCGCAAAAGTAAAACAATGGATGGATCAAGGTAAACCTGTTCATCTGCTAGATATTCGAAATCCAGATGAAAGAGCAATTTGTCATATTGGTGGGGAGTTTATTCCTCTTCCTGAACTAGAACATCGCTTTAATGAGCTCGACTCTACTCAAAGACCTTGGGTGGTTTATTGCCATCATGGAGTTCGCAGTGAATATGCAGCTCAATTTTTAAAGATGCGTGGCTATGATGCATTTTCACTTGTTGGCGGCATTGAGCAGTGGTCACTAACTATTGACCCCACTATCCCACGCTACTAAATGGCCTTTAATTTTTTTATTTTCTCTATACTGATATCAGGGAACTCTTTTTGAATTTCACTCAAAGAGTTCTCTTTGACTTTATAGTAAAACAAATCACGATCGAGCTCATCCATTTTTTTTATCTCATCGGATAAACCGGCCTTCACAAAAGCCGCCTCTCGCCTGTCTCTATCAACGAGCTGAGATTTTTTACCCTCAAATTTTTGAATCTCATTACCTTTTTTAAAGGTGCCCTCTTTCTTTGTTCCTGAGAAGTAATGTCCTTTCACCTTGATTTCATCTTTACCGAAAGAAGAAAAACTAAAAATCCCGAAAAATTTTTCCTAGTGCAACTCCACATTTAAGTTGCTGATTTCA
>DZBG01000100.1 GCA_022729855.1 Bdellovibrio sp.
AGGATACTAACGGAAGAAAACAGAATTAGAAGATGTGGTTCATGGATCGCTTACTTTCATACAAAGAGCTCCTTAAATAATAAGTGCTCTAGTCATATCATGATTACAAAGTGTGGATTGCGAACGTGGAATTCTTACAGGTTAAATTCGCCAAAAGAGGTCAAATTGGGGGTAATAACCATCAGTTCCGAAGCGTAACTCCGTGAAGTCCCGTGTCCCTACCCCAAGAGACATATGAAATGAATCCCAAACCCACATATAAGAAAGGGTCCCCCCCACGGTCTGAAGGGTGAAGTTATAAGTAGGTCCTAAGAGGATGCGGTTCCAAGAATCAGTGATGTATTCGTAGATATTTCTGATCTCGGAATCTTTAAAGAGATTAAAGTCTTCGGTATTACTTCCCTTTAGATTTTGGGGATCAAAGATGAGGTTAAAAATAAAATGGGTTTGATATTTTGAATTCGTCGGAAGGGTCAGTGTTCCTCCCCCCTGAAAAATCCAATCACGTTGTTTCACATTGAGTGCGCCGAGAGAGTTAAAAGAAAGCTTCGCATGTTGATTGCGAATGACCTGATACTTAACCCCGATATTTGCATAACCATCAATCGTAAGAGCATTGGCCGTTTTAATGGTGAGGTTATTTGTAAGTCCGTATTGTAACTGAACTAGGCCCACAAGAAGTTCGTGCTTATCAAGAGCATGCCCATCTGAAGTAAAGACACCGTAATAAGGAAGCTCTTTGTATTTAGAAGGAAGATGACGATCACTGGACATCGTCAGACTTAAAAAACCTGGGACTTGAAATTCATCAATATATTTTTTATCCAGTGGAAAAACATAATCACCATTTAAAATATTTTGATGATCCACAAGTTCATCAATTCTCACCATCGCCATCACTGGTACGACAGTCATATCTTTACTGACAATTTTGCCGAATCCCACGATCTTTTTTTCAAACTGAGAAATGAAGAGCACTCGCTCATCTGATGGATAAACATCGTTATTTAAAATCTCTACAATGATTTCACGATTTGAATGAAAGCCCACGACTTTGGCCTGAGACCAAACTTGTGTGGAAAAACAAAGGATAAGTAATAATAGGATTTGCATTATTTTTTAGGAAATCTCACCGGACATGAAGTTTCAATTCTCACACAGGCCTGAGAAAAAATAATGGTTGTCCACCAACGCTCAGTGATTCTTGTGTTCACTAAAAATTCATCACCGGGGCAAATCGCTTGAACAGCATTAGGAAGATAGGCCAATTTTTCAGTTTCAGCATTTGAGAAAAAGAGCCATTGATCAAAACATTGAGCTAATCGATCTTTTGACCCAGGGAAAACTTTCTGGCCCACAGGACTACTATTTGAGTTTTTTAGAAAATCTGTTTTACGAATAACATCGTAATCAGCGTATTTTTGAGTACAGCTGATCCCCAAAAGGATCAGCATAAGAATTGTGATAATTTTCATAGGGATTCTTATACCCTATTCCCACTCAATTGTCCCGGGTGGTTTTGAGGTTAAATCATAGACCACGCGCGTGACGCCCTTCACTTCATTGCAAATACGTGAAGAAACCTTATTTAAAAAGCTCCAAGAGAACTCTGTGACTGAAGCAGTCATCCCATCTTGTGAGTTAACCATACGAAGGGCAATGACCTCTTCATAGGCACGTCCATCCCCTTTAACCCCTACCGTTTTCACAGGAAGAAGCACAGTGAAGGCCTGCCAAGTTGAATCATAGAGATTGTTCTTTTTAAGTTCTTCAAAAAGGATTTGATCTGAGTGCTGAACTTTTACAATTGATTCTGGTTTTAACTCTCCCAAAACTCTCACTCCAATCCCAGGTCCTGGGAACGGGTGACGATAAACCCAATCACGCTCAAGCTTCAGCTCCATTCCCATGGCACGCACTTCATCTTTAAAAAGAAAACGAAGAGGTTCCAAAAGTTGAAGTTTCATACGCTCAGGCAGTCCTCCCACATTATGGTGAGATTTAATCGTGACTGATTTTCCGCCTTTTTTATGAGGAGAAATTGATTCAATAACATCTGGGTAAAGTGTTCCCTGAAGAAGATAATCAAAATGGATATCATGATTCTGAGCAAATTCTTTTACTTTCACTTCAAACACATCGATAAATGTTCTACCGATAACTTTTCTTTTTTCTTCTGGATCGTTTATGCCTTTAAGTTTTCCGTAGAAAATTTCTTTAGCATCAATGATTTCAATATTGAGTGGAGTCTTCTTTTTGAGAAGTTCGATATGATTTAGATCTTGAGGACGAAGAAGTCCGTTATCTACAAAAAAACAATAAAGATCATTTCCAAGAACTTGGTGACTCAGCATTGCGGCCACTAGTGAATCCACTCCACCAGAGAAAGCACATAATACTTTTTTACCTTTAACGGCTTTTACTTCTTCAAGACAACTCTCAAGAATAGCCGATGATGACCAATCAGGCTTAAGCCCAGCAATCCCTTGGAAAAAAAATGTGATCATCTCTTTTCCAAATTCTGTATGATTTACCTCAGGGTGAAATTGCAGACCCATAATTGATTTTGTTTTATGTTTCATTCCGGCCAGCAGTCCATTCTCTGATCTAAGTACTGAGACAAAATCTTTGGGAAGAACTGAAACGTGATCTGAGTGGCTCATCCAAACATTGCTTTTTTCAGGACAATGAGGAATCACAAAATTATTTTCAGTATGAACTTCAGATAGCCCGTACTCTCCCTGCACACCTTTCTCTACCACTCCTCCAAAATACTGTCCTAGAATTTGCATTCCATAACAAACTCCAAGAATTGGAAGTGTGTCATCTTTAAAAAATGGCGAGTAATCTGTTTTATCTTCAAAAACACTTTGCGGCCCACCAGAGAGGACCAAGGCCTGTGGTTTTTCTGTTTTTATTTTTTCAAGAGCATCTTCAAGAGTCATAATGATGCTTGAATGATTGAGCTCACGAAGCTTTCTTGTAATTAATTGAGTATATTGTGATCCAAAATCAACAATCCAAACAGCAGCAGTAACACTCATCTTTTATTCCTTAAACTAAACGATAATTAGGAGCTTCTTTAGTAATGGTCACATCATGGGGATGAGATTCTTTTAATGAAGCAGCTGTAATCTTCACAAACTTTGCTCTCTCTTTAAGATCAGCAATTGTTTTAGCTCCTACATAACCCATACCTGAACGCAGACCACCGACAAGTTGAAATAAATTTGTTGAAAGAGAACCACGGTAAGGAACTTGTCCTTCGATTCCCTCTGGAACAAGCTTTGACACTTCATCTACTCCGGCCTGTCCATAACGATCTTTTGAACCAAGCTCCATCGCTCCAAGAGAGCCCATGCCTCGATACATTTTATAAGCTCGCCCTTGGAGAAGAACCATTTCACCTGGAGCTTCATCAGTTCCCGCAAATAATGATCCAATCATCACACAGCTCGCACCACCAGCAATGGCCTTCACAAGATCACCTGAGAACTTAATCCCACCATCAGCGATATAAGGGATTCCTGCTTCTTCGCAAGGCTTTCTGCAATCGATCACTGCTTGAAACTGAGGAACTCCAATTCCGGCCACGACACGAGTCGTACAAATAGAACCTGGGCCAATCCCAACTTTGATTCCATCCACTCCCACTTTGATTAAATCTTCGCAAGCTTTTGAAGTCGCCACATTTCCTGCAATCACATCAATAGACTTACTCATTTGTTTTACAATCTTCACCATCTCCATCACACCTTTTGAGTGTCCATGGGCAGTATCAATCACAATAGCGTCCACTCCAACTTTAATGAGTGCTTCCGCTCTTCTGATTTCTTTTTCTGAAACACCAACCGCTGCGGCCACACGAAGACGACCAAAGGCATCTTTATTGGCCCAAGGATAAGCGATAGTTTTTTCGATATCTTTAACTGTTATTAAACCTTTTAGTTTTCCATCTTTATCAATCACAGGAAGTTTTTCTACTCGGTGACTTTTAAAAAGATTTTTCGCTTGATCGTAATTGATACCTTCAGCTGCTGTGATTAAGTTTTTTGCTGTCATCACATCTTTTACTTTTAGATTCATATCAGTGATAAAACGAAGATCACGATTAGTAATCATTCCCACTAAGTGCATATGAGAATCAACAACAGGAAATCCTGAGATCTTATATTTTTTCATAAGATCAAAAACGGCTGTTAAGTTTTGTTCTGGATTGACAGTAAATGGATCGAGCACCATTCCTGATTCATATTTTTTTACCTTCTCAACTTCGAAGGCCTGATCAGCGGCACTGAGATTTTTATGAATCACACCGATACCACCCTCTTGGGCCATGACAATGGCCGTCCGTGATTCTGTCACAGTGTCCATCGCCGATGAAGCAATAGGAATATTCATTGTTATATTTTTGGAGAAGCGTGATTTGAGTTCTACATCCGTAGGAAGAACTTCCGAATAATTGGGAAGAATAAGAACATCATCATAAGTCAGAGCTGGGTCTTCTTGATAAAACATATAAGTTATCCTTTTTTACTATAAAAAGGATAACTTAGAGTTGCATTTAGTTCAATTTAGGCAAAATCAGATACGTAGTACGTAACCCAAGTTCTTGAGGGTTTTGATATGAGTTGAAAATGGTTTCAACTTACGACGAAGATTTGAGAAATGTGTATCAAGATTATTCACTTCAACATGAACATCTTTCCATAGCATAGTAATCAAATCATCTTTATGAATCACTCTATTTGGATTCTGAGCTAAAACTAAAAGTAGTTGGTACTCTTTTGGAGTTAATTTTACTGGAGCATTGTTAATAAGCACTTGATGTCCATCAAGATCAATCACAAGGTCTTTAAACTGAATCGTCTTATTTGACTGATTAGAACGCTTAGAGAGGCTAATTCTGTTTCTCACTCTTGCAACAAGCTCTTCAGTTTGCACTGGCTTCACAAGGAAGTCATCTGCACCCATATCTAAGCCGCGTACCATAGAGTTAAGTGTCGTATCTCCAGTAAGGAATAAAACTGGAAGGCTACTCTTGGCCCTTTTTACTTCTTCATAAACTTGGAAACCATCTTTCCCTGGAATATGTAGATCCAAAAGAATGGCATCGGTATGATTATTTCTAATAAACTCGATTCCTTTCTCAGGCTCAGTAAAAAGTTCTAGATTAAATGAGTCTCCTAGAGAGCTCGCTAAAACATCTAAAAGATCTTTATTGTCATCAATGATTGTTACATGCATACGGGTGCCACCTGTTTTTTCCATAAACAGATTGTATGTCATCTTTAACTAATTAAAAAACTTAAGAAATCTTAATTATTCTGGGGTATTGGAAGGTTAATCAAAAGAAGATTGTGGCGCCGCAAAATGGGGTTTGCGACGCTTAAGGTCTAGAAACTCTTAAGATCTTCGATAAGCTTTTGTACTTCTGAAGGGTACTTAGGCTGTTTACCTGTAGCTGAATCGAGAGATTGATTAAAATCAGCATCATGAGTCATTACAGTAGGTTGTGCTGACGCAGGTACTCTCATCACCTCTGCTTTCGATGGTGTAGGAGAGACAACTAAAGATGGCACCGAGTCAGAAACACCAATAACTCTTACGACTACAGGTGTGACTGAAGGTTTCTGCACCCTCTTCATACTCATTTTTTTAGCTTTAGGTTCCACCGAAGCTGGAGCACGGCTTGAGTGAATGAAAATAATCTCTCCTTTTTTGGAAGAAATATTTTCATCAACTGAAGCAATTGATCTCTTCATTGATGGAGTTGAATTATTTAAAATATCTTTTGGAATAGCTTTAAATTCAGCCAAAGCTTTATTCAGTGAATCCGGGCCAATTGTTGTTGGTCGTCTTGGCTGTCCTTCATTGTGATCAGGATCAACTACAGTGAATGCCCCAGCCGTCAGACTATATTTAATATTTTTTTCAAGAATATTTGAAACGTCGAGATCCCCACCCACAACCATCACTTGAGACTTTCCTGAATTCTGATCAAATGATGTAATGAACTCACTCTTCCAGTAATCGACATGAGCATTAGCGGTAATAAGTGAGAGTGGTGTATTTGTATGAGTTGATTGAATCCATACTTTCCCACTCTTAAGATGCGCCGATTTATCGAGCATTTTAATATGTGATGAACCATTAAGGTGATAAGTCGTATCGTAATAATCATAGAACGTGACTAATCCATCCTCAGAAACAAGAATCTCACTATTCTCATCAAGATGAAAATTAGGAGTAATTTTTACTGTTTTACCTTCAGGTAAAATGGCAAAAACATTTCCCTTCACTTCAGTCACCTTTGCTACAACTTTAGCAAAGCTTACTGATGAAAGAGTTAATGTCATAACAAGGAAACTAGTTTTTAACTTTGTAATTGATGTCTTCATAATATTTACTCAAAATTTTCCATTCTTCGGTGTTGCGGTATTTAAGTCTAAATTCTTCAACCGTTTTAAGAAATTTTTGCTGTTCTCCCATATTGTATTGTGTAAGAGCTAACCAAAGCTTAGCCCCTCTATAAAATTGAGATTTAGGATAAGTTTTAACCAAGGCCGAAAGATGTTTCTCTGCCCATGGGTAATAATCCTTTGTTTCAAAAGCAGCGACTCCTGCTCCAAACAATACTTTGTCATCTACTAATTCATGAGACGGAAAACGCTCAAGAAACTCATTATAGAACTGAGCTGATTTTTTATAATTTTTGAAATAGAGTTCTTTCTCACCAATCGCCAAAAGTTTTTCTGGTGACCACTGGTACACATCATATTGAACAAGATCCTCAGCTTTTACTTGAGGAATACTTGCAATCATTCTTGAAGGAGTTTGAATCCCTTTTTTAGCAGTGAAAATTTTGTTTTGAGATTTTAATTGTGACACTTCAAATTCAAGTTGCGCCACCTGAGCTGTCAGTTGGTTCTTCTCGAATTCACTCTGGTTGAATTTCTTCTCCCAATGATATTGAGTCTCAATTTTGCTTACTACAGACTGCCCAAGGCCTCCCCACTTCCAGAGTGAGTAACCGTAGCCAGCAGATAAAAGAGCAAATACTAATAAAATCTTCATTCCATTCACCTAATCCATGAAGGTCCAAATCATTCATCTTGTCGGTATTTGGTGCTCAATCTTTAGCATTTAAGTTTTTTATTAAATATACCGATAGACAGGTCAGCACGGAGGTTACATGCGCCAGTTCTCTACCCTATTGATTTTATTTACATTATTTTCATCTCAAGTGGTCTTTTCAAGAGGCCCAGCGGTGGAAGATTTTGTAGGGATCGAAGTGGAAGAGCCGACGAATACGACTCCTCAAGGGACAGAAGTGCTGTTTAATTTCGAGAAAGAAATCAAAACACATGTCGCCCAGAACTCTGATTTAAATGGAAAAGGCCTTGTCGTAAAGATGCCTAGTGAGACATCAATTATCACATCTAGCTCGCCTACTGATTCTTATTCAATGGGTGCCACTACAATGATGGGAATTCTTTTTATTCTTTCTTTACCACTAGTGAGTTGGTTATTTGTGATGAATCATCTTCGTAAAAAAGCCGGAGCAGCAGCAGGGGCGAATATTGCAGTTCTTGATCAGTATAGAAAAAACAGAGAACAGAGCAAAACAGAAGAAATCAAGAAAGCTTCTTAAATTCGAATCCATTCTCCCAAACCAATATATTTCATCATTCGTTGAATGCGGTTGTACTGGACTGAGATTTCTTTAACTCCATCACCATCAAAATCCACAAAATTAACTTGGTAATGTCGTCTCCAGTACTGTTCTCTTTGGGCCTCACGCTCATGATAAAAATGTGGACCTTGGGTCATCTTCATTGTTTCTAAGTTATTTTTCTCAAAACTCAATACAAAAATTCTAGCACTTGATTCAAAACGCACAGAGTGTGTTTTACCTTCATCTAAAAAAAGAACCAAGGCTTTCACTTCTGGTGAAATTGTCACAAAACGTATTTTAAAAATAACACTTTCAGCACCCATGGCAAAAATCTGTGACTCAAAAACTTTTCGCCCAGAAAAATCAGTGATCTCAATCCAATCTATTCCATCTCGTTTAATGGTATGAATAAACTCTTCAACTCCATCTCCATTCAAATCGATGCGATAAGCAGGACTTTGAAGAGCATAATGGACCTTATTTTTACCTTTAATTTTCCCTGCATTAAACTCAGGAAGGGAGCCACTGAGCATCTGGCGGTAATAACGCTCATCCTGGGCCTGTGCAGACCCTAAAAACAGGAAGAAAATGAGAAGAAACTTTGTATAATGCACCACGAGTATTATTGTAACTTAAACTTCCGTTTGTTAGAATGCCAAACGACAAGGGGCACTTTTTTTATGATTATATCACTCGGTTTCGTACGTTCTGCAGGTCAAATTCTCATTAAAGAGCTCGATTGGACTCAAAACAAGCTCGATTCTAAGCTTATTGATGTCACTGACCTTCCTGATCAAAACATTCAAGGACTCTATATTGAGGACGAAGAACACTATAGTTCACTAGTGGGTTTACTTGAAAAAGAGAAGGCCTTCTACCCCATTATGGATGCCAAGGATGATCAACTCAGTTTTGGCATTTTTGAAAATCTTCCGGCACAACAATTTAAAGATCTCTACGGCAAAGTAAATAATCGCTGGATCATGGGACAGAATTTTAATTCTGTTGAACAATTCAATGACCACATCACACATTTCAAAACTCTTTGGGCCAAAGATAGAATCACTTTCTTTGAAGAACTTTGGTACTGGCTAAAAAGAAATCTTGGGGCCACTGATCTTACAATCATTTTTAACGATGTGATTAAGGCAGAAGAGAAAGATGAAAACAATGAAAAGAAAGAACGTCCAAAACTCATTCAATCATTAATTTCTGGAAATAAAAAAGCGAACTTCCATCAAGGTGGGGCAAAAGAAAAAGAACTTATGTCTCATTATATTGAGAAATTTCATGAAGTTTTTGAGATCACTGAGTTTAATCCTGCAAAAGGACAATTTGTAGCGACAGCACAAATTGAGAGAAGCCCGATGATTTTCATGTCTCGTACAGCTCAATTAAATCAGCTTCAACGTTCTGTACTGACCGGTCTCTTTAATGGACTACAAGTTTAATTAGTTTTTGAAGTAACCATCTTTTCTAAGAATATCTTTAATTTCATCATTCCCACCGGCCTTGCGATTGATCGTTAAGGCCGATTTTTTTTCATCTCCGAAATGATAATTAGGTCTTCTTTTTTTAATCTCCACAAAGATTTTAAAGAGAGGGACATTTTGGTTTCTAATGGCATCGCCGAATGCGGATTTGTCATCTGGACCATTAACACCTGAGACCTGCTTAATCGCTGTCTCAAAGGATCTATCAAGAATGATTGAAGTTAAGCTTCTCCACTGCTCCTCTGTAAAGCGATCTGGTGGAAGACTTGCAAGAACTCCATAGAAATTTCTCTTATCTGAAGTTTCAAGATCATAATTTAAATTTTTAGACTTAACCACTTTATCTAATTCCTCATAGCTAATACTTGGGTCTTCAATCATCTTAAAAAAACCCAACTACCATTTCCTAGTGCAACTTTTCTTCATCATAACTTCATAAGGT
>DZBG01000101.1 GCA_022729855.1 Bdellovibrio sp.
TTTTGACTTAAATTATGACCTAAAGTGTGTCGATTGAGCCCGGACAGCACAATTCAATGGTGGATAAATTTAAAGCGCCTTTTGATTTTATGATGAGAAATCCTGTGACATCAATTGTTCTAGTCATGGTGTTCTTCTTCACTATTATTTATCCAGCAAAAAGAATTGGTTCTGAGTTTGTTCCTAAGTCAGATAGAAATGAGTTCTCAATTGATCTTGAGATGCCGGATGGGACACCAGTTGAGAAAACCACTGAGACAGTTAAGCAAATTGAAGGTTTTGTAAAAAAATATCCTGAAGTGATCAGCTACTATTCAGATATTGGTTTTGATGGTGAAGAGAAGGCCCGCATGACTGTGCAGTTAACAAAAAATACAGTGAGAGAGAAGGCCTATACTACTATTATGAATGAGCTTATTCCTGCTGTTTCAACTCTTCCAGAGGCCAGAGTGTTCCTTAGTGGGGGGAATAGAAGTAATGATGGTCTAGGTGATATTACCATTGATATTCGTGGCGATAATATCGAAGAGATGGCCAAGGTTTCAGAGAAGTTTTCTAAGCTGATGAATGAAACAGGTAAGTTTAGCTCAATTAAATCGAGCTATATTAGACCTAAAATGGAAGTCAGGTTTGAGCCTAATCCTGAGGCCCTTATTCAACAGAAATTAAATAACTCTGAAGTTGGTGCAGTCATTAGGGCCCTTGTGAATGGTAATGATGATTCAGTCTTTAAAGAAGGTGGAGAAGAGTACGATATCAATGTAACACTTGATAAAGGTTTTAAGAAAACTCCCGAAGATTTTAGTCAATTTCTTATTATGGGAAAAGACGGTCTTATCCCCATTGTTTCACTCGGTTCTGTTAAGCAAGTAGAAGCCACTTCACCAGTTAAGAGACGTGATAAATCAAAAATTATCCAGCTAAATGGATACTTGAACAAATCTACTTCAGGTGTCGTGATGAAAGAGCTTGCTGAGATTTTTGCTAAAGAGCAAATACCTGAGACAGTTAATTATCGCTATACAGGAAAGGCAGAAAATCAAGCAGAGTCATCGGCCGAGATTGGCAAGGCCTTTTTACTTGCAACAATTTTGACTTATATGCTTTTAGTGGCGGTGCTGGATTCGTTCCTTCTACCAATTTCTATTTCAAGTTGTATTATCACCTCATTTTTGGGTGTATTCCTTCTTATGTATTTCTTTGATGGAACAATTAATATTGGTTCTATGATGGCCTTTGTAATGGTTGTTGGACTTGCGGTGAATAATGCGATTTTAGTCATTGAGTATGCCCAGCAGCTAATTAGCGAGGGACACTCCTATGAGGATGCGCTTTGGACTGCGCTTAAATCAAAATTTAAGCCAGTACTGATGACATCAATTGCGATTATTACAGGGACACTTCCTCAGGCCTATGATTCTGATAAAATCAAAGCTTCTATGGGTCTAGTTGTTATTGGTGGGATGATGGGCTCAATTGCCTTTACTTATATTCTGACACCATCTGTGCATGTATTCATTCTACGTGCAAAAGATTATGTTGCAAAAATGAGAGGAAAGAAGTTGGCCTAAACGTCATCTTTAAAAACTTGAACCATCACAAATTTTAAATAACGTAATTCCGGAAGGGCCATAGGAAATGGATGGTCCTCCGGTTGACCGTTGATTGCTAAAACTTTTCCACGACATTTTGCACGGGCCACAGCTTCTGAGCAGAGTTCAACAAAGAGCTCTGTCGAAATATGTCCTGAGCAACTTGAGGCCACAAAGATTCCTTCATGACGTGTCAGTCTGATAGAGTCAGCAAAAATTTTGATATAGGCCTCTTTGGCCGTTTCAATGGCTTTCTGATTTGGAGCGAAGCTGGGTGGATCTGTGATCACAATATCCCAAAGACGTTTTTCTTTTCTTGCTTCTTCGACAAATTTAAAACAATCAGTTGTGAGAGCTTCGTGTTTTGCTGGATCAAGCTTATTAAGCGACCAGATTTTTTGGCTGGCCTTAATCGCCTCAGGAGCAATATCCACGGTAGTGACTTGAGTTGCTCCACCAAGACCAGCATAAACTGAGAAGCCACCTGTGTAGCCAAACATATTGAGCAGGGATTTACCCTTTGAAATTTTTCCAATGAAGTTTCTATTTTCTCTTTGATCAATAAAAAAACCAGTCTTGGCCGCATCAATAATATTTGATTCAAAGATCACACCGTGTTCAATGAATTGAACTTTTGTGAGATCAATATTTTCACCAGCAAGAATCTCTCCTTTATTGTCGGCCGAGTTTCTTCTTTTTTGATAGACTGTTTTAATTTTAAGTTTTTGAGATTGAAGAATAAATTCTGCAATGCCTTTGGCGTACCAGAAATTCTCACTGCTATCGCCATCAAGTTTAATCACGGCCACATCGCCGTAAATATCACAGACGAGCCCTGGAAGATCATCACCCTCACCATTAATAAGACGTGTTGTATTATTGTTTTCAGTGAGAATATGTAGTCTTCTATCAATGGCAAGGTCCAAGCGCTTTTCAATTAACTCATCAGATATTTTTTTCTTTCCTAAAGTGAGAATGCGAAAAGCAAGATTGATTTTAGGGCAATAAAAACCTTGTCCTAAAAGTTCACCTTTGGGATTCATCAGATTTCCCACCATACCTGACTCAGCTTTAGTGGGTTTTTGAAGAACATCACTAAAAACCCATGGATTTCCACGTTTGATATGTTTAGTGAGATCGCGACTCATATTAAGAGTAATAGGCTTTGAAGAATTATAATATTTCATGAGAGTTTATACCAAGTCACTTCGTGTTTATTGTGGTGGAGGTGGACAATTTTTGAACCGGGAATTTCTAAAAATTTATTTGTGGCTTCCCAGTCAGTTTCATTTTGATATTTAAGAGTGCAGGCAAAGTTTTTTACTTTACCAGATTTAATAAAAGTATTTACAAGATTTAGTAAGCGCGATGGATAACAAATAATATCAGAGCAGAACCATTCAAGCTCCGGCACTTCATCTGGACTAAGTCCAAAAGCACTTTGCTCTAAAAATTGAACTCCCTTACGAGCAGCAATCTTAGGATCTAAAGGGGCCTTGTCCACACTGATCACATCGTAACCAAGATTAGAAAGGACCCAAGTCCATCCACCAGGGCATGAACCCACATCGATACTCATTCCGCCATTATTTGTTCTTGGGGCATGAACAGTGAAAAATTCCCAGAGCTTGAGATAAGCACGTGAAGGAGGATTTACTTTATCTTCTTCAAAAGTCATTTCACCCAAAGGGAAAAGAGAATTTGTTTCAGCAGAAGCAATGATGAGATTGGGCTCCCATAATGTCCACAATCCCATAGGACTTGTGGGAAGCTCCTTCATGAAAGCAATTGGTTTTGTATTATATTTTGGAAGTTGATCTTGAATGAGTTGAGCCCGTCTGTGGTTCTCAATAGTGAAGACTGCCCAGTTTCTCTGAAGGGCCTTCAATTTTCGGGCACCATCATTGATAGATTCAATAGCTATTTTCTGGGCCTTGAGTCCTGTGGTCTGGGCCCAAATCATGGCCCCTTGCTCGCCAGTAACTAAATAGAGGCGGTCACGCTTCTCAAAGGTCAGCCCCTTGAGAGTAAGCTCTTTTTCGAGTTCTTTTTCAAACTCATGAATAGCAAGGTAAAGTGTATAGGATTCCATAGAAGCATCTATACACCATGAGATTAGCTTGGTAAAAGGGCCTCATGATAAAAGAGCAAAAAATATATGGATTTAGTGCTGTGATGGCGACTTTTAAGGCGCGCCCGCAGGATATTATTAAAGTTTACCTCACTGAGAAGCGTGTAAAGGATGCAAAAAACCTCCTCAAGCACTGTGCTGACCAGAAGAAGGCCTACAAGATTGTGACTGAGAAAGAGCTGGAAGACATCACGAAGGCCACTCACCATGAGGGAATCTCGCTGTTAATTAACGAGAGACCAACTAAGACAGTTGAAGAGATCTTTAAAGCAACCAAGGCCCCAGGGCTGGTGATTGCCCTTGAAGGAGTAGAGAATCCACATAACCTGGGAGCGATTCTTCGTATTGCCGCACATTTTGGGGCGAATGGAATTATTGTTAAGGGTGAAGGAAAGCAAATCTCATCTGCAGCCGCTTACCGAACGGCTGAAGGTGGAGCTGAGTATGTTGACGTGGCCTTTGTAGAAACTTGGAAAACAGTTCTCACGACAGCGCAAAAATATAAGTTTAAAACAGTGGCAACTTCATCTCACTTGGGAGAGTCACTTTATACATTTCAGTATCCTGATCGCACTTTACTTTTTATGGGAGCGGAAGGGCCAGGCCTTGAAAAGGATCTTATCTCAAACGCGCAACTTCATGTTCAAATCCCTGGCACTAAAAATGTGGAAAGTTTGAATGTGGCGACCGCCACTAGTACTCTTCTTGGTGAATGGTTTAGACAAGTGAAAGTGGATTAAAAAGATTTTCCTCTGGCAAAAATTCCGGCAGGAAGGATGCGCTCATCATTCTGATGGGCCACACCTAACTCTCCACACTCAATATTTTTCCATCTTTTTTCTTGGGCGAGAAGGTTTCTTAAGGCTTCTTGCTGAACACCTTGAGTGTGGGATGAAAGGAAAATAAAGCTATTGTTTTTTTCAATGACGGCGTGAAGAAGGTCAATAAACACACTCATATGTTTATCAAAATCCCATAATTCTTTTTTGGCCCCATGGCCCCAGCTAGGAGGATCTGCAAGAACACCATCATAAGTGAAATTCTTTTTGAATGAATGTTTTAAAAACTCTTGGGCATCTTCTTGTACCCAGCGAATATTTTTTTCAGGAACTTTTGAAAGAGCTTGAGATTCTTTTCCCCAAGTGAGCACACCTTTACTGCTGTCTACATGAAAGACTTCTGCTCCTGCCATGGCCATCGCAATACTCGCGCCACCTGTATAACCAAAAAGATTCATCACCTTTGGGGCGCGACCTAGCTTTGCTTTAAGTTCGGTGACTTGATCGAAGAGCCAGCTCCACACTTCAATCTGTTCGAAAAAAACGCCACAATGACCAAAGCTTGTGAACTTAAGCTTCATCTTCATTTGTTTGTCACGAAGTAAATGATCGAAGGTAAGAGTTTCAGGAATTGGTTTCTTATGCTCCCAGGTTCCGCCACCGTCTTTAGTTCGGTGAACGACTGAGTTGGCCATCTGCCAATTGGCCTCATTCATACGAGGCTTCCAAATGGCCTGAGGAGAAGGACGAATAACTTTTACTCCTGCGATAGACTCAAGCTTTCTGCCGAGACCAGAGTCGAGGAGTTGGTAATTTTTAAAATCTTTTGAAATCATTTGAGTGAAAACTTTACTTCAATTTGTGTACTAAAAATTTGCTGACCGGCCTCGATTTGAACGGGAGCCGAGTCTGCTGCTCCTTTCATGGCCATCATTGTTCTCTCATAAACAGGAGTTGGGCTTGCGACTTGTTGATGTTCGTGAATCTCAAGAACATCTCCTACTTTTGCCTTAAGCTTTTTTGCTAATTGATCGGCCTTTGAACGAGCGTCATCCGCTGCGATATCCAAACATTTGAGATACTCAGCTTGCTCTTTTTCCAAAGAGAGGAAAGTTCTCATATTGCTTATATTTGTAATTCCAATTTTTGAGCCTAGAGACATGGCCTCACCCATTCGAGTAATTTCATTTGAGCTAATAGTAAGCGTGACAGAGGCGCGGTAACCCTTATCGATCATCTTATTATTTTCCCAGTCCCTTTGTTGTTGAACAGAGTAATTACTCGTCTCAAGAACCATGCCTTTGAGCTTGAGGGCCTTGACTTGTTCAGTGAGCTCATTCATTTGTGTTGTGATTTTACTCACAGACTTTTTTTGATCTTTCTCTAAAGCTTCAGCGGTAAAAGATAAAGACGCTTGATCAGGAACGACCTTGATTTGGCATTTTCCAGTCACTGAGACAAAAGAGCTTGAGGCCAGAGCAGGCAAACTAATAAGGCAGAGTGATGTGATAAAAAACTTCATTAGTTAATCCCAATAGCGAGAAGATCTTCTCTTGATACAGGAGCATTTTTATCATTGAGTTCAATAATATAAATAATTCCTTTTACTTTTATCTCATTAGCAAACGTTGCTTCAAACTCCATTGATTTCATAATCATATCAAGAAGGTCTCGTTGATCATTAAAAGTCACACCTGAGTAAGTATTCTCTCTTTGAGCAATACAGCCACTTGTGCGCATGAAAGGGAAATATGGGGTTGTTGGATCGGTATTAATTTTCCCTGTTCCATGAATTCTAAAAAGATTTCGTCCGATATCACGGGCCACAGTTGAAGCTTTCCACCAGTCTTTATCATGAGAGCTTTCTGGAAGAAGTGATTTAAGTAATGCTTCATTCTTTGCGGCTGGAACAAAATTAAGAATCATACGGCGATTTTTACCAAATGAGATTTGCTGGTCTGCCACTGGCATAACAGAGTCAATTGTAAGGACACCAGTAGGAGTGCTTCCGTTACGTGTATAGCTTGGAAGGCCACGAGCAGAAGAGGCAAGAGATGGATGAACCCATAGATCCCCATTCTCTTCACGTACTGGCTGACCATTTACATCTTTCATTACCATTAAGCATGGATACAAACGATTCGTGCGACAAAACTTAAAGATCTTAACACTCTTGAGATACTCACCATTCATATAAGTGGTAACGTCTGGAGTTGAGTAGAAAAGATCTGTATAAACTTTTTCATCTTCAATTGTTGAATCGTCTGATTCATCTGTTTGAATATCATAGAAAGTTTTGTGTAGTTTTGCTTGATCAACGAGATCAGTGTGTCCAGCTTGAATGAGAAGTGTTTGATTGGCGGCCATAAGGTAAACAAGGCGGCGGTCAGGGCTCTCCATTGAGAGCTCATTATGGATCATTTCAACTAAATCAGTAGGAATGACCTTAACGCTATTATATTTTATTTTAAGAATAGCTACTCTGAACTGATCTGCGAGATCATAAAAAAATGGATCGAGTGTCGATAGTGACTGAATAACATTTTTATTATCAGGTCGATCAAATAGTGCATCTTCAAGGGCGTCTACGTAGAGCTTTTGATCAGTATGTCTAATTCCGACAAAGTTTGACTTCTTTCCATGATTAAAAATCATTGATTGATAGGCATAATAATTTTGTTCTTCTAATACTTGATCAGACACACCAGCATAGGCCGAAGATAAAACTAAAAGACCTAGGATAAAAAGCTTCTTCATTGAAACAATCCTTTTGATAAGAACTAAACGATAACAAAAAGCGTAAACTAAGAGTTTCAATCAGGCAATCCGCATTATTTTGAAGCCTGATAAACGATACTTGTCATATTTTGATAGATTACTGACTCTGGTAGCCAGACATAGCCTTGGTCACAGCGGGCCCCCGGATCATAGTCTTTACAGGCCTTACCGTAGCTATCACGAACTTGGTATTCACACTCATTGCGCTCAGTATTCCACTGACGTCCAATAAGAATAGAAGTGTGAAGATTATCTAAACTAAGCTTATAGTTTTCGAATTTTCTCAGAACGCGAGAATCGTAATCGAGCCCAATGATTCGGCCGAGCTCCAGTTGAGAGTGGATGCGATTAAAAACACCTGGGTTCTTCACAACCATTAAGACAGGAATTCTTCCTTTAAGTGGGTGGCGATCATTCTTACAGGCCGTGAGTCTTATTTGTTGGATGAATTCATCATATTTATATTTTTTAAGAAGAGTAAGAAATGCTTGAGGAGTTTCGATATTCTTAAATGAGTAATAGTAGGGAAGGTTACCGAGATTGTACTCATTCTTATGACGAGAAAGCTCTAGTAGCTCTGAGAAAGCTTTTTTCAAAGGAACTTGTGATGATGACCATCCAGAGTTTGTGCGGATATTTCTGACCCATAGCTCAGAGGGAAAGACCGATTCAGGACACCAACCATCTTTATGAACACGCTCGATGGCAAGCTTGCTAAAGCCGGTTTGGTGAGGAAGATATCTCTCAATGGGATCTTCTTTATAGGCGTTAGTCACACGTCTAAAAAATTGAACGATTTTAGCGGCAAAAGATTTATTATAGCGAAGGGCCACATCAGCTGCAGAGACAGGCTCCGGTAGTTGGTAAGCTTCGCCAATCATGTCTGCAGAGGTGAAAGCATAACACCAAGCGATCTCTCGCTGATTTCTTGTATCTGAGTTTAGTTTTTGAGTCAGAAGCAGGGGAGTACATTCCTGAGGCGTAGATTTATTAAAACTCAAGGCCTCAAACGAAAATATTAAAAGGCATAATGGTAACCATTTCATCGGTCTCCTCCTTGAGACTAAAAGCAATAGGTATAATTGTGCTATGGAAAATCATGAGGTGTCAAAAGTTCAGACCTTGACGTTGGCCAAATAAGGATTAACTTTGATTTATCTTAGTCATTAACAATGAGGAATTATGTTTAAGAGATTTTTTCTATTCGCCCTTACGAATATCCTAGTAATGGTGTCGGTTTCTATCGTTCTTTCTGTGTTAGGGGTGAATCGTTATATAAGTGGAACTGGTTTAAATTATCAGGCACTCATGATCTTCTGTTTGGTTTGGGGTTTTGTGGGATCTGGTATTTCACTTTTACTTTCAAAGTTTATGGCCAAGAGAATGATGGGGGTTCAAATTCTTGATCCTCACGGTCAGCACGCGGCTCTTGTGACAAAAGTTCATCAACTTGCCAAAATGGCCGGCATTGAAAAAATGCCTGAGGTTGGAATATATCAATCCCCAGAAGTGAATGCCTTTGCAACTGGGCCTTCAAAAAATAATGCTCTGGTGGCCGTCTCTTCTGGACTCCTTAATCAAATGAGTGAGGATGAAGTGGAAGGTGTTCTTGCTCATGAGATCGCTCACGTCGCCAATGGCGATATGGTGACCATGGCCCTTGTTCAAGGTGTAGTGAATGCTTTTGTGATGTTCTTTGCTCGTATTGCAGCTTATGCCCTTCAACAAGTATTGTCTGGAGATAGAGATCGTGATGATGACAGACCGGCCACTGGTGGCTTGGCCTACCATATCTCCGTGATGGTTTTTGAAATTTTCTTCTCATTTCTTGGCATGTTTGTGATTGCTTATTTCTCTCGTATGCGTGAGTACCGCGCGGATGCTGGAGGTGCAAAATATGCGGGTAAACAGAAAATGATTTCGGCCCTTAAAAGATTACAGTCGAAAATGGATTATATTGATGACTCAAAAGACGCCATTAAATGTATGAAGATTTCATCTAAGAAAGGGTTGATGAATTTTCTCTCAACTCACCCAAGCCTTGAGGCGAGAATCGCCGCTCTGGAAATTGCCAACTAAAGATCAAAAATGGGTAAGTCTTTGATAAGTCAAAGGCTTGCTCAGAAATCTTTCAGTTTGGTTTTCAAAATTATTCACCTTAGTACTCCAAAGTACTGATTATTAAGAACTCACTAATAATAAATATCCCCGAAAAATTTTTCCTAGTGCAACTCCACATTTAAGTTGCTGATTTCA
>DZBG01000102.1 GCA_022729855.1 Bdellovibrio sp.
TTTTGACTTAAATTATGACCTAAAGTGTGTCGATTGAGCCCGGACAGCACAAGACCTCTGGACTATATTATTGCAGGTCTTCTTGTTGGGTTTGGAACTTTACTTGGAAATGGATGTACTTCTGGCCATGGCGTCTGTGGAATTTCTCGGTTATCAAAACGATCTATGATCTCAACTGTAATATTTATCTCATTTGGTATCATCAGTGTGTTGCTGTTTAAACTAATCAGAGGTGAATTATGAAAAATCTTATCAGTTTTATTGTTGGTGTCCTCTTCGCCATCGGTCTTGGAATCTCAGGAATGACCCAAACTCATATTGTCCGTGGTTTTCTTGATGTCTTTGGATCATGGGACTGGCATCTTATGGGAGTGATGATTGGCGCCATTGGTGTTCACGCTATTACTTATCAACTTATACTCAAAAGAAAGACGCCTCTCCTTGATTCAAAATTTTATATTCCTAACAGAACTGATCTCGATAAAAAGTTAATTTTGGGAGCTGCTCTTTTTGGTCTTGGTTGGGGTTGGGCCGGCATTTGTCCGGGCCCTGGTATTGTGGCGCTTGTCAGTGGAGATACAAATATAATGCTGTTTGTAGGTTCCATGATCACGGGAATGATTATTTTTAAATTTGTTGAATCTAAGCAAGGTATTTAGATTCAATGGCCCCTAATAGGTCACCGAGATTGGGATCATTATTCTCAATCTCTCCCCCGATGAGTTTCATTATTTCAACAGTAGAAACTCCTCCACCTTTTTTTGATAGAAAACGAATTTTCACTAATCCTTTGCCCACGACTTGATCTTTATGAACAAATTTTTGTGTGATATAGAAATATTTTTCATCAAAGCTCGTCATCTGAGTTTCGAGAGTAAACTTATCCCATAATTGAAGAGATCTTTTAAACTTCATAGACTCAGAAGCAACGACCCCATACCAACCATTCTTCTGAGCAAGATCAAAGACCCCATTCCTGAAAATCATATTCATTCGCCCAAAATCCATGAACGAAAAATAAACACCGTTATTTACATGCCATAAAAAATCTAAGTCTGTAGGAAGGACTCTCATCGTAATGGATGTTGACTCCCCGATACTTACTTTTGTGGCCGTAAATTTTTTAAGGAACCAAAGTATGTGTCTGAAAATCATATGCATAAATTACCTCTCAATAATTCCTGCCACACCCATACCACCCGCAGTACAGATACTTATTAGTACTCGTCCACTTCCCTTCTGCTTAAGAAGTTTCGCGGCCTGAGCGACAATACGTCCACCTGTTGCAGTGAATGGATGTCCTACAGCAAGACTTCCACCCTTCACATTGAGTTTTGATCTATCAATTGAACCAAGTGCACCTTTTTGTCCAAGGACATCTTGGCAGTATTTTTCATCTTCCCAAGCTTTTAGTGTACAAAGTACTTGTCCTGCAAAGGCTTCATGAATTTCATAAAAATCAAAATCCTGAAGGGTTAAATTATTTCTTTCAAGGAGTTTTGCCACGGCTAATGTTGGGGCCATTAAAAGTCCATCTCCATGAACAAAGTCCATGGCCGAAACTTCAACATCAACAAGATAGGCCTGAATTTCTTTTTGATGCTCTTTGGCCCAAGCTTCACTTGATAAAAGAACAGCAGAAGCCCCATCAGTCATGGGTGTAGAGTTTCCAGCTGTCAAAGTCCCTGTCCCCGTTTTATCGAAGGCGGGTTTTAATTTTGCTAATTTTTCAAGAGTGGTTTCTTTACGAGTGATTCCATCTTTTTTAACTTTTACAAATTCAAAAACAAGATCATCAAAGAATCCTTCTTCATAAGCTTTGGCCGCATTCATATGAGACTCATAAGCAAGGCGATCCTGATCTTCACGATTAATGCCCCACTCTTTTACCATAAGCTCAGTATGCTCACCCATTGAAAGTCCAGTTCTTGGCTCAACAACAGCAGGGAGAAGAGGTTTAATAAAATGCGGCTTAAACGAAGTGATCACTTTTAATTTATCAGCAAATGATTTGGCATCTTTAAGATCCATGAGCCATTGTGTGAGATCATGTTGTCCGATTAAAGGCACATCTGAATTTGTATCTGAGCCTGCCCCAATACCAACTTCTATTTGTCCTGTGGCGATTTTTAGACCCACTAAGTTCGCTGACTCAAGTCCTGTTCCACAGGCACGCTGAATATTTTGTCCCGGAGTATAAGGATGAAGTCCCGATCCCAAAACTGCTTCACGAGTTAAATTCCAGTCAAAGGGATGAAGCATCACTGACCCAGAAATAACATCTCCCAAAAGCTCACCCTCAAGATGATATTTTTTCACTAATTGATGAAGGGTCTCCGTCAGGAGCTCCTTATTCGTCACTTGTCTGTAAGAAGTGAGTGATTTTACAAAAGGAGTTCTTACTCCACCGAGGATAGCGACTTTACGTATTTGCTTTGACATATTTACTCCATTGACTACCTACCAATTGGTAGGGTACACTTATTCTAACCGAGGATGGCATCCATGTCCAATACGAAAACAGAACTTTTGCATGAAGCTTCAAAAATCTTTCTAAAGAAGGGATTTCACGGCCTTACCTTACAAAACGTGGCGGACTCTCTTAAGATTAGAAAGGCATCTCTCTTTCATCATGTAGTCTCAAAAAAACAGCTCGGTATTGAACTCTTAAAATTCTATCAAGATTCCTTTTCTATTTGGACCGTTAAACATAAGAATGAGAACTCAAAAAAACAGATTCTTGCCTATGCTGATGAGTTGACTCGCTGGATATGTGAAAAAAAACGTGTCTGTCCTGTAGGGGCCATGACTCTCGACTGGGATAATGTGGACCAAGAGATTAAAGAAGAACTTAAAAATCTTCATTACCTTCAACGTGACTGGCTCACAGAAAGATTTAAAGATATTAAAAAGACTGAAAAACTTCGCATTCCAATTGCAGCAGCAGTTGAAGGAACTATGGGGCTTCTTCAGGGCAGTATTCAGATGGCAAGAATGCTTGATAAACCAGAAATCGTCAGACAAAATCTTAATTATTATTTAAAAGGCATCCTATGAGTTTTCATGAACAATTTATGAAAGAATATCAAAACTATCAAAGTAAACTAGCTGACATGGGAGTCAATATTAATCTCCCTGCTCCCAGTATGCTAGAGCTTCAGCTAGAGTACCTCTCTCAAGTTCCTGATCAATCAATCACGGCCAGACTCCCTTTTCAAAAAAGATTCACTAATCCTGTTGGGCTTTATCAAGGAGGAATCCTTGCGGCAGGGATGGATGATGTTTTTGGCCCGCTCTCTTATTCAGCAGCAAAAGGTCCATGTGTGACTCTTTCAATGAATGTCACTTATATGCGTCCCTTCTCTGCTGAAGATGGAGAAGTAATTATTGAAGGAAAAATTCTTCAAAAGACGAAAACTTTTATTTTTATGAGAGCAGAAGTTAAAAATCCCAAAGGTCAGCTTATTGCCACAGCGGACTCCCATGTGACAATTCTTCGTCAAGATCAACTTCAAAAGGTTAAAGCATGAGTACAATGTTTCGTTTAAGACAAAAATTTTTAGAGAAGGTCATTAATTATTATGGACCTTTTGTCGGAGCGGGAATCAAACTCGAAGAGATGAGTAAAGATTTTAGATACGCCAAAGTAAAAATGCCACTTACTGTTTACAACAAAAACTATATGGGCACTCAATTTGGAGGCTCTCTTTATTCAATGACTGACCCTTGGTATATGCTCATGATGATTAAAAATTTAGGCAAAGATTATATCGTCTGGGATAAAGCAGCGGCTATCCGGTTTAAAAAACCAGGAAAAGGAACAGTAAGAGCAGAATTTCGTCTTACTCAAGAAGATATTGATGAAGTGAAAGTGTACGTTGCAGAGAACACTAAAATGGATAAAACTTTTAAGGTAGAGATCAGAGACGACTCCGGCACTTTAATTGCCGAAGTCGATAAGGTCATTTATATCAGAAAAAAATCTTAGACTGCTTTGGCATTTTGTTCAGCTTCGCTCGTGTAGAAAGACCATCCACGAGATTTCTTGCTAAATGAGATCGCTTCTCCATTATCAAGCTTCCCAACAAAGCGCTTGGCATCAGAGCTCTCGCCAGTAATAGTGAAGTATTTGATAGAGTAATTCCAATCATTAAAACGAACTTTTAGTCCCGTTTTCCCATTAGATCGTCGCCATAATTGTTCAATTGTATACGATTGCATAATTGCCTCCTTGCACGCTTCATTCTCTCTTGATACATAAAATGGTACAACAGGAGTCAATTTTACCCAATGAGAAGCTCATCCCGTGCAGGTAGATTTAAGAAGAAATTAGTTTCTGAGGAGAATCTCCTCAGTGAAGCCCCTGTGATCGTGGGCAAATTGGCCCCATTTCTTGAGCGACGTACTCAAGGGAAGATCAGTGAAGCTGAATTCACTGCTATCTATCTCGTCATTTATCTCTCAACTCGCTTCCCATTTCATTGGCTTGGGGCCAGACAAGAAACTCCGGTGGCCGAGGCTCACGTGCTTCCCATCACTCTTGGTGAAATGAGAGAAGCAGGAATTCACTTTGAAGAGTCCATCAATCGCAAACTCTCTCCGCAAACAAGCCTTGGTGAACTTTTTAATACCTACGCTTTCAAAAGTACTCCCCGTTCAGTGAACAGATCTATCGTTCAGTGGTCAAATAATAAGTACTCACTTGTTTCCATGAATCGCATTCCCACACCTCTTGAAGTTCTTGATCAACAAAGACAAAGTAAAAGATGTGTCACGACCCTCCTTAAAGAATCTCAACTCTCTCGGTATGTCCTAGGAGAGCGTGATCCTATGAGTTTTACCATGCATGACTTAATCCATGCTGATCACTTCTTTTTTGATAATCACTGCTATAAAGGGCAAATGGGCTTCTACAAGGCACTCTGGAAGGCCAGCTCAGAGAAAGTTTTTGAGACGGCCTTGAATCATGAAGCTTTTCGTAATGAATTTGAATATGTCATCGCTGATATGAACGCTTATTGTGTGCACTTGATGAAATGTTTAAAGTCTGCGATTTTGCATTATCACGAGAATGGACATCTTATTTTTAAGCATATGGTTGATTCATGGGAAATGGATCTTCTAACAAGAGCGGCATTCGATAATTTGAATACAGAAAAATTCAAGTCTCCTGAGGAGACATTACTCATCCAAGCTTTCTTTGATAATTATTAAGGAATATACATCGCAGAGTTCTTTTCATTTTCACGAACTTCAACCAAAGTGATCCATGCTCTTCCACCAGTCATTTTTTTCACCACTGGATTCATCTGCTGATAAACATACTCGGCTGTCCCTTCCATTCCTGCATTTGGAAGAATACGCAGCTGAATCACACCTTCAGCATCTAGTTTTTTAAATGTTTCCAGATAGGGGTCATCTTGAGAGGCAAGAAAAGTATGATCGAAGTTATCTTCTAACCATTTTTTAACTTCTTTCAGTCCACCAAAATCCACAACCCATTGCTCTTGAGTGAGTTCATGACAAGCAAATTCGAAATAAAATGAGCGAGAATAGCCATGAACAAAACGACAATGAGATTCGGCTTTCCACTGACGGTGTGTACAAGGAAATCCTGTAAAAAGTTTTGTTGATTTGTATAATTTAGCTTCACTCATAAAAAGTCCTTCAAAAGAATTATTTTAAACTCTCGCGAACCAACCTGTTTAAAATCACATATCCATCTGAAGACAAATGCAGCTTATCACTAGCAAAGTACTTAAGATCAGGTTTTCCATCGCTCCCCTTAAGCATATCATTAAAGTCTACAAAATGAATACGGGGATAAGTTTCAGCGAGTGCCTTAAGCTTTGTATTAAGTATTCGCATTTTAGCTTCTAAACTGGCCCTCGCAGGGCTAATTTTAACCGCTAGCAGAAAAATTGGTCTCTCCCCATGGTCATAAATGCTATCAATGAGGCTCTTAAAATCACTTGCCACCTTTTCAGGAGTTTTATTACTAGCAAGGTCATTATCCCCAGAATAGATCACCAGGGCCTCAGGCTTATATTTTAAAATCACGCGGTCTTTGAAATAAATCATATCAGAGACCTGTGAACCGCCAAATCCTCTGTTGATAGCGCGGTATGAAGAAAATTCTTTTTCTGCGGTTTTCCACATACGAATGGTCGAGCTACCAACAAATAAAAGAGGATTTTCTGGAGGAGGATTTCTTAAGTCTTGTTTTTCATACTGAACAATTTCATTTTCAAATGGATTAGCAGACCAAGCAAAATGAGTCGTAAGAAGTGATAACACTAAGAGATAAAATATTTTTTTCATAACCAATCTTAGTAAGTAATTAACTCTCAAGACAAGTTAGTTTTTTAAATATGAACCTAGGTTAATTATTACTCCGCGCAAGCTCTCGCCACGACTCTGTTTTATGTCGTAAGTTTTTAAGAACTCTAAGATATTGGATCACTTGATTGCGGGCCATGATCTTCTGAGTAGGTCTTCCCGTAATATATTTTTCAGGACTTAAAAACACATCCTCCATCTCATGTTCAGTGTGTCCAAATCCAACGACATCACCACCGCGCACAAGGATAAATGACTTCTCGCCCATTGATCGCCCCTCTCCAAAAATTACCAGATTTTCGGCCGGAAGGATAACGTCTTTAAGCAGTTTATCCACCACTCCGTTGTGAGCGAGCACTTCTTCTTTGCTAGGAGCACCTTCACGATAAGCAAACTGAGGTTTCGGCATAAGTCTGATAAGTTCTTTGAGTTTTGCCAAAGCAGATGCTTCATCTTTATAGCTCCACCCTTGAAGCTCTGGAGAAAACTTTTTTATAGCAAAAAATTTTCGTCCATAGTGCTTTACTTCAACAGTGACAATCCACTTAAAGTGCACAGGAGTGAAGCGATCTTTTTTAAACTCAGCAATAAGAGCTGAGCCCGTTGCTTCCGCTTCAACTTTAGAGCATTCAGTTAATAACTGCTTATTATCTAAGCACACTTCCAAAAGCTCTCGGGCCTTCTTCTCCATATTAAAAGCGGTTTCAAGACGAATCACTCGTCCCTCTTCATTTTTAAAATAAAGAAGTCCTGCTCTACTACTTATCTTTTTTAAGTCTTTTTCATGATGAGGAAGAAAATAAATTTTTGCTCTTTTTGGTAACCGAAGATTTTGAAGTTCCTTAAACAATTCAAGGGCAGCTTCAGCATCTCCTAAAGCACGATGACGATCTTTGTTTTTTATTTCAAAGAACTTACAAAGTGAATCAAGGGAGTAACTCTTGAGCCCCGGAATCAATTCTTGAGACATCTTCAGAGTACAAAAAGTTTTAAGCTCAAGACTCTTATCAAGTTCTGCAAATTTCTTTTTTAAAAGTTCGTAATCAAAATCAATATTATGGGAAACAAGTGTGGCCCCATCAAGGCGATGCATAATAGCTTCGGCCACTTCATAGAATTTTGGAGCTTCATTTAATTCACGTTTTGATATTTGAGTCAGATCTGAGACAAAAGCAGAGAGGCCTACAAGTGGATTAACCAGAGTCTGATAAACATCTGTGACCTTACCCTCTTGAAAGGTAATAAGGGCGACTTCGATAATCTCCTTATCAACGCCTAGTCCTGTGGCCTCAATGTCAGCAATTACATATTTGCGGGCATTCATTAGTCTATTTTAGGTCTCGTCAGTGGCCAATTTCAATGTTTTTAGTGTTAAATGTTTTGATGAAACAAGAACTCAGTCTTGATCCTAGTTGGAAAGAAGTCCTAGGTGATGAATATAATGCACCCTATATGCAAAAACTCCGTCTTTTCCTAGACGAAGAGAGAAAATTAGGGAAAACGATCTATCCTCCCAAGGATGAAATCTTTGCGGCCCTAAACCTCACCCCCTTTGATCAAGTCAAAGTTGTGATCATTGGACAAGATCCCTATCACGGACCAAATCAGGCCCATGGGTTATCTTTCTCCGTAAAAAAAGGGGTAAAGACCCCACCATCACTGGTGAATATTTATAAAGAACTTCATGAAGATATGGGGATCAATATTCCTCAGCATGGAAATCTTGAAAACTGGGCCCGTCAGGGTGTTCTTCTTCTCAATAATGTACTTACAGTTGAGCACAGTAAAGCTGGAAGCCATCATAAGCAAGGCTGGGAGAAATTCACAGATAAGATCATAGAAGTTTTAAATGAGAAAAAAGAGAATCTCGTTTTTATTCTTTGGGGAAGTCCAGCACAAAAAAAAGCCGCGGCTGTTAATGAAAAAAAGCATTTTGTTTTAAAATCTGTGCATCCATCTCCGCTATCAAGTTATCGTGGTTTTTTTGGAAGCAAGCCTTTTGGCCAGGCAAATCAGTTTTTAAAATCAAAAGGGATAAAAGAAATAAATTGGGAAATTATATAAAAGACTCATAGGTAAGCTACTCACCTATGAGTCTTTATTATTATTTTACATCAATATTTGCATTCATCTTCTCTGATCCGTTTTTCTTAATTTTTTTATCATAATAACTGCCAGCTAAAACTCCCGCAGTATCAGCAGTCGCTCCCCAGAACCACATACTCATATTAATTGAAGTACTAGGCATTTTATCATCAACAAGCCAATAGAAGCGTGTCACTTTTTTTGTACTTGTAAGCTCAATACTAATCTCATGCTTTCCTTTAAGAACTTGGAATCCACATTCATAAACATACTCCTCCCATGTATCTCTTTGTACAGGCTGAGAAGAACTAGACTCACACATAATTTTACCATCCACCACTACTCTGTAGCTTAAGGTATTTTTAAGTGATCTCGTTTGAAAATAGAGAGACCTAGGGTTGGCCACAATAGTTTCTTTCTTATTAATTTTTCCATTTGAATTAAAGACTACGTACTTGTCTCTTTCATAGGTTATGGTTTCTGCAATATAGAGCCCTGCCTGATCATAAGCTTTTACTGTCAGAGGAAGGATTTGTCTTTTTTCGTTCTCAACCAGGCCCAGTTTTGCACTAGAGGCCAAGTTTAAATAAGCAATATAATCCGAGCCTACCATTTTCATCGAACTGATGACTTGATTGAAGTAACGAGCATTTTTTGAATTCTCTTCTCCCTGTTCTACAAACTTTTTATAAATAGCCTCATGAAGAATAAGACCCGCTTTATCTAAATTTGAGATTTTCTCCCAAATTTCTTTTTGAATCAAAAATGAAGGATCTTCAGGATAGCTCTTTGTCAGTCTAATTGCTAATTGCTCAACATCACATTGCTTAGGGAATGTAAGGTGATCTGAGTCTTGAATATCTTGTAATTCATCACTCGTAAAAATGACATCATTAATCCTCTTCGTGTTATTAGTCGTAAATTTCTCTTGTGCTTCTAATAATTCCCGAAAAATTTTTCCTAGTGCAACTCCACATTTAAGTTGCTGATTTCA
>DZBG01000103.1 GCA_022729855.1 Bdellovibrio sp.
CTTTTGACTTAAATTATGACCTAAAGTGTGTCGATTGAGCCCGGACAGCACAATAACTTAAGCACTGAACTTCTCTTTCAGACTTGTACTCTTTAAGAATCTTGGCCCATTCTTTTTTCTCATCTTTTGAGAGAGCAATTTTTGAATCTCTCAGCGTTTGGTCAAGATAGTGGCAACTGCAATTATTTAAGCAATTATTTAAAGTTATCTGGCGACTTGCAGGGGCATGTAGTTGTTTGTCTAAGCGAGCATCAATCTCTTCCATACGTGGCCTGATAACTCTAAGCAAGACTTCTGCATCTTTTTGATTGGAGACGCAATCAAGTGGGGGCATCACCCCATCATGAATATTGATAAGAAGCATTGAACTGAGGATAATCTCTCCACTCGCATAACCAGACCCTTCCTTAAAAGGAGAGGGCCTGTTATGGGTACAACCTACTAAGAGAATAAGAAGAATTATTTTTTGGAACATACCTCTGGGGCACCTTCGTTAATTTGTGTCACAATCTCATCAATCGTGCACGCACGTCGATCGTCCTTTTTAAGATAATCCATCACTTCTGCAGAGGCAATGGCCGTTCTTGCATGGATGTCATGCATAAGAATAATTCCTGCATCATTTTTTGTTTTCTTCATCATTGCGATTGTTCTTGTGACAATCTTATCTGGAGTTTGTGACATCCAGTCAAGTGTGTCGATATTCCAAAACACATGAACGAGTTTATTTTCTGCGATCTTTTCACGAATACTAGTGGTGTTAACTCCAGCGCCATAAGGCAATCTAAAGTACTTCACATCAATATCGTAGAATTTTTCAATCTCCTTGGTAGCGGTGGTGATTTCTTTCTCGAGAGTTGTGGGCCCTACTTTTGTCAGCTGCAAATGACTCCATGAGTGAGAATCAATCTCCATCCCGGCCTCTTTGATCGCCTTGGCCACCGTAGAATTAGATTTTACTTGTTGGGCGAGTTGAAAAAATGAAGCCTTTAAATCTCTCTTTTTTAGATTTTCTAGAATTTTAAGTGTGCTATCTTTCCCCGGGCCATCATCAAAAGTGAGGGTCCAAACTTTTGCCGGGAATTCATTCCCAGTAATATTTCCTGCTTTCCCAGATGAAGGAGTGATTTTTGCGGCTTGAGTATTTGTTTGTAGATCAAGCATTAGGCTTAAGTGTTCGACATTTTTTTTCTGAATTTCAAAATCAGAATTTGCTTTTAAGACTTCAAATTCCGCTTTAAATTTTTGATCGATTCCTTTAGGAAGAGGATCAATCATAAGTTTTTTTGCTTTAAGAGATCCAATAAGTAGTTCTTGAACATGGGCCTGAAGCATTTTGTCTTTAGGCCACGAGATCGTTTTAAATGTGGTGTCAAACTTACTCACCAGGTTTTCCATGGATGCCTTTTTAACCACGGAATCCTTTGAGAAAACGAGTACCTTTTCAAAAAAAACAGAGATTTTACGAAGGGCCAAAATCTTATCTTCTTTTGATCTTTGATCAGACATTGATTCAAGTAATTGTGAGTTGGCCTCAATGATTGAGTCTTCAATTTCTTCAGATAATTCTCTTATGACAAGCAGAGATTTATAAGTGTCGGTCTCATAAATTTCTTCTAAGTCCTTAGTCTTAATTAACTGATCGAAGTCATCTAAATGTTTATGTCCGATAATATAATATTGATGAAGAGTATTAAGTTGCTCCTCAAGCTCTTCGCTAAATGTTTTCTCATTGCCTTCTATTAATTGCTCAGCAGCCGCTGAAGCGACCTTTCGATCAGTGCCTGATCCTTTATGGCCAAACAAACTAAACTGGCCACATGCGCTCAAGGTGAGGGTTGTTGCTAAAAGGGTTATAGTAACAATCTGATTTTTCATATTTTTCCCGCAAAGTGATTCTTGAGTAAACTATTCGGTAGCTAGAACCTTTAACTTGAGCATTTGAGTCTTAATTAAGGTTTCTAGGTAGGACTTACCCCCTCAATAACAATTCTTGAATTCCCTCTATAATCAGGCATAATTAGTTTAGGTTTTGCCTGGAGGTGAACCATGGAAGATATTAAGACGATTCTCAATCAGTTTCATAGTAAGAAGCGCACTAGCGCTGGGACAGAGAAAACTCCTACGGGCCCAATTAATAAAGCAAGCTTTTCAGAAATTCCGGATCTTTTTTTTGATGATGTGATTGGTAAGTTTAAACTTAATCGCCAAGACATTACTGTTCTTATGGCCCTCTATCGCCAGATCTGGTGCTGGCCAAATTTGTATCGAGGTCATGGAATCGGTCCATTGAATTCGTATCAGGAACTAGGGCAGAGTATTCATCTAAGTCAGGATGAGATTCTTCAATCCCTTCGTCACCTCGAGTCTTATAATCTTATTGAGACTATAAGGGCCGGACAATATTTTGTGAGAAAGTATTTCACAGAGGAAAATGACTTGAAGTATGGTCAAGACTACGATCATTTTTTCTAGTGAGGGAGTGTGGCCTTAGCGCACCGATTAGCTTCAATTGCATCTTTTTATAATAATGAAGAGTCTATTTACGATATAGGTTGTGATCACGGCCTTCTTGGTTTGCATTTTCAAAACTATCCACTCATCAAAAACATCCATCTCATAGATCCTAATCCATACTCAGTGGAGCTTATTAAGAAGGATAAAGATTCGTATATTACTGAACGAGAGAAATTAATCTTTAAAAGAGAGTCTGGTGAAAAAATAAAGATCACAGAATCTAATTCATTAGTCTTTATTGCAGGTATGGGAGGAAAAACAATCATTGAAATCCTTTCAGAATGGGATGAGCAAAACTTCCAGAACTGCTCTCAAATCGTGCTCTCTCCTCATAGGGATCATTTAAAACTCAGGGAATATCTCAAAAATAAAGGGATGAAGCTTGTGGGTGAGACAGTGATTTATGATCAAGAACGCTATTATGAAATACTCTCGGTAGGCCTTAAAGGGGAGAGCGAAGTAGGCCTTTATGGGGAAAAACTCTGGAAAACCGAAGCTTCAGCCAACTATAAGATGCACCTTCTTAAACATCTCTCCGTCCATAGGGATACTCGAACCGTTAACTATCTCAACTATCTTAAGGCCTTACAAATATAGATGTTTTGCTTTTTTTAATATGTGCTAAAATTTATTTATGAGCACAACTGGCAAGTTCATTTATTATTTTGGTGATGACGAGGCCTATTTTAAGGTCTTTCAAGTTGAGTTTAATGCCACTTACGGTGGTATGGGTTTTACTTTTAAAAGATTTTTTGAGACCGATCCAAAGCGAATTCAATCATTATATCTGAAGGCTTACGAAGATCAGCCGGCACTCATCCTTATCGATTACTCAAAAAACTCTAATGACTATCTTCATCTTGCCAGACTTTTTACTCGCACCATTAACTACGAAAACTTTAAAGTGATTGGGCTTCTTGATTATCTCTCTCCACCTGATGTGATTAGAGAAAGTATCCTGACAGGTGTGAAAGTAAATCATATCAAAGATGCTGAAGTTTTTGATGTCACTTTTGCGGCCATGAAATTAATAAGCGATAAAGACACTAAAGAGCATGGTTTTGCCACAGCCAAATTTTCAGATGAAGTGGAAGTCGGAATTCTGTGTAAGATTGGATTCGTTAATACAGAGATGATTCATTTTGAAACCGATTTAAAACTAAATCAAAATGAAGAAATTAGAATAAAAAACTATTGGACTGAGCAAAAGATCATGAAGTCTGAGAAATTTTTTGTTCACCAGATTCAAAATACTCATATCTATTATAATTTTAATTATTCAGTGAATGCTGCTTTTAGTTTTATTGATGCTCCACTTCTTACTCCTGAAACATCTGAGGAAAGAAAAAAAGAACTTACGGACGAATATAATCATGATGTTGTAAAATCTCAAAGAAAACTCAAGGCCTGGATCGTTGATAATCTTAATCGTTCACAACCAAAAAATGTGAAAGTCTTAATTATTGACCGTGAGTTGAGTATGTACAAAGATCACAAGCCAACGGATCAGTATGAGTATCTGATAAGATGTCAGCCATTTTTTAAGGATGTCCATGTAGAGATCAATCGACAAAGACCAAACGTGATTGCCTTTGCTCTTGAGGCAAGACCTGAGGATGCGCCTGAAGATGCAGTTTACAATGATACCAAAATCCTTAAACGCTTAATCGATGTCATTAAAAATAAATTTGAAAACTATCTTCCGTATATCGTGGTTTTTAAATCAGGGGACAGCACTTCAAAAGATTTTCAACAGACTCTCGGTTATGAAAATATGCTGGCCTTCTCAGGGGATCTGACAACTGAAGTCCTTTTAAAAATGGCCGAAGTCTTTTCTAAGAAACTAAAGCCCTTGTCGGTATCGTCAAAAGAGCTCACTGAGACTGTTTATTTAAAAAAATCATCTCCTGCAACTCTGGGAGAGATTCTCACTCAAGTGACACTTTTAAGTTGTTCAGAGACTGATATCACTTTTAGCTCAAAAGAGGCCCTGCCACCATTTAGTGTTCTTCATTTTAATTTTCCCGTTGATATGTATATTACAACTATCCCTAATGAAAAATTTAAAGATGGAATGTACTACGGTCTCATTCACGGAATCGGTGAGATTGGAAAAAAAGATTTACGCCGTTATGTGAATTCAATCTTTTTCAGAGACCTTGAAAATCAAAAGAAAACTGATAGAGATGAATTTGAAAAACTAAATCAGACGAAATTAAAAGAAATTCAGGACGAGGCAGCAAAAAAAGAAGCTGAGGCCCTTGCCCTTGCTGAGCAAGCAGCCGCTGAAAAAGAAGCTGAAAGACTTCAAAAAGAAGAAGCGAAAAAGGCCCAAGAGACTGAAAATAAAGGGCCTAACGAAGAAGAAGAATAGCTACTTCTTGTCAAAAAACGCCGCAAAGTTTATGTTCATTTTATGAAACTTTTAAAATTAATAACTATTATTTTTGTCGTCTATTTTGTTCGACGTTTTATTCAGCTCTATAAAGCGATGAAGACCATTCAAGAAAAGCAGCAGCAGCAAGCATCTGCTCAATCCCATAAAAATAATAATGATGATGTGATTGAAGCAGATTTTAAAATCGTCAAATAAGTTTGTTAAATTTCTTTATCCATTCAGTCAGTGATTCGTAATTCTCATCTCTAAAAACCATTATTTCAAATTCATTTATTAAATAGGTTAATTCTTCTTTATTCTTGGATTCACTTTGCTTTAAAAATGCATAGATCATCTCAAAATTAAGACCCATCTCTTTTTCGTAACCAAGCTTAATAAGTCCATTCACCAGAGTTTTGGACCCTTTTTCAAAAATATTTTTTTTCTTCGCTCTCCAAAACGGTCTCTGCCACAAGTATGAGACTAGCCCTATGAGGAGAATGACAAGAGGTAGGGTAGAGTAGAACTGCTTTAAATCCAGCTCAAATGAGCTCGCCAGATCCATCTGCGAAGTACGGTCATAGTTCTCAATCATATTGTAGAATTTCACATTCCACTGCTCAATCCATTGCTGCGTGCTCTTAAATTGTCTGAAGTAGCTCATCCATGGCCGATCCTTTAAATCAAGAACCTGCTCAACATAACCACCACCACCAAGGGTGACACGGTCTGGGGCCACCCAGGCCACAGGATCAATCCGACTCCATTTATTATTGAAATAGGCCTCAACCCAGACGTGAGCATCGTTCTGAGTCACTTTATAAATACTAGTATAGGGATTATAGTCTCCCCCTAAAAATCCCGAAACAAGCCTTGTGGGGATACCATGGATCCTCAGGATAATTCCTAGAGAGGAAGCAAAATGAGAGCAGAACCCAATCTTTTTATTTAAAAAGAAATCATCAAAATTATCCACTCTCCCTGGAGAGAGAGAATAAGTGAAACCTTCTTTTCCGAAATGTTTGCGAATTTTTTGAATCAAGAGCTCTGGAGTTTCTGATTTAAATTGTCGCAGGATTCTTTCTTTAAGACCGCGTTTGAGACGTGGTAAACCGGTAAAAACTTTTAAATCTAAAGTCGACAATCGATCAGGTTCATACTCATTTTCAAGGGATGAGAAAGCAATATAATTTGAGATTCGGCTGTATCTGTCTTGAGGCCTTGTAGAATTGACCGCATCCACTGAATAAGGAAGGTTATTCCACATGAGTGTATGAGGTCGATCCAGGGCAAACATAAAGTCCTCAGTAGTCACTGACTTTATAATTTGTTTTACACCTTTGCCTGCACGTAGTTTTCCAGTGAGGGCCATGATTCTGTCACGGTAATCAGAGGACCAGTTCCAGCCATCAGTGGTTGAAATCGTATTTCCTCTCCAATAAAGTTGTTCCGGATTAATCTCCTGACTTAACTCAGCTTGAAAAACAACTCTTGAGTTAAAGCTGAGCTGCTCAATTTCATTAAGTCTCACATCAGTTGTATAACCAACTTCGCCTTGGGAAGGAGGTGTCGGACGGTAGAAAAAGGGAGAAAGAGCTCGTGGAAAAACTAAAAAGAGAATGACCGTTAAAGGAGCCGTCAGAAGGAAGTAGCTAAACAAACTTTTAAGCTTTAATGGACTTTTTTTATCTTTATAAAGGGCCCAGAATAAGAAGCCGAGACTTATTAAGACAAAAGCAAAATAAAATAAACTCTTCTCAAAGAGCATGCCCACACCGAGAAGAAGAATCATCCCAAAAAAGAGAATCAACTTATCACGCTCATTATTCTGTTCAACGAATTTTAAGGGAATCACGGCCAGCAAAAAGTTCACGCCAATTTCAGGATCAATCCACCGGCCATAATAAAACCAAATAGAAGCTCCCATAAAAATAAGAAGCCCATTTTTAATAAAACTACCCAGTGGTTTTTTGAGCCAGATAAACAAATACACACAGACATTTGCCATGAGGGTTGAATAAATAAGAATATCTTTAAGAAACCAAGCAATCAGTGGATAGATCAGAAGAGAAACTTTAAGTAGTGAATTTGTTTTTAACATTCGGCCAGCCTTCTCAGAGATTCTCTTAAAAAGACCTCTGAAGCCGTGCCCTGGCCACTCGACTGCCCATTAATAATGAGAGTCCACTTTCTATTCGCTTCAAAGAGAGTCCCTATCAAGTAGCAGGCGTCAGATAAATCCGCTTCAAGAGTAGGGGAGCTAGTGAGAATCTCGATGGTAATATCATCAAGTCCTCTATTCTCCTCTCCTACAAAAACAAAAAGATCCTCGCTCTTGGCAAGTCTCTTCCAATCAATTCTCTTAGCATCATCTCCTGGAACATAAGGCCTGTGATGATCGCGTTCTTGATTTTTGACAACTGAAACCACAGACTCATCATTAGTTGAAGGCAAATGATAATGAATCATATTGAAATGTTTGACCGGATAAACCCAAAACTTTTGATCAATTTTAAAAAATCTCCAACTATAGAAAAGGCCTAAGAAACCTGAGGACCCAAATTTAATAAACTCAGTTTTAAAAAGTCCTCGTTTTTTGACTATTATATGTCTGAGTTGATTACTGAAATTAATTTTGAATGACTCTCCATTTAAGAGTTCTAATTCATGATTGAGCTTAGTGAAAAATTCATCACCTTGTGGATGGCTTCCCTTAATCGTAATCATCAAAGGATTTCCCGCTTCAGCATCTGCTAAATGAAGGCCATCAAATTTGAAGTTTTGCATCCAGAAATGAGCTTCAATAAGCCAAAAAAGCCCTAAACTTGAAAGGAAGAGTCCAAGTCCCAAGAGTAAGTTATTGCTATAACCCACACCTAAGAGAAAGATAAGCAGTATAAGACCAATCAAATACCAGCCCATACTGGTTGGCATGATATAAACGCGGGATTTTTTTCTAAACAGATTTTTTATAAACCGTTTTATTATTTTCATGGAACAAAATGAATGGTTTTTAAAAATTCGCGGGCCTTGAGATGCTCGGTCTCAGTTGATTGTTGCTGGTGATAAAAAAGTCTGTGCCCGGCCACAAATGGAAAGAGCTCTGAGATATCATCAGGAAGAACATAGTCTCTATTATGAATATAGGCCCAGGCCTTCACTGCATCTATTAAATCAAGTCCACAACGAGGACTGAGTCCACTTAGTTCGTGATGACCACGTGAGCTTTGAAGCAGGTTCGCGATATATTCAAAAACTGGTTTTGCGACTTTAATTTCTTTGATCTTTTCTCTATGACTGCGGAGATCTTCTTTTGAATAAAGTGGCTTCATCTCTTTGTATTGATCAAGTCTTGTCCCAGTTTGAAGGAGGAAAACTTCTTCTTCATGAGACATTTTCCCCATCGAAAATTTAAAAAGAAATCTATCCAGTTGTGATTCAGGTAAAGGAAATGTTCCTATTTGATGACGTGGATTTTGTGTGGCAATCACACAGAAAAAATCTGAAAGTGAATGATGTTGATTATCCACAGTGACGTTTTTCTCCTCCATGGCCTGAAGAAGTGCACTTTGAGTTTTGGGCCCGCCACGATTCAGCTCATCGGCAAGAATCAACTCACCAAACAATGGCCCTGGACGAAAAACAAAGTCTTCTTTTTCTTTTCTGTAAAAGGTGAGTCCAATGAGATCACTAGGAAGAAGATCACTTGTGAATTGAATACGGTGAAATTCCAGATCAAAAATTTTACTTAAGAAATGCACAAGGGTTGTCTTCCCCATACCAGGGACATCCTCCACCAAAGCATGCCGGCCTGTGAGAAGAGTCACTAATCCCAGCTTAAGTGTGAGTTCATTTCCGGGCAGGAACTTACGCCCTTTTTCTAAACATTCATCAATCCATAAATTCATCTATTTATTCTAAGCGATATTAGGAAGGTGCCAATATAAATTGACAGCATTTCGTGTTTTCAACACTTCTGTCTAAACGGGCCTTATTTGTCCGCAAGTAGATAACTCGATGAAACCAATCAATAGTAGAGATATTTAATCAAGAAATCTTCAGGTGAACCGATCTGTAGATCTACAATGATTCTCAGCTTACAAGAGAATCACCCAGGAGGAACGTTTGAAGAGAGAAATAAGTATGGATTTTCAAGAAAAGTTAGTGACTCAGTATCGTGACCTTTGTCCTGTCCGGGCACCTATGACACAAAATCGGTCTTAATTTAAGTCAATAAACATTCACGCGGCAG
>DZBG01000104.1 GCA_022729855.1 Bdellovibrio sp.
TTGGATTTACTACCGGTCAAGATCTAGATCTATGGTTTGATGGATCGCTTACGATACAACTACGAGTTGATCTATCATAAAAATGATATTTACTGCTTTGAGTTTGATGGTGGAAAAATAAAAATGGAACTGCTTAATCCCACAGCTAACAAACGTCTTAATATGTTTGTTCTTGAGGGTGTTCCTTATGAGCTTGTTGAGACATCTAAGATTATAGATATTATTCCCGTAGAATAAAGAAAGGGCCCGAAGGCCCTTTCTTATCTATTGATAGATACGTCGTTTCACAAAAATTGCTTGGTCAGATTTTGTCACTTTGATAGTTCCTAGATCTTCCGTTTTCGTCTGATTTTTATATTCAACAGTATATTCACCTGGAGCAAGTTCAAAAGCAGTAGATGAGTACATATGAGGAAGCATAGACCATTCTCTTAGATCAGCTTGCTCAGAGAGCTCAATCCCCTTGTTGGCAGCAGAATAAGCTCCACCAGCAAGCAACATTGCAAATGTCTCATTTGTCGCAGCATTCTTTTTATAGATCGCATAAGCGCTCAACAGAGCTGCCACATGTTTAATAACAACTCGTCCCCCTACTTTTGCATAATTTGAAATAGCATCTTCTGCTAAAGTGTAATGAGCAAGATCAGAAAGAGGATTCAAAGTAGCAAGACTCTTAGTGACGACAATCTTACCCTTTTTATCTTTAATATTGATCACTTGATCATTAACTGCTGGGATGAATGGAATCTCAGTCATTTCAAAATAGATTTTAGGAACTGATTTCGCTGCAGCATTGAGAACCTTGCCTGCAAAGCTCATAAAGTCCCCACCAGGAATACTGGCCGGAATCGAAGCCACAGGAATTGGGAACTCAAATTTCTTTACTTGTTTAGAAGCAATAAAATTATTCTCGATTAACACAAAAACAGAATTTGGCTTCTTATTATTTGAAAGTCTTGCAATTTGAGAATCAATAAAAGTTTCTAGATTTATATAATGCTGAGTTTTCTCAACATATTTTTTCAAAACCTCTGCTTCATTCATTGTTCCAAAACTATCAAAGTTTTTAACAAACTCTTCAGATTTTTTATTATAGGTAGGAAGAATATTGAAGTTTCTAAAAAGAACTTTTTTTGCTTCTTTAAATAAACCCAAGGCAATTGCTTTATCTTGGGCCGATCCCATTTGTTCATGGATAAATGCCCCAAAGATTTTAGCAAGAAGGTCATCCTTATAAATAGGTTTCCCACCACTTGTCGCTTTATAATTATCGAGAAGAGAATTCCATTCTAATAATGTACTTCTTGCGGCGACGAGGTGAAATCTACGCTCTTTCGCACTAAGTGATTTTGCAGGAATTTCTTTTACATCTAAGACTTTTCCTTCAGCATCTTTGTTCTCTACTTTATAAGACTCATACTCACCTTTTAAGAAAAGTGAATAATGATTCAGCGTCTGGTAGAAACGAATCATTGAACGCTCATAAGTCTCACCATAATAATTATCCACATTATCGTTCACGATAGCAGAAGCTGCTTTCTTAGAGATTGATACTGTAAATAATTTATCGCTTAAATCTTTTGTCTGATCAAGAAGCATCATTGCTTGGTAATAATCACCATTCATATGATACAGAATTGATCCTTCCATAAGTTTTAGTAGTTTTGAATTTTCTTCAGGATAAAACTCGTCACTTTTAACGAGCTTAAGAGCTGCTTCATAATCCGCTTTCTGGGCCTCAGCTTTAAGTTTTTTGTGTGCTTCTCTATTACGAGAAGCACAACCTACAGCAATAAGACCTAAGAAAATTAGAAGAGCTAATTTTCTTAGTGAGACTACCATCCAGTGCTACTTTGATCTGAGAATTTTTGAGCTTTTGTATTCACACGAAGAACTTCTTCAGATGATTCAATTTCAGTCATACGCATATTGATTGAGTATTGCTTAATTGTTTTTCCACCACGAGAAGCTGGTTGCATTCTTACAGAACCAAAAATAAGGATATCAGCACCAGATTGTTTTCCGATTTGCTTAACATCTTCTGGCTTAACCATACCATCGTTTTGGTATTGAATTTCTTTAAGGATTTTATCACGAGATCTTGCATCAATAAGTGTGTATTCACCTGTAGCAGAGAATTGGTTTAAAAGCTCATCATTTATATTATCGATAGGAAAATATGGCTCAGAAGTTTCATTTTGAACTTCAGCAATGAATAATTTTGGTTTTTTAGATCTTTTCGCAAGATATTTCTGGAAACCTTTGTGTGACTCAATTTTTTTGATTAAATCAGCAACAGCGACTTCTGTATCTTTATCTACCCATTTATCTGTAATTCCTAATGCAAGTTCATCACCTTCATCGGCATTTACTCTTTTGGCTTGGAAGCTACCACAGCTTGTAGCAAGAATAGAAAGAGACAATAACATCATTAATAACTTCATCATTTGTAAACTCCTTAGGTCTATCTGAGATTCAATTTCTCAATATTAGTTTTAATAAATTCTTGGAACTTCGGGATCGCCTTATCATTGGCCTGAGAATAGTTACGTCCAGTCTCAACCACTTCAAAATCAAGGTGACCACTTTCTACTTTCGTCGCAGCTTTCATAGCTTTGATTTTTAAAACGAATTTATATTTTTCAAAGCCTTCCACGTTTAAGTACTGTTTATCTGAAACATACTCACCCGTAATAATATGAGTAGAGTTCTTATTTCTTGTTTCGCCAGATGTCGCTTGAAACCCCATATCAGAGATTGTACGCACAAGTGCGGCTTCTACCGTTTTCGGCTCATCCTCGTCTAAGTAGACATGGATCACAACATCGTTTCCTGCATTTCTTTTGGCCGCAAAGATTTCTTCATATGAAAGAGGTGACTCGATCGATTGATTTGTTAAAAACTGGTACTGCTTATTGAGCATTTCTCTTTTAACAAAAAGTCTTTCTAGTTTTACTTTTTCAATGCTCTCGCCTTCTTTGGCAATGGCCTTCATTTGCCCGTCGATATTTTCGATTTCTTTTTTGAATCCACTAGCAGCTTTCGCCTTATTCACGACAGCGAGTGAAAAGAACGAAGTTTTATCTTCAAAACTTTTTTTGATCTCTACTCCCGCAAGAGCTGTGTCAGTGGCCTCATTAATGTCTTCAGAGACTGATTCTTCAACATCTTGGCCTGAAGATTTCAAAGAGGTAGCAAGTTTTGATGAAATCTTAGTATCAAAAATTTTACTTAATGAGACTCGTGCGTTTCTTTCGGCCACACTTCTCGTGTCACCGGTACCAACAGCACAAAGTTCAGAACTCTTGCATGCTTTTTTAGCATCACTTACCCAATCAGGTGCTGCAAAAACAGCAAGTGAAAAAAAGGCGGCAATGATAAAAGATAATAATCTAGTCATGATCAATTCCTCTTAACTTATAAACATCACACTTCTGCTCTTGAGCATGAATCATAGCTGTTAACTTTTTCATATTAGTTTCAAAAATATCTGTGGCCTTACATTTAGCAGGGTTTGCTGGTGATCCAGAACCTCTACTCGTTGACACGATATAAATCATTGTGGCTTGTACACTTGAATCTCGAGCATCAATTTCCTCACGGCCAGTCATGGCACGAGTAACTTCGTCGCTATTCCAATACAAACGGCTTAAGCCTTCATTCATGTCTTTAAGTTTACGGCATTCACAAAGTGATTCTTGAGGAGTGACCGAGTTTTGAGACTCGGCCACTTTATTCTTTTCGATTTTTTCTTCTATTGTTGGAGCTGGCTTAGATGGAGCATCTCCATCCTCCATGAGTCCTCTTTTTTGTCTTTCATTTGGATCAACATATTTCTTTTGAGCAAATGCTGTATTTAAAAAGATTCCAAGAAGCAAAATAACACTTAGATATTTCATAATTTAAGCTCCAACAATAAAAAAGGAAGCGAGGAGTATTACTCCTCACCTTCTTCAGATGATTCAAGTTGAACAGGTTTTTCTAAATTTGCGAATGCTTGTTCAGCACCAGCAAGAGCTTTCTCAGCTTTTTTCTTAACTTCTGGCTCTTCAAGATTATCAAGAAGTTTTTTGCGTGAACGCTTAACTGCTTCTTCAACATCTTTCTTAGTCATTTTTACAAGTGCGTAACAGTTAAATTCTGTTTTATCCTCTTCAGCACCTAACTCTTCTTTATACTTTCTTTTTTCCCAGAAAGTTTTAAGAGATTTAGCACCTACGATAAACGATTGAGACTCTTGGGCCAATTGTTCTTCCATGTGCTCAACAGCTTCGTCACCATCGTTTTGAGTCGCTTCAGTGTATGAGTTCTTCATAAACTGAGCAATTTCACGAGAGATTTGAGAAGTAGCACGTGCTTCTGCTGAACGAACACAAAGACGTTGATTTACGTTTTTAGATTCGTTAACAAAATAACGGCTTTTCTTTCTTTCTTTAACTTCATCACCAAGAATAGGATCAAGAATCCAAGCTGGACGAGTTGGTTGAGAAGTTTCCATGATTACATAATCAGGAGCTTCAGTTTTAATTACGGCTTCTTTTTTTGCTACATCCTCTTCAGACATATCAGCTTTTTTTGCTGAACTACATCCTACAAGGGCCAAAGTTGATAACAACATCATTCCTACTACTAACTTCATGTGTTCCTCCTCATTAAAGTTGGTCTTTCATTTTATTCCACTGATCATCCATACTATCGTTTCTTTTCTTCCACTTCTTTTCATTTTCTTTTTTAAAGTCATCCCATTGCTCTTGCATCTTAGAGAAGAGTTTTTTAGGTTGAGAGAGATTTGATTTCATATTTGAAAGTTCCCAATTTATCTCAGACTCAAAACCAACAGTTGATGGCTTTCTGTTTTTAAGTGAACTATCTGTGAAAGCCGTCTTGTTTCCACTGACAAATTCACTACCGCTACTATTTTTCCCACGAAACTCGACTTCACCCTCTTTAACCGTCAGGTAGCTTGTCTGATCTTTATTGTTGTAAGCAAAGAATGTCGTCCCCCTTACTCCCATTGATGTGTGTTTCGTATTTACACGCAGCTTAGTTCCCACAGTGTCTTTAATTTTCTGCTTGATATAATTGGCAACAATTCCACCACTACTAATATCAACCACTATTTCTTTATCAAGTTCGCTAATTGAAACTTCTGAATTCGCCACAATTTTTAAAGTCATGCGATCACTCTTCACGACTGCGAGAGAATCTTTTCCTGTAATAATGATGTCTTTTAATTCAAGATCTAATTTTTGTGAAACAGGTATTTTTTTTTGATTTCTAAGGATTGAAACAGGGCCTTTAGAGTGAACAATTTTATATTGTGAAGCCATGGCTTCATTGACACAAAAAAGAGTCAAAACGAGGAGAAGCAGAAGATTATTCATGCGCACAACCATTCCATGGCAGAGGTAAAGAACTATTAATGTGAAATTCTAGTGGGATTCAATATTTATATCAAACACTTAAAAATTAAGATTTCTTATACTACAACATACCCGATTAACTTGGATTTTTCAGTTAACACTTATTGCCATTTTCATTGTTAGGTTGACGATAGTTCCTACCAGATTTAACCTTAGCAGATGTTAATGACTATCATAGTACTTGATTAAAACCGGAGGCCATCTATGGAACACAAATTACCAGAACTACCTTACACTAAGGATGCATTACAACCACATATTTCAGCTGAAACACTGGACTATCACTACAGTAAGCATCATAACGCTTATGTAACTAACTTAAACAACCTTATCAAAGGAACAGCTTTTGAAAACATGACTCTTGAAGAGATCATCATGAAATCAGAAGGCGGACTTTTTAATAACGCAGCTCAAGTTTGGAATCATACATTTTACTGGAACTGTCTTGCACCAAACGGTGGTGGCGAAGCGACTGGTAAAGTAGCAGAAATGATCACAAAGAAATGGGGATCTTTCGATAAATTTAAAGAAGAATTCACAAAATCAGCAGCAACTAACTTTGGTTCAGCATGGACTTGGCTAGTTCTTAATAAGCAAGGTGATATTGAAATTTACAATACATCTAATGCTCAAACTCCAATGACAGCGGGACTTAAGGCCCTGATGACAATTGATGTTTGGGAACATGCTTATTATGTAGATTACCGTAATGCACGTCCTAACTATATCAATGCATTTTGGAATCTTGTTAACTGGAACTTTGTTAACAATAATCTTTAGTTTTCAATAGTGTACGGCCCTTTCAAGGGGCCGTACTTTTCATTCTTAACACAATCTTAATTGAAGCCCCCCCTAGATTCTGGTATAAAGCCTCTAAAAAAAGAGGACTATCTATGAGTCAAAACACACATATTCTCCTTATTGAAGATGAAACTGATATTCGCGATCTCATCTCTTTTCAAATGAAGAGCGAAGGCCATGATGTGACGGCCGTTGAAAGTGCCGATAAGGCCATCTCAGTTCTAGAGCGAGGTGAAAAGATCGATCTCTTTATCGTCGATTGGATGCTTCCAGGCTCGATGAGCGGACTAGAATTCACAGCAAAACTTCGCGGCCAGAAACTATACAAAGATCACCCCATTATTATGATCACTGCCCTCACTCAACCTGAAGATATTGTGGCCGGTCTTGATGCAGGTGCTGACGATTATATTACCAAACCTTTTGATCTAAGCGTGCTACAGGCCCGTGTCAGAGTTCAATTAAGAGCAATTCAAACGATTCAGAAAAATGATACTCATGAAGAATTCTTGAATTACGAAAATCTTAGAATTGAACCCAAAAAAGCCAGAGTGCTTGTTGATAACCAAGAGATCATTCTTACTTCCACAGAGTTTAAGATTTTAGTCATTCTTGCAAATAAACCAGGACATGTTTTCACCCGTGAGCAGTTCATCAACAATATTCAAGGTGATAATATCTTCGTGACTGGAAGAACTGTAGACACTCATATTGCTGGACTCAGAAAAAAAATGGGAACTGCGGCTAATTTGATTGAAACTATCCGCGGCATTGGCTATCGTTTTAAAGATGTCCTCTAAAAATAAAAAGCGCTATCCTTGGTTCCACTTCATAAAGATTGCAAGACTAAGTGCCTTGTTATTCTTTGGTGCGGCGTCGATCTGTGCCTATTTTACCTACAAAACTTTTCCGGAACTTGTTCATCGAATTGATGATCTTATCATTTGGTATTTCCTCCCCATATGCCTTGTAGGTTACTTAAGTTTTCTTTTTTTCTACTACCACCTCACTAAACAGCTTGGGAGCCTTGTCTCACAAATTGAAACTTTTAAAGAAGATATTCCCTACTCTGATAATCTAAAGCTTATTTATAAGCAGGATGAATGGGGACATTTAAATGAGGCCTTAAAACAACTTATTAATAGAGTTGAAAGTCAGATTCATTTATTTAAAGATGAGAATGAAAAATTCACCGCCATCCTAGAATCAATTAGCGATCTAATTATTGCCATTGATCCATTTGAAACAATTCTTTTTTATAACTCTAAATTTAAAACGAAGTTTATTGAAGACAGACCAAGAACTGAGATTACATCTAAGATTTGGCACTATATTGAAAATGAAGAAATTCTTGAAGCTTTCAGAAAAGTGCTCAAAAATGGTGAAACCATTATTCTTACAGATCTTGTTTTTTCAAATAAATCTCAGCGCATTTATAATCTCAGCATCTCTCCCATAAGAAAAGCCGATAAACAAATCTCTGGAGTCCTCGGCGTTTTCTATGATGTAACTGAAATGAAGAAGACTGAACAAATGCGTGTTGATTTTGTGGCCAATGTCTCACATGAAATTCGAACACCACTGACATCAATCAAAGGCTTCACTCAGCTTCTTGATGGTCAGAAAGCCAAAATAGATCCCACTCTCCATGTCTTTCTGGATAAGATTCTTTTTAATACTGAACGCATGATTTCACTTTTTAACGAACTTCTTAGTCTTTCAGTGATTGAGTCCCAAAGAAAAGTCGTTTTTGAGAAGATTGAATTACTTCCCATGATAGAGGCCATTAGTGAAAGTGTTCTGACGAATCATAGAGCAAAAAATCCAAAGCTCACTCTTGATTTACAAAATGGTTATCTCACTGGAAATTTGAAAATGATTGAACAAGTGATCACAAACCTCTTGGATAATGCTTGTAAATATTCTGACAATCCCGAGGTGAAGATTTCGACTTATAATAAAAATAATAAGTCTTATATTATTATTCAAGACAATGGTCCGGGGATTGCTCCTCCGCACTTAGAAAGAATTTTTGAAAGGTTCTATCGTGTTGATGCCTCAAGAGAATCACAACGAGGCACGGGCCTTGGTCTCTCAATTGTTAAGCATATCATCAATAATCATCAGGGAAAAATTTGGGCCGAAAGCCAGGTTGGCCAGGGGACTCAATTTATTGTTGAGCTCCCTCAGTCTTAAAACAAGTATTCTAATTCAAAACCATACACCGTTTTCTTATAAGCAAAGTTTTGCGTATCTTTTGAATCATTTTTTGAGTAATCAATTTTAAAACTTCCACGAATCCTTTTACCAAAGAGACGAGCAAGCCTTAAGCTTGGATTATAAAGCTTCTCCATACCACGAGCCGCTTTATTATTAATGGGATCAGTCAGAGTAAGGGCGAGACCAATACTTGGTGTAAACCAGTTTTTCACAGCAGGAAGAATAAAATCCCCTCTAACTGTCAGACCATTCGTATCATAGATGCTATTTTCAACTCTAGTCATGTCATAACTTGAATAGAAAAGAAGAATCCATTTCTCGAAACTCTTGACCTGCTCATAAACTAAGCTTTTTGTATTCGAATCTGAATTAGTATTATAACTCTGAAATTTTCGGTATTTTAATCTGACAATTGACTCACCTGAATCAAAGAAATTAAATCTCTCCCCTAACATTACACCATAAGATCTCGAAGCGAATTTAAGTTCTTTCTTGGCGTCGACATCTCTTTCAACATACGAGTGATCGATATCAAAAAGTGTTGAGGCTGCTTTTTTGAAAAGTGTGTGCTCATAATAAGTTCTGATGGCCGGAGAAATAAGATAGTTATCATTTCGATAAATCTCCTCCACTCTATTTGTATGTCCTGTCCGAGCACCTATGACACAAAATCGGTCTTAATTTAAGTCAATAAA
>DZBG01000105.1 GCA_022729855.1 Bdellovibrio sp.
ACCTTATGAAGTTATGATGAAGAAAAGTTGCACTAGGAAATGGTAGTTGGGATCACTATTAAGGGCCTGATCTGAACTTATCAAGCCGAGATGGGCTTCGCCTCTTTCCACTAAAGATATGGCTTCTTTTTCAGTAGTAGAAATAAATTCAAAACGTGAAGAAGGAAATTTCTTTTTAAGATCTTCCGTTACTTCAATTCCTTTTAACGAAAAAAGAACTTCTGGTCCTGCAATAACAATATTTAAAACACCTAGTGTTCCAGACAGCTCAATCTTTGTTGCTTCTTCAAGGCGAATTATTTCTGAGGCACGAAGTTGTAGAAGTTTACCGTGATCAGTAAGCTTGATACTTTTTCCTTCGCGTTTAAAAAGATTAACACCTAATTCAGCTTCTAGACGGGCAATCGCCTTACTTAGAGAAGCAGGAGAGATGTGAATTTTTTCAGAAGCACGATGAAGATTTTCAACTGAGGCGACACTTAAAAAATAACGAAGTTCGAATGTTTCCATAATCGAAACATTTACCGTTAAATCATTTCTGAGTCAAGATTAGAGAGGATTGGCCAGAACTCCACCGCCGCCCTCTGAAGCAAAGTCAGGGCAACAAGTGAAATAGAATTCATACTGAGCTTCAGTGCAAACAGCACCTGAATTGACAAGCGTGTCCATCTTTTCACAGACATAATCAAGAACTGAAGGACCACTAGTGCTTATCATTTCACAGTCCTTTGCTTGAAAACTGTATGTTGGCTTCAAAATAAATCTCAGCACCATACTTCCTCCGCCGCCATTTCCGCCTTTCCCACCACCAGCGCCACCACCTGTATGAGTGTCTTTTTGGGCGTAAGTAGTTAAAGTCATTAAGCAGATAAATGTGATGAAAATAGTTTTAAGCATTATTGGTGATTACCAAACTCAATCTATATAAACAAGGTTCTAAAGTATTTCTTTTGATTAACCGACAAGTTCAGTCAAAGAGGTAACTTATGAAATTTACTGTTATTTTAATCTCGATTTTCTTTTCAACTATGACTTCGGCCCAAGACTTTGGGAATGAGAGATTAAAAATAGATGATATCAGGCTTGGGCTTGAATCAAAATGTAAAGAGAATGAAGGTAAGCTTCGCTTTGAAAATTTAAGTGAAAAAATTGGAGAGACTCCTCATTCAGTTTGTTATCGCTACTCATGTGATGTTGAAAAAAGTTATGCGGATCTTTCTTATAAAATTTGTCCACAAGATAAAAAATCTGCCATTCTTGTGAGTGTGCAAAATGCCTGTCAAAGCCTTTACGGACATAAAGAATCCAAAGAAGGAAGCTGTGTTGTAGGTTCTTGTATGCTTGGAGATAAAATAACAACAGATGGAAATCAAATTGCCCTAAATAGTGTAGAGGTTGTCTGTCTTGATAATTCAGAGATGCCGGCTTCTGTGGTTAATAGTTTTCGCCAATGGGGTAAAGCTGTTCCAGAAGCAGATAATACAAGAGTAGTAAAACCAATGATTCCGTCTTCTGCCAAGAAGCAATAAACCTACTCTCCGCTTTTACCATAATTAGATAATACACGTGCGCTAGGATCGTTTACCTGACATCCTGGCCACTCTCTATTTGGCATCCAAAAATCTTTTATCAAGTGCGATTGATTCGGATAATGTCTCTCGAAAATATCTCTGTAAAGTAATGACTCTTTAGTAAAGGGTGTACCATGTGGAAACTTTTCTTTAGCGCGAGCGAGGTCTGTCTCAGTGTATTTCTCTTCTGCATACTCTTTAAGATAATCAACCATCGAATGTCCTACTGCATCTGAGAAGGCTGCCTTCTCACGCATTAAGATTGATTCAGGAATAAAGTCTGTCCCTTCAAAGGCCTTACGAAGTAAGTGTTTTCCTACACCAGTCGTATTCATTTTAAAACTCGGATCAATACTCATGACCCCTTTCACAAATTTTAAGTCTCCAAAGGGCACGCGGGCCTCAATGGAATGGGCCGAAATACAACGGTCAGCACGGAGTACATCATAAAGATATAATTCATCCACTCGCTTCTTTGCTTCCTTCTGAAACTCCTCAGGACTAGGAGCAAAGTCTGTATATTTATAACCAAAGAGTTCATCAGAAATCTCTCCAGTAAGAACAACTTTTATGGGAGTTTTCTCTTTTACATACTGGCACACAAGATACATTCCAATTGAAGCTCTAATTGTTGTGATATCCCAAGTTTCAAGATACCAAATAAGCTCTTCAAGAACTCCGAGAGTTTGTTTTTTATTAAAATAAACTTCATGATGATCTGATTTAATATGATCCGCAACGATTTTAGCGTAACCAATATCGATAGGATTATGATCTAGACCAACAGAGAATGTAGTAATCGGTTTTTTGAGAATATGCGTGGCGATTCCACAGACTAGACTTGAGTCAAGTCCTCCAGAGAGCAGAAAACCAACGGGAACATCTGACATTAAACGTTTACGGACACCTTCAATCAAATCTTCACGAATATCTTTAAGATGTTTTTCTAAATTTTTAGGCTGATAAGTTTTAACTGTCGTGAGATCAGCATACTGATGAAATTTTTCTCCATCGTAATAATGCCCAGGGGGAAAAGCTTCCACTTTCGCGCAATAGGGAGTCAAAACCTTTGCCTCTGAAGCAAACATAATTTTGTTATCGTGGTATCCATAAAATAATGGTCTGATCCCAATCGGGTCTCTCGCAGCTAAAAGTTTTTTACTTTTGGCATCCCAAATAACTAAAGCAAACTCTGCATCAAGCTTGGAGCACATTCTTTGAATTCCAAAATTGTTAAATAATGGTAGTAGTACTTCGCAATCTGACCCTGAAATAAAGTTATAAGTAGATTCATAACTTTTTTTAATTTCTTTATAATTATAAATTTCGCCATTACAAATCACGATGTGGCCATGATCCAAATCTTTAAAAGGCTGATCACCTTTATGAGTGGGGTCCATAATACTTAAACGGTGAAAGCAAAGTGATGCCTCCTCACCGACTGTATAAATCTCAGTATCATCAGGACCTCTATGACGTAGTTTTTGAAAATTAGACTCAAAATCATCAAGTTTTTTTACATTTCCAGCAAAACCGAGCAAGCCGCACATTCAAGAGTCCTTTGAGGGGAAAAAAGGGAGCGAATTTGCTCCTTAATATCACTTTTATTGTCCCATAGTTTTGGGTCAGTATTAGAGGAGGCAAATTTTGACTAGGGCAGGAATCATTCACTAAGGTATAATTATTTCATGACTTTACCTGCCCGCCAGATCATTCCCGAACTTTTTGAAGTTGAAAAGCTAGCTCAAGACTTTAAAGGATTAGTTCATTTAGAGAAGCTCTCAGAAGTGAGTGCTCGTGGCTATACTATGCCCCTTCATGGACTTCGAATCGGGACCGAGGATAAAACCAAACCAACGCTGGCCCTTTTTGGTGGAGTTCATGGTCTTGAGCGTGTGGGAACTCATGTTTTAGTTTCATTTCTTCAGCATATTTTATACCGCTTAAGTTGGGACAAAGAACTTCAAGAACTCTTTCAGCACTGTCGTATTGTTTCAATTCCTATTATCAATCCTCTAGGGATGGCCTTTAATAAAAGATCCAATGCTAATGGTGTAGATCTCATGCGTAACTCTCCCGTTGAAGCTGAGAAGGGTGGAAAAACGATTGCTCTGGTTTCAGGGCAGACAATTTCACCTCGCATTCCCTGGTTTCGTGGAAATCCGAATCAACCAGAAATTGAAACTCAAACAGTTGTGGATTTTTGTCAGCGTGAACTTTTTGAATCAGAACAGGTCATTTCCCTCGATTTTCATTCTGGCTTTGGTCTTCGTGATCGCCTTTGGTATCCTTGGGCCAAATCTCCTAAACCATTTCCTCATGAAACTGATATTTTAAGACTTAAAAATCTGTTTGATAAAACCTATCCCTACCATGTTTATATAATCGAGCATCAAGCTGATAGTTATATGACTCACGGAGATCTGTGGGATCATATTTATCAAAAATATACCGAGAAAAATAAAAACGGTGTGTATCTTCCTCTCACTCTTGAGATGGGGTCATGGTTATGGGTGAGAAAAAATCCACTTCAGGCCTTCTCGGCCACTGGATATTTTAATCCGGTCAAAAAGCATCGCTACTCGCGAGTGATGAGAAGACATTTAAATCTTATTGAATTTTTATTGCGTGCAAATTTGAATAATCAAGCTTGGTTAAAAACATAAAATGAAACCCTTAAATGAATACAAAAAGATTGTGATTCTCACTGGTGCAGGAATTTCTGCAGAGTCAGGAATTTCAACTTTTCGAGATTCACAAGGTCTTTGGGAGCAACACAAGATTGAAGATGTAGCGACTCCTGAAGCTTTTGAAAAAGACCCACTTCTTGTTTGGAAATTTTATTCCATGCGAAGACTGCAAGCGGCCAAGGCCAAACCCAACCTCGCCCATCTTGCCCTTATTCAGTTTGCAAAAGCGCATCCTGATGTTCATCTTATTACCCAAAACGTAGATGCTTTGCACTTACGTGCCGATACCACCCATTCACTCCCACCCATTTGTATGCATGGATCACTTCATGAATCAAGTTGCTCCAACTGTGGGATTGTTTATTTAGATGATTATGCTTATTTTAATGAACTGGGAGACTATGCTCCACAGGAAACAGAACTTTGTGATAGCACTCAGCGCTCACATCAACATTATTTACACCACTATAATTTAGAATATAGAAATTTTATTCCGCTTTCACCTTGTTGCAAGGTCATGATTCGTCCCCATATCGTTTGGTTCGGAGAGATGCCACAACATATGGAGAAAATTTATCACCAAATAAGTCATTGCGATCTTTTTGTGAGTATTGGAACCAGTGGTGTGGTTTATCCGGCAGCTAGTTTTCTTGCTGGAGCAAAAGCGGCAGGAGCACATACTGTGTGTTTAAATAAAGAACCGATTCCCCAAGCAGCCTTCATTGATGAGTTTATTGAAGGATCTGCCACAGATATAGTTCCGCGTTTTTTTAGAATCTAAGACTGAATATTGAATTTCATTAAATCATCTTGAGCAAGTGCTCTGGCTTTTTCTCTGGCATCATCAAGTCGTAATTGGTTTTGAGCAGGAAGCTTTATTTCTATTGGCTTACTGACATAAGTATTCTTCCAAGCATTCATGATTTGAATTTTTACATAGAACTCTCGCTCAATCGGATGATAGCCATACTCTTCTAAAGCAATAAACTGCCCTTTAGCCGAACTCCCAAGCATGTCGATCACATGATGTTGGTTAGCAAAAGCTGAGGCCGAAATACTTAATAAGAATCCTAAAAGTAATGCTTTCATTTGAACTCCCTGTTCTTAAGGCTTTATAAAGCAAGGCTCGGGCCAAAGGAGCCAACGCATAAATCAGATAGTTATCCACAAAACTGTCTAAAGTTTCGACAATTGACACTTGTCTTGGTAAAAACGGGCCATAACTATAATTTATAGAGGAGAACTCACTATGCATCCTTTTGAGCAACATATCCGTAATGTTCCAGATTTTCCCAAAGCGGCAATCATGTTTAAAGACATCACTCCTCTACTTCAGGAAAAATTTGAAGAAGTAGTGGCGGCCATGGGTGAAGGTATTAATTGGAATGAAATTGATGCCGTTGTAGGTGTTGAGTCTCGTGGATTTATTCTTGGAGCAGCGATGGCCATTCATTTTAAAAAAGGTTTTATTGCTGTTAGGAAAAAAGGAAAACTTCCGCCGCCAACAATCGCTGAAAGTTATGCTCTTGAATATGGCACGGATACTCTTGAGATGATTGTAAATGATAAGCCTGCACGAGTTGTTGTGGTTGATGATGTCCTCGCTACTGGTGGGACACTTAAAGCTGTGATGAATCTTTGCGCGAAAAATAAGTATGATGTGAAAGCACTCTCACTTCTTATTAACCTGACTTTTTTAAACAAGTTTAAAGAAGAAGGCCTTCCCGTTCATTCAGTCCTTAATTACTAAATTAGTCCTCACTAACCAAAAGGTGCCAGCCACCTTTTGGTTACCTAGAATCAAAATCCGTTTTATAATTGAGAGATGAAATACTTTTTACTCGTATTAGTCTTTATATCTACTTCAGTCATGGCCTTGGACTTCTCTGAAGTTCTGCCTAATGTTCGTATTCTTCAAGCACTACCAAAAAATGTAGTGATGATTAATCGCGGAATCGAAGATGGGATTTTTAAGGGAGACCACGCCAGACTTGTGAACCTTGAAGGTTATGCAGCAAGGGCCATCTGTCTTAAAACTGCAAGCGAAGCCTCTTATTGGCAGCTCTACCGAATTGTTTCAACTGAATCTATTTCTAAAGACTATGTTTATAAAATTATCGGAATGAATGATAGTGAGCTCCCTGATTCAAAGACTGCTTACAAAGAAGCATCATTCACAGCACCAGTTAAAGCTGAAAAAGAAAAACCAATTGTTTTAAATAATGATCTTCCAGAAAGAATCACAGAAAGAGATCTTATTGATCCAGTAGGATATGAGAAAAGAAAATCTTATTTTAATACAGTTGTAGATCAGAAAACATTTGAACGTGAGATGACTGATTTTAAATTTTCACTTTTTGCTTCTCCTGTAGTGAAACAAACGATCAACAATGCTGAAAGCTTACGTTTTGGTGCAAGACTTGAAAATCTTGGTGACCGCTACCGTTTTAAAGTTCAAGGTGAGCAATCTCAAAACAGACTTCAAGACCCTGAGACAAAAGAGAATATTTCAACGAGATCAACTGCGGCCAATGCTCAGTTCTCAATTTATCATCTCACAAGTACTGTTTCATCTCTGTCTCTGATTAATTTTAACTCTGCTCGATACTCAGTCCTTGCCACTCCTAAGTCTCATTGGCAATTCGGCCCAATTGGTTACACTTGGCATCTTTACGAGAACAAACAGGGTGAAGCATTTGACTTAAGTTATGTTCCTTTGCTTGATCTTAGAACAACCGAAGTACGCGGTGCTGATGGAGTGTCTATAAATACAGTTTCAAAAACAGGACTTCGTCATGGTGTGCGTTTTGGAATGAAGAAAAAAATTAATGAAAGGATAATGCTGGAGAATCTTTTTTGGTTTAGGCCATTTCAAGACATGTCTAGCTGGGCCCTTGATATGAAAAATAATAATATGGTTAATGATCTGAAATTAGCAGTGAGTGTAACGAACAATCTTTATTTGGATTATAATTTAATTTATCAGAATGATAGTCTACTCAAAGAACTATCTAATCTTTCACAAACCAATGTGATCAACTCACTCACTGTTAGGTACGACGTTAATCTTTAATTCTTTTTCCACAGAGAAAGAAATTCTAAGTTACCAGTCTTGCCTTCAATAGTTGAATCCATCGTTTTGACGATGCTCCAACCTGACTGCTCACCAAACTGAGTCACTTCTTTAAGAATAGTTTGTCTAAGACCTTCGTCTCTAACAACTCCTGAGCTAGATATTCTCTCAGTCCCTGCTTCAAACTGAGGTTTAATGAGAACAACCAAGAAGGCTTTCTCTTTTAGAAGTTTAAACACACTCCCTAAAACTTTTGTCACAGAAATAAATGAGAGATCCATTACGGCCCCATCGGCGAGCTCTGGAAGTTCAGTTAAATTTCTTATATTGGTACCTTCCATATTGATCACTCGAGGATCTAAACGAAGTTTTTCGGCCAGTTGGTCATGGCCCACATCAATCGCATAAACTTTTTTAGCTCCATGATTAAGCATCACTTCTGTAAAGCCACCCGTGCTGGCCCCTACATCAAGCATGACAAGATCTTTGACTTCAATACCGAATTCTGTAAAGGCTCCTTCAAGTTTAAAGGCCCCACGTCCCACATAAATTTGAGCGTTAATCACAATTTCTGAATCAACCGGAACCATTGCTCCAGCTTTTTTTAAGAGGATGCCGTTACAAACGACATCACCATTATCGATAAGAGACTTTGCTTGAGAGCGTGATGTCACCATCCCTCTCTCTGTCATTATTTTATCTGCACGTTCTTCTTCTATCGCCACTCAAACTCTCCCTCAAAACACCACGTCACTTCACCTTGCAAATACATTCGATCTTTGTCATCGAGAGTGAGTGTATGTTGTCCACCTTTAGTGTGAAACTTCATTTCATTTTTCCAATCATAAAATTGTGAACAGGCCCAAGCAACGGCAGTGAGTCCCGTTCCACATGAGAAGGTTTCATTTTCAACTCCTCTCTCATAAGTGCGAACTCTGGCCATCTGTTTGGCCGGTAAAAGATGAAAGAAATTTACATTCGTCCCATTGGGAAATATTTCGTGAAAACGAATTTTCTTTCCCCAAGCAACAATATCAATTTCATCAACGTTATCGACTTCTATCACAACATGAGGCACACCCGTATCAATAAAATAAGTTCTTTTGATAAAGGGCGCTTCAATAAAACTGAGATCATATTTTTGAATATCTTTTTTTTCAGTCATTTCCATGGCCAAAGATTCAGAACGAAGAGTAATGGGATAAAGAGATTTAGCGGTTTCAATTATGTACTGCTCTCGCTGAGGATTGCTCATTCGGCGGTGGTAATAATCCCCTAAGCAGCGAGCCCCATTGGCACACATATCAGCGCATGTACCATCTGCATTATAAATGGTCATTTTAACGTCGGCCTTATTGCTTTTCTCAGCGACAAGCACGCCATCCGCTCCAACACCAAAGTGCCTATCACATAGCCTTTGAATCAATTCAGGGGGGAATTGGACTGTGGGATTTTCAAACAGAACAAAATCATTCCCGTTTCCCGATAATTTAGTGAAACGCAGTTTCATAAAACGCTCCTTGAGTCCTTGGCAAGCTCATGTGAATTCAGTAGAATTCTAACACATTTTCATTAAAGGGATCATAGCTCAGTTGGTTAGAGCTCCCGGCTCATAACCGGGTGGTCGTAGGTTCAAGTCCTACTGGTCCCACCATTTCATCATGCCCCATTAACGGGCAAAATTCCTCATAACTCTCAAATTAAAGACCTTTTTTCGGTAAGTTAAGCCTCTAGATTCTTGGCCAGACAGGGGCTACGCATCTAATTTGAATTAGTTTTCGGCCACTTACGGCCCAGCG
>DZBG01000106.1 GCA_022729855.1 Bdellovibrio sp.
TTGGATTTACTACCGGTCAAGATCTAGATCTATGGTTTGATGGATCGCTTACCCTCTAAGGTCTTGAAGAACTTTATCTACCACTTCATTTTTAAGTCTTACTTTAATAATGGATTCATCTTTTGCTTTTGATGATTTCTCCAAACTTTCGGTACAAGCTGTGTGTGGTGCAAGGACTGCGTTTAAATTCACATCAAAACCAGGTCCTCCCACGAGTCTTGCAGACTCCATTTGGAGACAACCAGTGGCCAGTGTGGCCATACAAAGGGAAAGCAGTAGAGTTGTTTTCATATGGCCCTCTTAAAGCAAGAAACTTGCCAAGCTGAGGGCCAAATGAGAGGGGTTTTAGTGGTTTGTACTGTCTAAAAAATCGACAATCTCTTTGCCACTCGACAGAGTGAGTACTTTTTCAGCTTTCAATTGTGCCTTCTTAAAATCGAGATTTTTGATGTTTTTTCTCGTTTTAAGTATTGCTGAGGGAGTCATACTAAAATGAGTAAGACCCATACCTAAAAGGACTTCTGTGAGTTTCTGATTTGATGCCATTTCTCCACACATCGCCACTTCAATACCGGCCTGATGGCCCGCTGAGATGACTTGAGCGATAAGTCTGAGAACAGCTGGATGAAAGGGATCATAGAGATGATGAACTTTCTCATTCATACGGTCCACAGCACATGTATACTGAATCAGATCATTAGTCCCGATGCTGAAAAAGTCTACATGCTTAGCAAGAATATCACTCATCATCGCCGCAGACGGGATCTCGATCATAATTCCGATCTTCACAGTTTTAGAGTAGCTGATATCTTTTTTCTGTAACTCAAGTTTTGCTTCTTCTAAAATTTCTTTCGCAAGTAGAATCTCTTCAAGGCCTGAGATCATGGGAAACATAATCTGAAGATTTCCATGAACCGAGGCACGAAGAAGGGCACGTAATTGATCTTTAAAAAGATCTTTATGCTGAAGACAATAACGAATGGCCCTAAATCCTAGAAACGGGTTATCTTCTTTTGTTATTTTTAAATATGAAATTTCTTTGTCTCCACCTACATCAAGTGTTCTGATCACTGTTGGGCGGCTTTGCATCTTCTCAAGAACAGCTTTATAGATTTCAAACTGCTCATCTTCTGAGGGGGCAGTATTTCTATCCATATAGATGAACTCAGTTCTAAAGAGTCCTACACCTTCGGCATCATTTTTCATGGCCACTTCAGTATCAATGACTGAGGCGATATTGGCCTCAAGTTTAACTGTGTGGTTATCCAGTGTCGTAGACTTTTGGCCGATATAATTTTTGAGCTCTGTTTTAAGAACTTCATCATCTGCTTTTTGCTTTTTAAATTTTGTCAGAAGCTTCTCATCTGGAGACTGGAATACTTCGCCAGCATCACCACTGAAAGCTAGCATTTCATTATTTAAAATAAGCTTCGTGGCATCTTTAAGACCGACAACTGCAGGAATCTCTAAAGTACGGGCCATAATGGCAGTGTGAGATGTCTTTCCACCGATTTCAGTAATAAGTCCTAAGACGTGCTGACGCTTAAGAGTGGCCATCTCAGAAGGAGTAATATCTTTTGCTACAAGGACGACATCTTCTTTAAGGGCGCTCAGATCATAAACTTTAATCCCAAGCATGATACGAAGGATGCGGTCGGTAACATCTTTGACATCAACTGCACGCTCTTTCATATACTCATTATCCATTGAATGGAAAATTGAGATGAACTGCTTGGCCACTTGATCAAGGGCATAGGTCGCTTTAAATTTTTGATTATTAATCAAGTCTGTCGTAGCATCAATCATCTCAGGATCTTCAAGGATCATGAGGTGTGCTTCAAAAATGGCGGCTTTATCAGCACCCATCTCAACTAAGACTCTGTCATGTAGGGCCGTGAGCTCACCTTTGGCGACTTGGATAGAATCCATTAAACGTTTGACTTCGTTTTGAGGAGTCTCTGTTAATCCATCTTCGATTTTTATATCGTTGTGAAGGATAACGAGAGCTCTTCCAATGGCAATTCCCGATGAGGCACTTTTTCCTACTAACATAACGTCATCCTAGAGTTGAAACTTGTTTTCAATAAGAGTTGAAAGTTTTGTCATAGCAGCGACTTCATCTTCACCAGTTGTGATCACTGTTATTTCAGAATCTTTAGCAAGACCAAGACTCATGAGGCCCATAATTGATTTACCGTTTTTCTTTGTCCCGTTGGCCATGATTTCAATATTTGATTTGAACTCTGAGGCAACCTTAACAAATGCTCCTGCAGGACGAGCATGCATACCTTCTTCATTTAAAATTTTAAATGTTTTCTCCATTTGAAACTCCTATTTGCTAATTTGAATCAATGATTCAAGGGTATTAATTTTTTGATTCGTTTTTAGTATTCTAACTTCTTTAAGATCAGCACTGTTTGTAATCACAAAAGGTGTCAGGTGAGACTTGGCTTCTTTTTTTACTTTTTCAAGATCAAATTCAATAAGCAGTTGACCACGTTTCACAATATCACCAGCTTTTACAAACCCTTTGAAACCTTCACCATTCATTTTTACCGTATCAATTCCTACGTGAATGAGAACTTCGGCACCATTCGTTGCTTCAATCGCTACTGCATGGTTTGTTTTAAAGATCATGGCAACGGTTCCGTCACAAGGAGAAAAGACTTTTCCTTCAGTGACATCGAAGGCTACACCTTCACCCATCATTTTTCGTGAAAACATTTCATCAGGAACTTGTTCTAGAGAAATAAGATTTCCTTTCATAGGAGAGAGAAGGATTGAGTCATCAGGTAAGCTCATCATCTTTTTCATTTCTTCTTTGAGAAGATCTGATTCCGTACCGAACACAACCTGAAAGTTTCCACCACCTGCATGAACACTTCCTGTGGCCCCAATCTCTTTCAGACGTGTAGGGTTTACTTTATTGTGATCATTCACTGTCAGACGAAGACGTGTGATACATGCATCAAGATGCTTAATATTTTCTGCTCCACCAAGTGCGGCAAGGACCGCTTGTGCTTTTTCACTGCGTGATCCAAATTGCTCTGAATTGGTATCCTCATCTTCACGTCCAGGAGTTTTGAGATTGAAAAATGGAATTCCAAAATAAAATGTCATAAAATAGGCTGCAGCTGTAAGAGGACCTACGATTAAAAATAGAAGTGAAACATTTTTTTGATTAAACATTCCAAGAAATAAATCGATCATTGAAGCTGAAAATGTATACCCGAGATGAATGTCGAGAGCACTTGATAAAAGTCCTGATCCAAAAGTTAAAAGAACATGGGCCACAAAAAGAATAGGTGCCACAAAAATAAAGGCAAATTCAATAGGCTCACTGATTCCGGTAATGATGGCAGTTAAGCTGGCTGCAATCATCACTCCACCAATGGCTTTTCTCTTTGTGGTTTTAGCTCGCAAATACATCGCTAGAGAGGCAGCGGGTAAGCCAAACATCATCATCGCATATTCACTGGCCATAAATAATCCGGCAGTAGGATCTCCGGCGTAATACCTAGTGGCTTCTCCGTGAACGATTTGACCAGTGGCCGTTGTAAATTCTCCAAACTGATAAAGGAAAGGAGGATAGAAAACATGGTGAAGACCAACTGGGATGAGTAAACGTTTTGTGGACGCATAAACAGCAGGGCCCATACTTGTTCCCATGACCCAAACACCAAAATGATTAATTCCTTGCTGAATCGGCGGCCAAACAAAGGCAAGGATAAGACCAAGGGCAAGTGCTGCACCTGCAGTCAAAATAGGAACTAAACGTTTGCCTGAAAAAAATCCTAAAAACTGAGGGAGCTGAGTTTGATGAAATTTATTATAGATACTCGCACTGATGAGACCAATCATGATCCCCCCAAACACACCAGTATCAATGGCAAGGGCGAGTTCACGAGTTTCAGTAATTGTTTTTAAAACATTAATGAGAGTGAAATATCCCGCCACTGCGGCAAGACCTGAAATAGCTGCACCACTACTAAAAGCAATGGCCACACCAATAGCAAACAATACTGGAAGTTGCTGGAAAATGGCGAGTCCACCACTGTAACAGATATCACCAACAGAAACCAAAAGAGGGACTGTATGCTGACTTTGTAAGAGACGGCCAAGGGCAACAAGAAGTCCTGCCGCAGGGAGAACTGAAACCGGAGTCATGAGGGCCTGACCCATCTTTTGGAAAGATGAAAAGAAATTCACGTATTGTATCCTTTCGAAATATTTGAGGCTTGATACTAGAATAACTAAGACTATATTGCCAATGCCCAGAGAGAGAGGTTAGGTAATGTTAAAAAAATTCATTCAAGCTTAAGGAGTTGCTGTGCAAAAAATGCTAATTTTCTCTCTTTTATTCCTTATTTCTTGCGGACATTTCACCGCTGATGGCAGCAGAAAGCTAAAATCTGCCGAAGCCCCTGATTTTCTCAAGGCCCTCGTTCCCCAAACTGGGGATATTGATGATGTTTCATTCTACGAAAAACACAAAACAGAACTCACGACTTATAAGGTTAAATACGAGCTTAATGACTTTGAGGTTTCAATTACTGTTGATCATGAAGGGAACTTCCTTGAGAAAGAAGAGGATCTTTTGTTCTCATCGCTAAATGAGAAATTAAAGCTCAAAATTACGACTTATTTGGCCAGTCGTTTTGAAAAATACCAAATAACAGAAACAGAGCGCAGAACTGATAAAAATATGAATGTTTTTATTGATGTAGAAGTGGCGAGCTCTGATAAAAAGAATCCTTTTCTTGAGATCAGTTTTGATCTTGAAGGTAATTTTGTTTCTGAAGAAGTTGAGCATGTTGAATCAATTGAGATGTTGAATTAATATGAAAAAATATATCTTAATCATATTCATTGTTTTTAGTATGAACGCTTTTGGTGACACTCTTAATTCATTTGGTGGAATGAGTTATATCAATATCAATAAGACATTGAGTCCACGCTATGATTTGACTCTCTATCACTATGATATTTTCTCTTTTGCAAATCAGAAATTTGCAGGAAAGAAATATCACGCCGGTGATAATCAAACCTATTTTCAAACAGCTCTTACTTATCGCTATCTTTCAAATTTGCATTTTGCTCTCGGATATATTTATTCTCGCAATGACCCGTTCTCGGGAGAGAACTTTGAAAACGAACATCGTATTTTCCAACAAGTTGTTTATTCAAAGGCCTATCGAACTTTCAAGTTGAATCAACGTGTTCGTTTTGAAGAACGTTTTATTGATAATAGAAGTCATGATCGATTTGATTTGAGAACAAGACTTCGTTATCAGGCCAGTGTGAAAACCACGTTGAGACCTGCCACCGCGAGTGGAGTAGAGATCTACTCTCATAGTTATAACGAATTGTATTTTTCAACTTCTGGAAGTCGAAATGCATTTTTTAGTGGTGACTGGTTGTATTCAGGAATTGGCCTTGGCACACAGAACTGGGGAAGCTTTGAACTAGGTCCTTTGGTTCAATACTCTGTAGTAAATACAGACAAAGATAAGCGCTTTTTCTATGTTCTTCAGTTTGGTTGGTTAATAAAATTTTAGGCGTTGTGTTAAGTTGACAGTTGAGGCCACTTTGACCTAAAAGTGGTGCCATTGACGACACTAGTTAGCTTATATGCGTTATGTTTTAACATGCGTCATGTGATCGAAATAAAACAAAATCAAAATTATACTGTTTTGGTCTGAATATTGCTTATGTGTCCTTAGTTATTTATTCAAAGGAGTCATTATGAAGCTACAAGCGCTTCTCTTAGGAAGCTTATTAGCCGCTGGAACTGTTGGTGAGGCCTTCGCTCAAAGAAGTCCAAGCCGTGGTGGTGGAGGAGGATCTTCTCCTTCTAGATCAGGTGGTGGATCATCTTCAGGTGGATCATCGTCAAGAGGCCCAAGTTATAATCCAAGTCGTGGTGGAGGTTCTTCATCTCCGTCAAGAAGTACACCTTCAAGAAGTACACCTTCAAGAAGTACAAGTACTCCTTCAAGAGGTTCTTCAACTGGTGGATCATCTTCTGGTGGTTCAACAACTCGTGGACCTAGCTATAATCCAAATCGTGGAACAACTACTAGACCATCTACACCGTCAACTCCATCAAGAACAACAGGTGGATCATCTTCTGGCGGATCTACAACTCGTGGACCTAACTATAATCCAAATCGTGGAACGACAACGAGACCAACTACACCGTCGACTCCTTCAAGAACAACTGGTGGATCATCTTCTGGTGGTTCAACAACTCGTGGACCTAACTATAATCCATCTCGTGGAACGACAACTAGACCATCTACACCTTCAACTCCTCGTGGACCAAATTATAATCCAGGAAGAAATGTTCCAAACGGCCCTCGTTATGGAACACCTTCAACTCCTGGTCGCGTAGTTATTCGTGGACCTCGTTATAATCCAGCTCCGGCAACTGCACGTCCATACCGTCCAGTTGTGATTCGTCACTACAGAGCACATATTCCTTACGCGAGACCATATATGAACGTAAGAAGATATGCTCGTCCTTACGACTACTATCATGCAGCTTACCGTTATAATATTTACCGTTACTGGTTATTTGAGCCAGTTACTTATGGATACTCAAATGGATACTACGTATTCAATGAATACCCATACTATGTGTACCAAGGTTACCGTCACCGTTATAGTAGCGTAGATGTTTGTTCATACCAATTAGTTGATTCAACTTCGAATACAGCGATCAAATCTTTCACAGAAAGAGTCTGTCAGGCCGCTTATGATGAATGTGCTCTTGAGCGTGATGTAGCGAACCAATCTTTAAGTGAAGTTCGTTATTTCTGTGCAGAGAGAGTTGATGATGAGCTTGCAAACATATCTGATGATTCAGTTGTTTTTGATCCTCAACCAAATCCACAAACTGATGGAGTTTGGTCAGCAATCAATAACTATCTTGCAGATAGATCATACAAAGAGATCTGGAGAGATGGTTATAGAAAAGAGCGCTTTGATCCTAAATGTACAGTTGAGAAAGTTCGTAAGAACAAACTTGGTTGTAAATTTGTTGTAAAAGTTGCTGGAAAAAATTATCCAGACCTAGAAGGCGAAATTTGTTCTGAAACTGACTCTGCGGCCCTTGCTGGTTGTGATGTTGGAACTCAGAAGAAAAATGCTGGTTGTTTATTAAAGCTTGCGATTTCAGAAGGTCTTTGTCACTAAGACCAAGTAGGAAGGGAGGGGATAACCCCTCCCTTTTTTTAATACTTTTTATTAATAAAACGATTCTTTAAAAGCTCTAGCCAGTATTTCTCATGTAGCGCTTCACCCGTAGCATCTTTCATCATCATAGGTGACGACTTCATTCTTCCAAACTGATGATATTCTTTTTTAAGCCAATCAATGGTAAACTGCATTTTTCCCGTAAGAATATTTTCACTTAGCTTAGGATTCTTTTTTTCAAGAGTGGCATACATTTGGGCAGCCATCATGCTTCCAAGGAGATAACTTGGAAAATAGCCAAAGGCGCCTGATGACCAATGAGAGTCTTGAAGAATTCCTTCCCCATCATCTTGGGGAGTGATCCCAAGATACTCGGTATAATACTGATTCCAAATTTTTGGTAAGTCATCTACCGAAAGATTATCGTTAAAAATTCTTTTTTCTACTTCATAACGAATCATAATATGTAAACCATAGGTCACAGGATCAGCATCCACACGAATCATTGAAGGTGAAACTTCAGTGGCCATAAGATAAATATCTTCAGCAGTCACGCCTTCAACTGATTTTGGATCAACTTCTAAAAAGCACTGATAGAGAAATGTAAAAAATTCTTTTGAATGTCCAAAACAAACTTCCCAGAGTCTAGATTGTGACTCGTGCAGGTCATAGCCATTGGCCTCACCAGCAGGCGAGCCATATTTATCCTCAGGAAGATTAGCCTCATAGAGAGCGTGTCCTAATTCATGGACGGTCGCAAGAATACTTCCCAATGGTTCATTTTCATTATATCTCGTTGTGAGTCTCACATCACTTGGATGGACCGTGAGAGTAAATGGGTGAGTGGATTTGAGTAAGACAAATTGCTCTTTATTGACTCCCATCCAATCAATTAGTTTTTGACAAACTTTCTCTTGAGTTGCGATTGGTACTTTCCACGTTTTAGTTTTTCTTGGAGCATAAGATTTTACAAGATTGATAAGACTCTCTTTCATGGGTATAAAAACCAGGTCTATATCTTTCTGAGCTAAATTAGGAGAATACTCATCGAGAAGAAGATCATATGCATTTTTATTGGGATCAATATACTGAGCATACTGCTTTCTCATTTCGATCATTTTTTTTAAATGAGGTTTAAAGATAGAATAGTCTTTTGATTTTTTAGCTTTCTCCCACGCAATTTGCGATTCAGTTTGGGCCCTTGCCATATCTTCGACGAAAGACTGAGGCAGGCATCTTGATTTGAGTGTATCTTTAAGGGCTTCTTTAGCATTAGGATTAGCAGTATCATTTTTTAATGCTGAAAAATATTCTTCTGATGTTGATACTTCGTGAATCTTTCCTGAAAAATAAGCAAGAACCTCTCCGCGCCACTTTCCCCCCATTGAAGGCATCTGAGTTTCAAGATCCCAGTAATGAAGTGCATGAGTCGATTTGAGAATTCCTATTTCTTTCCAATAGTCGTTAAGTGTTTTCATTTGAGAGATCCTTTGAGTAAGTAGGTCTCTCTATTTTACTTAAGCTTTGGATTATTGGAAGGAGGCAATGAGCTCATTTGTAGCTGTTTCGCAGCTAGTTCCTGAATATTTTGCTTTTAATTGCTCAAAGATTGTCGAAGTTGGTATCCCTTTGGTCTGCAGAATAATTGATGAAAACTCTTGGGCCACAATGAGGATCGCAGTGAGGGGGGAAATAGCCGCTGCTGGGGTCGCTGCAAAACCAATTCCGTTAAGTGTTCCATGATGTTGAAGAATAATTTTAACTACATCACTAGGTATTAAAGGATAGGTCCCTACAATCTCAGCTGATTTTTGAGCATGTTTATTCACATGGTCTTGCTCTTCTTTAGTTAAGAGTAGGACGTGTGCTGTCCGGGCTCAATCGACACACTTTAGGTCATAATTTAAGTCAAAAGA
>DZBG01000021.1 GCA_022729855.1 Bdellovibrio sp.
CTTATGAAGTTATGATGAAGAAAAGTTGCACTAGGAAATGGTAGTTGGGATATAATTGTTTTTCACTCCCGCACCGATGGCCGTACAAATTGTCGTCACGGCCAGGAGGAGGAAGATTCTTTTTCTGAAGGGGCTTTTGATCATATATAATTAATTCAACTCTTCATCATAGATTAGATCAGATAATTTCATAAGAGCATTCATGCGTCCATTACCATCAGAAATAAAGTCCACTTTTTCAAGTCCAAGGCCTTTAAGTTCTGGGTAACGAAGATCAAGAATATCCTTACCAATCATTGGAGTGAGTTTTTTACGTAGAGTTTTTAATACTTGTTTTTTAAGTCTTGGAACTGATTGTATTGTACTTGTAAGACCCGCATCTTTGCGTCCTCTCATTAAAGTTTCTTCAGTTAGATCAGCATCATTTAAGTGGATAAGAAGAACGGCCACACCGTCATGCTTCTCTACTCTGATTGAAACTTTTAAAACTAATGGAAAATTAATCGCCTTAGCCCCTAAAACGATTCCAGTGAATTTACTTGGGTGATAAATCACATCCATAAATAAAGTTCCTGTTTGTCCACGCTCATCAAGGCGCATGAATACTTTTTTAGGTCCAAGACTTACGTCTGACTCTTTAAGCATTGAATCCCAAAGTCCAGCATCGTATGTTGCCACTAAAAGTTTATTAACATAATCCTCAGAAACGCTGGCCACGATATTGGCGTCTCCAGTTCCCATGATATCTTTCATCTCTGTGACTGACTGCTGATGAAGATTCGTATTTAAACGAGTGATCGTTTCTTTTGTTTTTTTACGAGTCACACATGATTTTTGGTTTTGTACAAAGTTTGCATTTGTACAGAAATCCCCTGGCATATTTAACTCAACATTATTCAGATCAAGTGTACTTGTAATATCATCGATTTTGATTTGGCTTGAGATAATTGAGTTATTGATCCAGTACTCTTTATTGATTTTATATTTTTCTGCAACTTTAAGAATTGATTCAGCTCCACCTTTTTTAAGAGATTCTGCTGCTTGACCAAAAAGAAGAGTTTTAAGTTCACTTTCACGGTCACGAACTAGCTTTCTTACTTTTTCAGCTGGAATATCAAGAGTCTTATTACCGATTCTCACTTTAAGATCAGGAATAATGATATCGTCAAATTCTAGAGTGATATTTTCTTTATTCTCTTCAAGAAAACCTGCAAGATCTCTGAATGATGATTCCATAATCTGGAAGGCAAAGTTCTCTTTATCTTCTTTAATTTTAATGGCAGCATAAAATCCAAGGAAGTCTTTTGAAGAAATAACAATATGTGGATTAATGATTTCAATTTTTACAACGGGAACACCAGCTCCTGACTTACTTGGGATTTCAAGAGAGAGAACCAGTTTCTCTGCTTTTACATCTACTTTTGAAGCAAGAAAATCAGAGGCAACAACGAGACCATCTTTTTCTTTTCTTGTGGCCTTAAGACCCATTTTAAACTGTTGAACATCATATGAGAGACCTTCAATACTAATTTTTGTTGTTCCTTGAACTAAATTTAGTCCAATGGCCTCACCGATATCATTAATAAGAATTTTTGATTTTGGGCTTAGATAATCTGAAACGACCAGATCTGAAACTTCGATCGGTCCCATGACTTTACTTTTAAATGGATCTTCATAACCAAAATTTTTTAATAGTCTTCTTACTTTAAGAACAAGAAGCTGACTCCAGTCGTGATCGAGTGTTGAATCCACTAGAATATCTGGCGACTGAAACTTAGCAGTGGCCATCGTCGGCAGTGCTAGGATTAAAAATAATGACAGTACTAATCTTTTCATTCTCTTTTCCTATTACTTTCTAACGTTTAGTTGATTGAAGTTAATATCTTTAATATCGATTCCGAGGATCAGGTAACCTGAGTCCCAAACTGTGACTGTTTTTGGTACGTAAACAACACCGGCTTCATTTAAGAAAGATGAAAGGTCGATGGTGTAGTCTTTGTTTACAAACCCATCAAACGATTTCTTAAGTTCAGCAATCACTGAGTCTCTTACTGTTGCAGTCGCTGCTGGAACGTTAGAGGCATAGTGATAATCATTTTTAAGGATATTATTAGACTTAAATGGTGAGTTCACACGTGCTTTAAGAACCACTGCCCCTGCACTATCACGACTGAGAGTCGGGATAATTTCTAATTGAAGTGGGAAATAGATAACAGAGTTATTATTATTTCTCTCAAGCCAAGCACCGATTTTATTTTTCACCCAAGACAGTGCTCCATTAGATGAAATCTTGTTTAAATCAACTTGAGCATTGGCCACAATATAGATTTTGCTTAAGTCTTGGTGATCTTTTGATGAAAAGTGGATTTTTACGTTTTTCACATAAAAACCTTGAACACCTGCATATTTATCCAGAAGCAATTGGTAAATATTATTTTTGGCCACAAGATCCAGTGCTGCATTAAGTACAGGTTCTGAAAGCGCCAGAGTCACATCATTTGATCTGTAAGATGAGAGATCAAGATCGGGAAGTGGTCTGTTACTATTAGCAATGCGGTTAACAACTTTCATTGATTGTTTATTTAAAGAAAACTCAACATTCCCTGCTAATTCAATATCTTTAGCGTATGGAGTTGTGATTGAAGCCACTTCCATTTTCATTTGAGCTGAGTGAACAACTTTTGTGATCTCAGCTAAGATTTCCTTAATAGGATCAGCTTTTTGATTATTGAAAGTAAGTGGCGATTTTGTACCAAGATCATATTTATATTTTGGAATATAAACATAAGTATTATCAACCGCTGCTTTTGGGTATCTGTTTAAATCATAATCAAACTCATTATAGCTTGGAGTTGGTTTCTGGTAATCAATCACAGTCACACTTGTGCGAAGGGCTTCTTTCATTAAGTATGAGTTCACAAGTTCGGCCATGTCTGAGCTCATAAATTCAGCGGCAAAATCAACAAGTTCTTCAGAGAGGAACTCTTTGCGCTTAATGATTTCATTTCTAAGTTTTGATGTATCTAACTCAGTTTCTTGATTATTAATTGAAATATAAATGGGTGGAACAATCACTTGTCCAAAATTGATGGCAAGTTTAGGCCCATTTTTTGCTTTAAGATTTGTTGTAATTCCTAATAATTGCACTTTTGCGATATCAGCTTTTGTTTTCACTCTAAAAGTAGCACTCAAGCGAACAGGAACACCTTTAAGTCCAATTGAGAGATTTTTTACAGAAGCTTTAAGACCTGCTCCACAACGCTTCGATTTAGTTTTTGTTTCACAAAGAGAAAGGTCAGAAGCTGTGACTGTTAGGCTTGGTACATTGACAGAGATTTGAACATCAAATCCGTCTTTACTTTGTTTAACGATTTTTGACGTCACCGATTTTTCATCTACTTTACCTTTAATAACGATAGGTGAAGTTTCAAGATAAAACGGAAGGTCTTTTTTAAGATTTAAATTTGAGATTTCATTTAGTAAGGGAACAATTGGATTTGCTAAAAGATCTTTTGCTTTAATTTTAAAAGAATAGAGATCTTTTGGGATGGTATAAGTAGTGCCTTTCTTTCCGCCTGAACCGTATCTCACGGCCATTTCCATAGTCTTAATAAGACCTTTGTCAGACACTCGAACAGCTAGTTGTTCTTGCGCCGTCGCATGAAAAGCCCCCAATACAAGTGTCAAAGCAATTAAAGCTCTAGAAACCATAAATCCCCCTAAGTAAGGACTTAAAGTGCAAGCTCAGGGCCAAGTCCCCCCTTTTGCTTTCGGGGAGCTAGAGGGGATCTTAGTGTCTAATCTTTTGACGGCCTATGAAAAAAATGTCCAAATTATAAATATGAAAAATCAAATCTTTTGGATCACAGGTGCCTCATCAGGTATCGGACTAGGCCTTTTTAATCACCTTAATGAGCGAGGGATCAAGACTATTATCTCCTCGCGAGATGTGGCCAAACTTGAAGAAATTAAGCAGAGCTCAAAGCACCCTGAACTCGTGGCTGTGGTGAAGGTTGATCTCGAAAAATTTGATGAACTAGACACGGCCACAGCAAAGGCCATTGAGTCTTTTGGAAAGATTGATGTGCTTATTAATAACGGTGGTATTTCACAGCGTGACCTTGTGGTTAATACCAGCTTTGAAGTTGATCAACGCCTGATTAATGTGAACTATCTTGGTACTGTCAAACTTAGTAAATCTCTTCTCAAACATTTTATCCAGAATAAGACTGGTACATTTATCACAGTCACTTCTCTTGTTGGAAAATTTGGAACACCTTACCGTTCAAGTTATTCAGCTTCAAAGCATGCTCTTCATGGATTTTTTGATAGTCTACGTGCAGAAGTAAAAGACCTCGGAGTTAAAGTCATGCTTGTGTGCCCAGGGTTTATTAAAACTAATATCTCACTTAATGCACTCACTGGTGGAGGCGCAAAACTTGGCGAGATGGATGAGGCCCAAGCAAATGGAATGAGTGTTGAGGTTTTTGCGGAGAAATTATTCAAGGCCCTTGAAGCTGGTAAAGAAGAAATTTGTATTGGTGGAAAGGAGACTTTGGGAGTTCTTCTTAAAAGATTTGTTCCCACTTATTTTTCTAAGATGATTGCGAAGGCAAAAGTTCGTTAATTATTTATTATCAAATGCGTAGAGGTAGCTCTGTTTTACTTGTGTAAGGAGAGCTTCATCTTTTCTCTTCGCCAAAATCTCCCACTGATTGAAGCGACCAATCCATTTAAAAAGATCAGGTTGTTTCCAAATTTTAGCTGCGGCCATAATATCTTTATCATAATTACTTAAACGGGCCTTCCCGTTTAAATAACTCGTATCTGCGATTTTTACTAAATGTGATTGCATAAATCCAAAAAAGAATCTCATGCGATCAAATTCAAGATTAAGCTCAAGAATTCTATCAAAAAATTCAACGAGCTTCTTTTTTCCAAAGATTTGAGCAAGTAAGAATTGATCAAGCCTTTCACGACTCACAATCTCTTCTGTTTCTTGAAGTGTAATTTCTTTTTTATCAGGAAAGCTTATTTTTATCGATTGAGCGGCTTGATAAAGAACATCAAAATTTCCTTCAAGGGATTCAAGAAGATAAAGTTTACTCTCAAAGCTCAATGGGATTTTAAAATAAAAACAAATAAAATCTAAAAGCTTCTGTGTTTCCCAGAAACGCGGAGGCTCAACCTGACAATGAGTCATGGTGCCTTTTTTAGTTAATTTCTTCAGTCCTGCAGAGTCTTGGTCATAACAAAGAACAACAAGTCTCCCCCCCACATCAAAACGATCTGAGAGCATGTATTCAATTGAGGCGGTAGGAATTGTTTCTGGACGGTGAATAATATAACTCTCACCTGGCCCAAATAAACTTAGTCCCTGAAACTCTGTCTCTAGCCAGTCCACAGTAAGATCTTCACCCACTTTATGGAGAAAAACTTTTTCTTTGGTTTGTGCCAGTAATGTATCTTTAACGATTCTTAAACTTTGTGAATCAAAACTTTGAAGGATGAAAATTCCCTCAGCTTTCTGCCAAGTATCCATTGGATATGAATTGAAGAAATCCCAAATTTGCCATTTAGAATGCATACATGATCATCTCTTTCACAGATTGGGCCATTTGTTCGGCCATGACTTTCACTGATTTTTTAAGAGCACCCTTATTTTGTGTCCCAATAACACTCACAGATTCCTCGTCAAAAATCTCGCGGTTATACGATGAATTCACAGGAATCATTTCATTAAAAATAACTCTATCATTTTTCTGGGCCAGCTCTCCATAGCTAGAGCGCAAAAGCTCCAACTCTTCTTCTGAAGGTCTTTTAATCACAATGATCTGAAGATAAAGCTGAACATTTGTTGTCCCTGGAATATAAAACTCTTTTCTCACTGTCCCGATCGCCTTAGGAGCCGATCCTTGTGCTACACGTAAGTTTTGCGCTTTTGTCACATCACGGAGCTTTTCAGCGGACTTCACGATCCCGATCATGACTGCGTCAGTACTATTGCTAAAACCGCTATTCACCTTAAGTGAAGGGAAACCCATCATCATGGCATAAACTTCACGAGTAAACTCACTTCCCACAGTCGGTAAGGCCGAGTAATTATAAAAACTTGGGATTGAGATCGATTGAATGCCGTATTGTGAGAGAGGATTGTCCTGTTGGGCAAAACGATAGCCAGCACAAGAACTAAGGCAAAAACAGAGTAGAATTAGGAAAAACTTTGTCATAAATTAGGTATATGCTAAAGAAGCTAAAGTTTCAATCATCCTCATTTTTTGAAAGTGATAAAGAAGTCACCGATCCTCACAAAAGGGAGCGGCTGGAAGCTTTTTATCAAACATTCGATTTTTTTGATTTAATCAAACAATGGTCTGATATTGTGGGCCCTATGCTAGGTCAAAATACCTCTCCTTTAAGAATTAAGGGCGATAGCTTATTTGTGGTCACCAAACATGCAGCATTTGCACAACAATTAAATTTTTTAACTGAAATCATTAAAGAAAAAATCTTTCAAACCTTTCCCAAACTACGTTCAATGATTAAGAAGATTGTTTATGAAACAAATCCAAATTTCTTTAAAGAAATTGAACAAAAAAAAGTAGAAGAAAAAGAGAAACCTGCTCCCTTACACCCAATGTCTCCTCAGTATAAAAAGGCCAAGGCCGAAGCAGAGCAATTATTTAGTCATCTGGAAGATCCTGAGTTTAGGGCCTCAATGATTTCGATCTATATTCAGGCCAGTACACGGATGTAAATCAGGTTTGAACTTATTTGATGGATCTCATTTATTCCATGAGATTTAAGAATTGATAATGTCATCTTATCTGAACGAAGACTTAACCAAGACTCTCCATTCTTATTCAATAAACTTCTTATAAGAGTAATCAACATGCTTAAGTTGTCATGCTCCCAAGTACGACACATTTGTTTCTCATTTGATGAGGAAACTTCACCTGCTCCCTTATAAAAATAAGGAGGGTTCGAGAGAATGAGATCATATTTTTTTGTGAGATTTAAATTTGAGAAGAGAGAATGAATCACTTCTCCCTTTATATTAAATTCTTTTAAGTTAGCTTCTAGATGTTCAAGAAAGGCCATTTGCCCCTCTACAAGTGTGAGCTCTACTTCTCCAGCCTGAAGAGCATACTCAATGCCTAAAACACCACATCCGGCCCCTAAATCAAGAACTGTTTGAGGGCTTGGTCTGCCTTTAAAGGATGAAATAACAAAATGAATAAGCTGGGTTGAGTCTTGGTTGAAATGATAGAATGCTGGCTGACTATAATCCATTTTCATATAACATGATCTTCTCAACCATTGTTGAGTTGATGTCGCCGATTTCAATAAGATTAAACAAAGCATTCCACCAGTATTTTTTATCTTCAAAAAGATCTAAGTAGAATTGTCTTTTAAGCTTTATTTCAGACTTGCCTTGGCTCTGATAGAAGCTCTCAAGAACAGAGTCCTCACTGGCCATAAATCTGAAATATAATTGAGAATCAACAGACTTGTCATCGAAGAAAGGTTTTAAAATTTCTACTTTTTCAGCTTTTGATAATTGATAAAACTCTTTAAAGAAATACCAATACCAAGGAAAGACCCTCTCTTTCTTCTCGGCCTGAAGGGCAATTTTCCTTTTAGCTGATGCTCCACGATAAAGCAGGTATGACGAAAATTCACCAGTGCGAAGTTGATAAACCTTTAAGCGCATCTTTTCTTTAAGATCACTTGTATTAAAAAATTTCGATGTTGTTTCTTCCAGAATGGCATCATTGAAAAAATCATTCATGTATTTAGCAAATAATTGAAAACTTGTTCGATCAGCGGGGTGACGTGAAAGTCTTTCAAAAATTTTCTCAGTCCGGAGAGAAATCGCCTCAGTCCAGACCGACTGATCATAAGGATACTTTGTCCAAAAAATAAAAGGAGAAGTGTGATAAGTTTGGGCAAGCAGTGAATCTGACTTCGCTGTATTTCCAATAAGAAGATAAAGATAACTCTGTAGTAATCTCTCAGGAAGATGATTCTCATCCAAAGCATTGATGATCACAATCATTTTATCTTTCTGCTCTGGGGCCATGATTAAATTGAAGCCAGAATCTAAAAGTGAATCAATAAAAGAGAGCTGACTGATTTGAAGTTCAGTTGCTTTAGTGACTTTGCTATTACTGATTTGTTTTAACCATCTCTTAATAGGATGATCAGCTGCAAGAGGAAGAACGCAGTCACGTACCCTCTTCAGAAAGACTTCATTCCTTTCATCTTTGGGATAAAGAATGATACCTAACTGAGTTACCTCATCATTAAACTTATTACAGTCTAAAGTTTCTACTTTTATATCAGAGATAATTCTCAACCCTTCAAGCCCTAAGAGCGGCCTAAAGGTTATTCCGTCGATTTCAATTGATTGGTGAAGGTAGGACTTTTTTTTTTGTGGGACTTCCGATACCTGTGCATAAGCCGATGGAAATAAATCAACATAAGTGAGGTATTCCATAATCGTTTTTCTGAAGTAAATAAGAAGGAGTAAAAGGAAAAATGAAAAGAAACCAAGATACTTTATAAAACTATGATCTTTTTTTAAACGGACCTTAGTTGAATTTTTCTTACTTGTCTTATTAGGCTGGTGATTTATTTTTTTTTTGTTCTGACTAATGTCATGCACTGGCACTTGCTGATGAATAATCTCTGGTGCCTTCTCTGGCTCCTCTACTTTGGGTGGAGGCGGGAGATCATCTTGCAAATCTTTTAGATTAAAAGCCTTTCCAATCTGAGTCACATCATCAGTAGTGCTCTCTGGAACATCATGAGAAGATTCATCGCTCGTCAGTACGTCTTTGGCTTCACTGATGGGATTAAACGGTTGAACCGTCATTCCTGTAAGGTATTTTTCAATAAGATCTTTTTCTCTAATAAAAAACCAAAAACCATTTCCTGAACAAACCTCATCATCACCCTTAATCGATCCGTTCTTATAAAGCTCTAATACTTTATCCTTGGAAACAGGTCCCAAGATATGATTCGACTTTGTTCTGATAAGCCAGTTTTTGTTCATTTTCTACCTTGCTAAAAGCCCAAGGAGAGCAGTTAAATCCTGATCTCTAAATCTTAGACCCACACTCAGGGTGGCTGCCCGTTGATCATAACTTGAAGTTAAATCTTCACCGGTGATTCTTGTAAATAATACGTTCCATAATTTTACTTCGGCAATAAGGCGAACCTGAGGCCCTACAACATCTTGATAGTCAAAAACCTCAAGACTTGTTTTTACTCCTAGATCTGGGAAATGGTAGTCAAGACCAACCCCACCCTTTGAATCAATTAACCCAGCTCGCAGTCCAAATCTTTGAATTCTGCGTCCGATCTGTAAGTTAAACTTGTAAGCAGAGTCATCAATTTTACGTTGGCGAGTTTTTGTTTCGGCCCCACCACCTGTTGATGTATAGGTTGTGCTTTCAGTTTTAATTTCTGCACCAAAATCTTGATTAACAATACCAAGTCTGAAAAATCTTTCAGGAGCTGGGTAAATATCAAGATTAAACTGAGTCACTGATCCACCATTAGTATTTAATCCACTAAAGAGTGAAACATCGGCTTCAATATTATTAATACGATTTACAAGTCTGTTTACACTCGAAAGGGTTTGAGAAACCTGATCCACAACAGCATCGTCACGAAGAAGCTTACCTACTGTACCTTTTCCTTCTTTCAGGTCGGCCATGATGATTTTTAAATCGGCCATCGAAGCATCGGCCTTATCAAGAATAGGTCCGATTTTTGAAAGGTCAGACATTAATGAATCACGTTGATATCTATCTGTCTCAAAGGCAAGTTGCTGAGAAATAGCAGAGATATCTTCAATGATTTTATTAATTTTCTCTTCATTACCCGTCGTAAGTCTTTTGAGAGAAGCTGTCAGATCATTTACATTGGCGACGATTTTTTTAATCATGTTCTCGCCTTGCTCATCACGTAGTGATTCTTTCACTGTTTGAGCAATCTCTTTGACTTCTTTCATGACTTCAGAAGCATCTTTGGCGAGTTCTTCGAAACCTTCCCCACCTTTAGATGGAATAAGGGCCCCTTCTTCTAATCGATCAGAATTAGGATCACCAAGATTGATATCTAAAAATTTATCGCCAAGAAATCCAACACTTTTAATTTTAAGAACTGAATTTTTTGTCATTTTAATTTTTTCAAGCATTTCAAATGTCACAATCGCTTCAGATCCTTCAAGTTCGATTGACTTGATTCGACCTGCATTGATACCTGCTACTTTGATTGACGATTTTTCAACGATGCCTGAAGCATCTTTTAAAACAGTCTTATAAGTGACGTAGTCAGCGTAGCCTGATTGGTTTGCTGTAATTTTTAATGAGACCACTGTTACCGCTAACAAAGCGCCAAGGGCCAATAATCCAACTTTAAGAGGGTTCAATCGAATTTCACTCCATCAAAATTCTAATACTTATCTCTATTGATCATAACCTATTCCGGCTACAACTCAAGAAATCTACGTATGGTCGGATTTACCGATTTTTTAAAAGTTTCCACATTTGAATGCTCAACTACTTTTCCCTTCTCTAGGAAGAGAATATAATCTGAGTATTTTAATGTGGCATGAATATCATGAGAAATAATAACAGACGTAAACTGTCTCTCTTCATTTCTTTTTGCTGTATCAACAATAAGATCATAAACCACATGAGTGGTAATCGGATCAAGACCTGAAGTCGGCTCATCATAGAGCATGATTTGTGGTTCTAGTGCCAAGGCCCTCGCAAGCCCCACTCTTTTTCTCATCCCTCCTGATAACTCAGAAGGAAGTTTATAAGCAGCTTCAACTTGGATTCCTGTGGCGGCCAAGAGGTCTAAAACTTTTTTCTTAATTTCTGGTTCTTTGAGTTTAGTAAATTCTCTTAGGGGGAAGGCCACATTTTCAAATGAAGTTAGAAAGTCAAAAAGAGCGGCATATTGAAAAACCATTCCGAAATTTTTTCGGAATTCTCTGAGGCTCATATCATGGAGATCGTTAATTTTTGTATCAAGAACTAAGACATCACCCTCAGTCACAGGAGTCAGTCCCATGATGATTTTCATAAGTGTTGATTTCCCTGCACCAGAGAATCCGAGAATGGTTGTGATTTTTCCCTTATGAATACCAAAATTCAAATCGTGAAGAATGGTTTGTTCACCATACTTCTTATCTACATTTTTAAATTCAATTGCATAATCCATTATAAAATCTTCGCTAAAAAGTTAGTAAGGAAGAAATCCACAATAAGAACGATAATCATTCCCCAAACCACGGCCATATTTGTTCCGCGGCCTACACCTTCGGCGCCACCTGAAACTTTAAATCCGTGATAAGTTCCAATCACACCAATTAGGTAACCAAAAACAAATCCCTTTATTAAACCTTCAGCAATCATGCTGAGTTTCATAAAGTCACCGACTTTCATTGTATAGATAACGGCATCAATCCCAAGAACTTTTACACCAATAAGCCATGAGCCAAGATAACCAACAAAAAGAAAAATTCCAGTCAGAAGTGGCATTGAAAGCATCGCTGCTAAAATTCTTGGCACAGATAAATACTGGTAGCTATTGATTCCCATCACTTCTAAAGCATCTACCTGCTCAGTTACTTTCATCGTTCCAATTTGTGCGGCCATAGCGGCTCCACATCTTCCCGCCACAACCAACCCCGTAAATACAGGAGCAAGTTCTTTGGCCAAAGAAATAAGAACAAGTGGCCCAATCAGAGAATCAATATTCATGAAAGTAAAACCAAGATAAATCTGAAGGGCAAAAACCATTCCAGTAAATCCCGCCGTTAAACTTACGATAAAAAGTGATTTGTTTCCGATAAAATACATCTGATCCCAGAGTAGTTTCCAACGGAATGGTGGCTTGATCGCCCAAAAAGCCGTGATAAACATATACTGAGTAAAGTCACCTAACCCAGTAATAGAATCTATTATCGACTGACCTAATTGTTCGATCCAATTTTTTATATAAACCATACTTTATAATACCGAATAATTTCGAGGAATGCGACTACTCACAGCACAGAAGAGTTGATAGCTGATAGTTTTCATCTGATCTGCTGTCTCAACTATGCTATGTGGGTCTGAATTCCACAAATCGATTACATCCCCTACTTTGATTTTTGGATCATTTTCACGTTTAAAGAAGAGATAAGTCAGATCCATATTCACTCTCGCAAATAATTGGCAAGCCTGACCATTGACTGTCAACTTGCATCCACTATAAGAAGTAAGGACCCCATCTCCATACCCAATAGGCAAAATGACAACTAGGCCATCATCACCGGCCACGAAATTTCCGTAGCCCACAGGAGTGCCTTTTTTTACTTCACGAATCTTTAAAACTTTGGCCTGCAATTTTGAAATGGTATGAAGACTATTTTTTGTTCCGCCATACATCATGATACCTGGACGAACAAAGCTCTCCTCGATTCCAAATTTCTGCTCAATGGCCCCAGAGTTGGCGACAGAAGTTGTTTTCACCACAATGCCCTCTGTTTCAAGAAACGCTTTTGCTTCTTTAAACATCTCGTACTGCCGATGAGTTCTATCTCCCTCTTTGAGCTTGATATCAGCACAGGCAAAATGAGTCATTAAATGATCTATCTCGATACGATTATTTTTTTTCAGTAAACTGGCGAGTTGACTCCACTCTTCTTTATCAATACCGAGACGATTCATTCCTGTATTAAGTTTCACCACTAAAGGAACTCTTTGAAATGAACGGTCTTCAACCACTCTTTTCACATCAGTGATTTGATGAAGAACAGGAACAATATCGTGGTTTAAATAAATTTTTGAATAATCGGGGTCTAAGATTTCAGAATCAGAGAAAACATAAATTCTGCTTGGTAGTGCTGGCTCATCTTTAATAATGGCCATGGCCTCACCAAGAGAGGCCACGCCCAATTGCTTAATCTTCATCTCATGACTTAAAAATTTTGAAATGGGCAGAAGTCCGTGTCCATAAGCGTTTGCCTTTACCATTGGTAAAAGCGCGCTTGTAGGACAAAGATTCTGAATGAATTTTATATTCTCTGCCAAATGAGGAAAACTAATCAGTAATTGGGAGCTATGTCGCATATGTTAAATTGTGAGAGAACGATTCTTTTCTCTCTTCACTGAATTCATAGCAAACTCTGACTCACTTGAATCACTCCAGTCTTTTTCCATCACTCGTAAACAATATTGTGATGAAGGAGGAAGAAGTTTCAATTGAGGATAAACATCTGAAGCGAGCACTTGGGCATCATCTTCAAAAAATCTCCAATAAGAAAATTGTCTCAGCATCGTTTGAACACGAGTGTGTTCCGCTTCAAGCTTATCTTTTTCAACAAAAAGTATAATCTGACCAGGTCCCAGAACACTTAGGCGTGATGACTTATCAAGTTTCTGTGCCAAAGCACTAAAGAACTCATGATAAAATGCGCTCCAGTAAAACCGATTATTCTGACGACGCTTAATTGTCTGAAGAAGAGAAGTCATGCTGATGAAAATAATTTTTCCACTTTCTTCGCCAGCTAAAGTTTGCTGACGATCCATAAGCTCCATCGCTTCCCACATAGGAATCGCTTGAGTTGTAAGTATAGGACGATCTTCCTGAAGACGAACTTGGCGATAAACTTGAGTCAGCATTAATTCAAAAACTTCCCAAGGAAAAAATTCCTCTTCCGTTTCACTTGTTTCAATAAAGATCATCGATTCAGGATTAATATCTGAACCATGAAGCTTAATAACCTTCGGTTCATTTTCAAAAAGATCTACCGCTACTTGGTAGGCCATATCTTGAGCAAAGAATTCAATTCCTTGCGTATTGGCCTGACCCAGCCACAATGAAGGGAACGGAGTAAAATTTCTTTTATGCATCTCAGGAGCAATTAATTTTTGGCCATTCTGAGAAAGCTCGTAGAAACCAAAATTCTTAACCACTGGCCACTGAGAAAATTTATGAGCAAGTGCTTGTTGAAATTCACTTACTGAAGTTTTTGTTTCAAGATCTGATAAAAAATCACGGACAAATTGAAACGAAGCCTTGAAAGTTTCGGCCTTATGTCTTTCAGTTAAAAGTCTTCCGCTTCTTGCTTGAAGGCGATTGACTCTTTCCTTAAGCTCACTCACTTCATCTTTTGTTTTTTTATTTTGAACAACAGTCTCAATTAACTGATTCATCTGAAGACCCAAAGTCATGTCCTGATGAAGGTACGACATTGGTGTTAATCCAAGAGTTGATTGAAGAAGAATCTTTGTTGATTCTTTTGAATAGAAGGCATAGTTCAATTGTTTGCTAATAACTTTCGGATGATTTTTAAATTGAATCGGGCCAGAACTCATACGAGTGACATCAATAATTGAAATATCTGGTGTTTCAATATTTACTGCGACCCAATACTCATCAAGAGATTGATAAAGGTGAGCAAAAATTCCTTGAGTGCGAAGAGATGAAGTCAGCTCCTTTGCTGCATGAAGATCATCCATTAGGATGGCCACCGTTAAATCAGATCCATGATTATTGGTTTGCATTTGGGTCCTCCTGGGCCGCTTACGTCCTTGTAACATTAAAATGTTATCCTGCCCGAATAGCGTTCGACAACTTTTTAGCTCAGGATTTCCTCTAAAAAGGCGACTACCTGAGAACGGAACTCTCCTATTGTGCTTTTATTAATTATTCGAGTGGGGATTTTCTTGAAGATAACTTCTCGCTCTTGATAAATTCTTCTGAGCTCCATCTCCCCCAATTTAAGAAGAGGACGGGCCTCTTTTTCTACATCTAGCTTTAAGCGTTTAAAACAGTTCTCAAAATCTGCTTCAATATGAATCCATTTCAAGCTTCGGGCATTTCCATAGAGTTCCCAAACCAGAGGATTTAAGGTTCCACCCCCGAGAGCAAGAACCGCTGGAGACTCCTCTTTTAAAAAAGACTCAAACTCCCCTCTCTCAATCTTACGAAATTCATCCCAACCAAGTTTTTCAATAAGCTCACTAATAGACTTGGCCTTGGCCGAATGGGACTTCAGGATTCTTTGATCCAAATCCTGAATGGCCAGAAACTGGGATTTTTGGTCCCAATCTTGGATTATTTTAAGGGCGGTGGACTTTCCTGAGCCAGAAAAGCCACAAATGAGGATTTTTTTATTCATAAATGATTCACTGCTTTTCAAAGTGTTCTATCTCTACTAATTAAACCTTGTTTTGTTTTAACTAAAAAGGTGAATCTCATGACTACTCCTATAAAAACGCTTCCAGCGAACCTCCCCCTCCTTAAGCTTCAGCTTAATATCCTCACTCCTTTTGAAATGACGGAAGAGAATGAAGAATGGGTGAAAGAAATTTTAATGGAAATGAATGAGAACGCTACAGATAAAACTCCTGAGGAGAATCTTGAGGAAACTTATCTTCACATCAGTGGGAATTACACAAAAAAATTCTCTGCTGAGAATGGTGAATACCTCCTTATGGACTTCAGAGTTCAGACTGATTACAACACTCAATGTGTCCGTACTCTTGCTCCTATGAATGAGACAATGGATATTGAGTTTAAGATCTGTTTTATTAATGAGGATCTTGCTAAAGCTGAGCAATTTGCAGAAATCGATGAAACGTATTTTGACGGAAATGTTTACGAAATCTATTTCTATAATAAAAAAGCGGCCGGAATTCAGGAAATGATTCACGAGCAAATCTACCTAAATTACAACCAGTATCCAGTACTTGACGCAGAAAGCAAACTGCCTGAATTAGAAGAGATAGTACCAACTAAACAATAATCAAAAAATTACTTGGCAATTAAGGGCCATGTGTTATAGATATTACTCTCATTTTTAATGAATATAGAATTTAACGAATTGATAAGATATACGAGGAGTAGCTTGTGGCAGTACCTAAGAAAAGAGTCAGTGTTTCGAGAAAAGGCTTAAGAAGAGCTGGTCAACACCATAAATTATACAGAAAATTCCCTATGACTTGTTCAAACTGTGGCGATTACACAATGCCTCACCATGTATGTCCATCATGTGGCCATTACAAAGGTAAACAAGTTATGGAAATTAAAGTAAAAGCTCCAGCAACTGCTGAAGCCTAATCTTTTGACCAAACAAAAAATTGTAAGTACATATAAAGAGCCTTCTCCTAACGAGAAGGCTTTTTTTTTGACCAAGGATCTGAGATGAAAATGTTCCGCACCAAGATTCTAGGCACGGGAAGCTTTGTCCCAGATAAAGTTCTAACGAACGATGACATTGCAAAACGTGTTGAGACGAACCACCAATGGATCGTTGAAAGAACAGGAATTCATACAAGAAGAATTTCTGACCCCGCCAAAGATGAACTTCCAAGTGGGATGGCCGCCAAAGCTGCAATCAGAGCACTTGAAATGGCAAACCTTACTCCCAACGATATCGACCTGATTCTTTTCTCTGTCACAATTCCAGATATGTTTTTTCCAAACACAGCTTCTGTTCTCCAAGAAAAACTTGGGATGACAAATAACTGTGCTTGTTTAGATGTAAACGCTGCTTGTTCTGGATGGATCTACGCCTACCCTATGGCCGACGCTCTTATTAAGACTGGTGTCTACAAACATATCATGATGGTTGGTTGTGAGATGACTAGTGGATTCAATAATTGGGACGACCGCAACACATGTATTCTTTTTGGAGATGGATGTGGAGTGACAATTATGGGCCGCGCTTCAGAAGGCGAAGACGCTCAAGTATACAGTACTGTTCTCTCATCTGATTCAACAAAAAAAGACCACCTTATGCTTGCAGCAGGTGGAGCAGCTAAGCCTATTCGCGAAGAAGTTCTTAAGAACAATGAGCAATGGGTAACGATGAATGGACAAGAAGTATTCAAAGCTGCGGTAAAAACCATGGCTTCTCATTGTGATAAATTACTTCAAGAATCAGGAATCACTCTAGATCAAGTAAAGTGGTTCATTCCTCACCAAGCAAATCTTCGTATCATTGAGGCCACGGCCAATCGCTTAAATTTCCCAATGGAAAAAGTAGCGATCAATGTTGATAAATATGCCAACACTTCATCAGCGAGTATCCCAATAGCGCTTGATGATTTTGTTCGTGATGGAAAAATCCAGCGTGGAGACATCGTTCTCATGGCCGCCTTCGGTGCAGGCCTCACTTCTGGAGCTGTATTAATTAAGTATTAAAAGGAAATCTATGAAGGTCACTCTTCTCTTCCCTGGCCAAGGGGCTCAGTACGTTGGCATGGGAAATAATTTAAAAGAAACTGAAGTTTATCAGTATTTTAAAAAAGCTGATGAAGTTTTAAATTATTCTATTTCATCAATCTGCGCAGAAGGCCCAGATGATCAACTAAAGTTAACTCAAAATACTCAGCCCGCAATCGTGACTCACTCTGTGGCGTTATTTGAAAAACTAAAACCGATTTTAGCGAAAAAAAATATCGAAATTACTCAAGTGCTTGGCCATTCAGTTGGTGAGTACGCCGCTCTTGTTGCTGCCGGAGTCATGAAGTTTGAAGATGCTGTGAAAGCTGTTCATCTTCGTGGAAAGTATATGCAAGAAGCTGTGCCCGTCGGACAAGGCAAGATGATTGCGATCTTAAAGCTTGATGGGGATATTGTGAAGGAAGCTTGTCGTAAAGCTTCGACTGCTGATTCTCAAGTGATGCCAGCAAACTTCAATGATCCAAAACAAATTGTCATCTCTGGTCATGCAGAAGCTTGTGATCAAGCTGTGAAATGGTTAGAAGAAAATGTAAAAGAAAGATTTGGCGCGATCCCTCTTCAGGTTTCAGCTCCTTTCCATTCTGCTCTGATGAAACCGGCTGCAGAAAAAATGAGTCAGGTTCTTTCTGATATTCAATTTACTCCCAATAAAACTCCTTATATTGCCAATATTGATGCAAAAAAATACGAAGCAGGAACTGACGCTGATAAAATTCGCAAGAATCTTATCGATCAAGTTTGCGGAAGTGTCCTTTGGACACAATCAATTCAAGGAATTGGATCAGATTCAAAATTTATTGAAGTTGGCCCAGGAAAAGTCCTAGCAGGACTTGTTAAACGTATTCTTCCTGACGCTCAAATTCTCTCACTCGATACACCTGAATCATTTGAAAAATTAGAGGAGTTCCTCGCATGAAAGCAATCTTTTCAGACCTAGAAAACAAAATCGTTCTTATTACTGGTGCCACTCGTGGAATTGGTAAAACAATTGCCCTCACACTGGCTGCTCAAAAAGCTCATGTGGTTTTCAATCACCGTAATAATCCAGAAGCAGCTCAGGCCCTTGCTGGGGAAATTGAGAAAGCTGGCGGTAAGGCCACTGCTTTAAATTTTGATATTACTGACTACCCTCAAGTTCAAAAAGAGCTCGATGAGTTTATCAAAACTCACGGCCCAATTACTGGACTAGTGAATAATGCTGGAAAATCAAAAGATCAACTTCTCCTTCGTGTGAAGGAATCTGATATCGACGATATTTTAAATACAAACTTAAAGGCCACCATGGTTCTCACTAATCATTTAGTGAAAAACTTCATGCGTGCTGAAAACGTTTCTATCGTAAACATGAGCTCAATTGTTGGACTCATGGGAAATGTCGCTCAATCTAATTATGCAGCCTCTAAGGCCGGACTTATTGGTTATACCAAGGCCGTTGCTAAGGAACTTGCTAGCCGTAATGTTCGCGCTAATGCCATTTGCCCAGGCTTTATTGCCACGGACATGACTGAGGCCCTGACGGATAAGGCCCGTGAGGAGTATTTTAATAACATACCGCTTAAAAGGTTTGGAAGTACTGAGGAAGTAGCTAATTTAACATGCTTTCTCTTAAGCCAAGCCTCTGGATATATTACCGGAGAAGTCATTAAGATTGACGGCGGACTCTATATCTAATAAAACTGTCTATCTCGAATTTTGGAGGATACTTTAATGGAATTACAAGAAAAAGTGATTAAGCTCGTTTCTGAAGCGACAAAAATGGATGCTGGTAATATCAGCTTAAACACTAGTTTTATCGATGATCTTAACCTTGACTCTCTAGACATGGTTGAACTTATGATGAAGATGGAAGATGAGTTTGGTGTTGAGATTCCGGAAGATGAAACTGAGAATCTTAAGTCAATCGGTGACATCGTTAATTATTTAAAAACAAAACAACAATAATTAAATTTTTTGATTTTTCATGCGAAAGCCTCCTTTTTGGAGGCTTTCCTGTTTTAGAGGTTCTTTATGAAAATTAATCGTGTGGCCATTACTGGAATCGGAACCATCTGTGGTCTCGGAAATACTACTGATGAAGTTTGGAAAAATGCTCTTGCTGGAAAGTCTGGGATCTCTACGATCGAAAGACAAGTCACAGAAAATTGGCCTGTGAACTTTGCAGGTGAAGTAAAAAACTTCAAATTAGATCCCGCTCTTATGGAACTCAAAGATCAAGATCGCTTCGATCTTTTCAATCAATACGCTCTTCATGCAGGAGCAGAAGCTATCTCTCAAGCTCGCTTAACAGAAGCTGGTTACGATGCTGGTAAAATCGGTGTTATTTTTGGAACAGGACTTGGCGGATTTCCTCATATTGAAAAAAATCACCAGATCTATTTAGAAAAAGGGGCTCGTAGAGTTTCTCCTTTCTTCATTCCTTCTGTGATTCCGAATATGGGACCTGGACTTGTGTCGATTCATTATGGATTTAAAGGAATCAATTTTGCGATTGCTTCAGCTTGTGCTTCTTCTGCTCATGCCATTGGTATTGCGGCGACAGAAATTATGCTTGGAAGACAGGATGCTGTAGTGACTGGTGGAACGGAAGCTGTGATCACTGGTTACACAATTGCTGGATTTGCTTCAATGAAAGCACTCTCAAAAAGAAATGATGAACCGGCCCGTGCCTCACGTCCATTCGATACAGGACGAGATGGTTTTGTCATGGGTGAAGGTGCAGGGATTCTTGTTTTAGAAAACCTAGAAAAAGCTAAAGCTCGTGGCGCTCATATTATTGCTGAAGTGATTGGCTTTGGGGCCAGTGCGGATGCTCACCATATTACTTCTCCACATCCTGAAGGACTGGGGGCTTTGATTTGTATGAATCAGGCGCTTGAACTTTCTGGTGTCGCAAAAGAGGAAATTGGATACGTGAATGCTCACGGAACTTCGACTCCTCAAGGTGATATTGCTGAAACTCAGGCCATCAAAAAAGTTTTTGAAGACCATGCGAGCAAGCTTCATGTCAGCTCTACTAAATCAATGACTGGGCATCTTCTTGGAGCCGCTGGTGGACTGGAATCAATATTCTGTATCAAAGCACTTGAAACAGGTATTCTTCCTCCTACTATTAACCTCGAGAATCAAGATCCACAATGTGACCTAGATTATGTGGCTAACAAGCCAGTGAAAAAGGACATTATGTATGCCCTTAATAATTCATTTGGTTTCGGTGGTACAAATTCCTCAACTATTTTCAAAAAATATATTTCTTAGTCTCAGGGGGGAATCCCCCTGTTACATTAAAAATCTCTTAATAAATAACGACTTAAGAATTCTTATTCTAAATTTCGGACCCTTTTCACCGATAGTATAATCTATGAATATACTTGTCGTAGACGATCAAACGGATATCCGTGAAATTCTTGCTTTCGCCATCAATCATGAGCTTAAAGGTACAATTGTTACTGCGACCAGTGGAAATAAAGCTGTCGAAGTTTTAAAAAGACAAAATTTTGATCTCGTCATCTGTGATTTTAATATGCCGGATGGAAATGGCCTTGTTGTTCATGACTATATACAAAAAGAATGTCCGAAAACTAAATTTATTTTTTGTAGTTCTGAACTCGATGAAGTTTTAAGTAAAGCTGACAATGTTTATTTTCAAATTAAGAAACCCAATATCTTTGATTATATAAAATTGCTTAAAATAAAATTGGAGCAAGAAAAAATCATTGAAACTAATCCGATTGATTTTACTGAAATCTCACTCCATCTGGCCTTTGACTTAAAGGTTCTTCCTTTTGATCTTCATATAAGACTCTCAGATAATAATTTTGTTAAATTTTATTCTGTTAATCATCCTTTTACAGATGAAGATCTGAAACTAATGGAGAAAAAAGAAATCAGTGTTCTCTATGTTAAAGATAATGATGCTTTTAAAATCAAAGATCATTTAATTGAACTCATAAAAAATTCATTAGAAAAAGATACAGATCCTGTAAGTTCGGCTCTCTCTGCTCATGAGTATGTAACTAAATATTTTAAAGAATTTGGTCATGACGAAAAAGTCCAACAACTTGCCATGCAAAGTTTGCATGCCACAATTTCACTTGTTATAAATGAAAAACAAATTGGAGATTTACTGGTTAAACTTCTATCTCAAGGAAGTTATCCAAGAAAATTATATGCAGTGACGGTTTGTTTTGCTGCTACCATGCTTAAGCCTCTTCAGCTTTTGAATGAGCACACTCTTTTAAAAATGACTGCAGCTATTTATTTACAAGATATTTTTGTTGATAAAACAGAATACCTTCCGATTTTTACTAAAAATGAGGCAAAAGATATTGTTTGGAAGTCACCAAAAGATGAAGAAGCATTTTATCTTCATCCAGTGAAGGCCAGTAATTTTGTCAAACAAAGTAAATCACTTCCCCCTGATGTGGACAGACTTATCATAGAGTCTCATGAACTTCCCTCTGGTGAAGGTTTTCCAAGAGGACTAACCTCCTCTCATATCTCTCCTTTAGCTTGTGTGTTAATTCTCTCAAATTTACTCGCACGCGAATTTTTACGCTTTGAAACCGTATTCTCTACAGTTGAGTATCTTGAGTTCCTGAATAGAAAACACGGTCTTGCCCAAGGTAATTTTAAAAAGACCTATGATGCAGCACTGTCTATCGACTTTTTCCCCAAGGAATGATGAAATAGAGACTCCAAGGAGCCTCTATTATGTCAAAAAATTTAAGTGCAGTTGATCCCGAAATTTACAAAAATATTCTTAAAGAACAAGAGCGCCAAGAATTTGGAATAGAACTTATTGCTTCTGAAAATTATTGCTCAAAAGCAGTAATGGAAGCACAAGGTTCGTGCCTTACAAATAAGTACGCCGAAGGTTATCCTAAAAAACGTTATTATAATGGTTGTGAATTTATTGATGAAATTGAAACGCTTGCGATTGAACGCTTAAAGAAAATTTTTAATGCTAAGTTTGCCAACGTTCAACCTCACTCTGGCTCATCTGCAAATATGGCCGTTTATATGGCCATGCTTAATCCGGGTGATGCCTTTCTTGGAATGGATCTCTCTCAAGGTGGGCACCTTACTCACGGCTCACCTGTTAACTTTTCAGGAAAACTTTATAAGGCCCTTCATTACGGACTGGATCCAAAAACAGAGATGATTGATTATAATGCGATCGCAGACATCGCAAAGAAAGAGAAACCTCGAATGATCATTGCAGGGGCTTCAGCTTACTCACGAACAATTCATTTTGATAAGATGGCAGAAATTGCAAAATCAATCGATGCTATTTTCATGGTAGATATGGCCCATATTGCAGGGTTAGTTGCAGCAGGACTTCACCCCTCTCCCATGGATCTTGCAGATGTTGTGACTTCAACAACTCACAAAACACTTCGTGGTCCTCGTGGTGGAATTATTCTAACTAATAATGAAGACCTCGCGAAAAAATTCAACTCACTCATTTTCCCTGGAATCCAAGGTGGCCCACTTGAGCATGTGATTGCTGGAAAAGCAGTTTCATTTCATGAGGCCCTTCAACCTGAATTTAAAACTTATCAAGAACAAGTGATTAAGAATGCGAAGAAGATGGCAGAAGTTCTAATGAATAACGGCATCGAACTTGTTTCTGGTGGAACTGATAATCACCTCGTCCTTGTTAAAACAAATTCAGTAAATATGTCAGGGAAAGAAGCTTCCGAACTTTTAGAAAAAGTTGGAATTACTTGTAATAAAAATATGGTTCCAAATGATTCACGCTCTCCCTTTGTGACTTCGGGAATCAGACTTGGAACTCCGGCCATTACAACTCGTGGTTTTAAAGAAACAGAAACAACAACGATGACTGAACTTATTGTGAAGGCACTTAAGAATCCAACTTCAGAGAAAATTCTCGCTGAAGTTGCCGCTGATGTGAAAAGCCTTTGCAAAAAATTTCCGGTTTACGAATAAGGAGCTCCCCATGAAAGGACTTATCTTTGGTCTTCTTTTTTTAGCGGCTTGTACGACACCTAAACCAGAGGTCATCGAGAACTCACCTACTGAATCTGATGCCAAGGTCGTCAGTCCTTATACAGTGAAACCCTGCTACTGCATGAAGATCTATCGCCCAGTCTGTGCGGACGATATTACTTACGGGAACTCATGCGAAGCTGAGTGCCACGGGCATAAAAACTGGCTAAATAAACCTTGTTCTCAATCAAAACTGAAGTAACCACCTGAATTTAGTAGGCAGCACTTTGCCTACTAAATCCAACACTTTATCTTTCATAATAGCCCCTATGGTGTTATATAGAAGCCTAAAACTACTATATATAGAGTTTAGGAAAGTATTATGAAATGCCCTTATTGTAATGCACCAGATACCAAAGTTCTTGATTCACGAAATTCAGAAGATGGCGCAGTCATCAGACGTCGCCGTAAATGTGAAAGTGAACCATGCCAAAAACGTTTTACGACGTTTGAAAAAATCGAACTCGACATGCCAATGATCATCAAACTTGATGGACGTCGCGAGGCTTATAAGCGCGATAAAATTCAATATGGTTTAGAGAAAGCATGCCAAAAACTAAAAATCTCAACGAACCAAATTGAAAGAGTTATCGAAAATATCGAAAAGAAAATTCTTGAGACATCAGATAAAGAAGTAAGCTCAAAAGTTATCGGAAATCTTGTGATGATGCATCTTCGTCATCTTGATCCAGTTGCCTATATCAGATTTGCCTCTGTTTATCGTAAATTTCAAGACGTTGAAGAATTCGTTAATGATTTAAAAAATGATGAAGTTACACAATTTAAATTAAGCCCCGGCGCTGCCCCAAAGGATATACCAAGTGAGCACTAAGAGAGAATCTCGCGAATTTTTACTTCAGTTTCTTTATCATTTCCAACTCCCTGCCTTTCAAAATGATAAGAAGACATTTAGTTCAGAAGTGGACTCAGTAGAAGTCTTTGCACGCATGCAGGAGTTTAAACAAACTCTTGATATCGAGCTCAGTACAGATCAACAAGCTTACGTGGCCACAATTGTAAAAGGGATTTTCAAAAACTATCCTCAACTTGAAGAAACACTTGTTAAGTATTTAAAAAACTGGAAGCTTGCCCGTCTTTCTAAAATTGAACATACAATCCTTATTATGAGTATTTACGAACTTGTTTTCCATCCTGAAATGTCTGGAAAACTTGTGATCAACGAAGCAATTGAACTTGGAAAAAAATATTCTACAAAAGATTCATCTGGTTTTATCAATGGGATTCTTGATTCTGTTTACAAACAAGAAGTTAAACAGTCTGTATGAACGCAGCTGATCACCACCTTCTCAGTAAGGTAAGTCATCAAACGAAACTCATCTTCTGGCTTGCAGGGAAGAACTTATCTCCTAGTCTTGATGGATACAGAGCTGCAGACTATCTTACCAATGGACTTGTGACTTATACTCTAGGTCTCAATCCAGTGATTGGTGACCATCTTTTTGTGACAGAACAATTCAATCGTCCACTCTATATCTATTTTTCTAATACCATTCAAATTGATCTCGAAAGAATCAATGATGTCATTAAATCAGGTGTCACTACTGATGATATCTATTTGGTCTGGGGAGAGAAGAAGATGAATGAGGAGTTTGTTTCCAAACTCCCCACTGAATGGCGTGAGCGCTGCCTAGATATCTAATTATTAATATTTTAAAAGATCACGAGCGGCTACTAAGATACGATTCATATCTGGTAGAACAGCTCTTTCAAGAATTCTGTTAAATCCAACTGGAGTAAATGTTGAACCAACACGCTTCACTGGGGCATCAAGGAACTCAAAAGCATTTTCATTGATAACACCAACAAGCTCTCCACCAAATCCACCAAAAACTTTATCTTCATGAACAACAAGGGCACGGTGAGTTTTCTTAACAGTTTCAACAATTGCTGGAACATCTAGTGGATTAAGTGAACGAAGATCTAGAACTTCAACACTGAATCCTTCTTTCTCAAGAACAGCAGCTGCCTCAAGTGAGAAGTGAACTGTATTTCCGTAAGTGATGATTGAAAGATCAGTTCCTTCGCGACGAACGCGAGCTTTACCAAATGGCACTTCGAAATCTTCAGGAACTGGAGTCATAGCGTGTTTAGCATTATAAAGAGTTTTTGGCTCAAGGTAGACAGTTGTTCCCTCTGATCTCATCGCTGTACGAAGAAGACCAGCAGCATCGTCTGCAAAAGCTGGAACGACAACACGAATACCTGGAAGAGTACAAAGAGTCCCTTCTAAGTTTTGAGAGTGATAAAGACCACCACCGATGTATCCACCAGAAGCAAGACGAACAACTAAATTAGGAGAGAATGCACCATTCGATCTCCAATAGTCATGTGATGTCTCAACCATTTGCTCCATTGCCGGCCAGAAGTAATCTGCAAACTCTGCACCTTCAACAACAATACGAATTTTTTTATCAAAACGGCTCATCCCATTTGCTGTACCAAGAATATAATCTTCAGCAATTGGCCCGTTGAATACACGAGTTTTTCCAAACTCTTGTTGCATTCCTTTAGACACGTTGAAAATCCCCCCCTTCTCTTTATTGGCCATATCCTGTCCCCAAATATAAGTATCTGGGTTGTGACGGAATTCAGCTTTAAGAGTTCCATTAAGCGAATCGATAAATTTCATCGGCTCACCTTGGAAGTCATGAGTTCCATCTACATATTTAGTAGGAACATGAGCTGGTGGAACAACAAAATCAAAAATTGATTCAGGAGTTGGGTTTGGAGCTTTCACAGCTTTCGCGTGAGCATCAAGAAGAATCTCTTTTGCTTTCGCTTCAATCTTTTCAATTTCTTTTTGAGTGAAAATTTTATTTTTTAAAAGCTCTTCTTTAAATTTCGGAAGTGGATCTTGCGCCTTCGCAGCCGCACGTTCATCCTCATCACGGTACCATTCATGGTTATCTGAGTTTGAGTGGTTACCAATACGAACACACATAGCGTGAACAATAACCGGCTCAGAATTTGCGATGGCATGCTCACGAGCGGCAATCATCGTATTCATTGAATCAAAGACGTCTTTACCATCACATTTAAAGATTTCAAGGTTCTTGAAACCAGTGAAGTTATCACAAACAAACTCATTGGCCGTCTGATCTGCTTTAGGAACAGAAATTCCGTATCCATTATCTTGGAAAACAAAAATAACAGGAAGTTTTTCAGTAGAAGCCCCATTGATTGCTTCATAAACATAACCTTCTGAAACTGACGATTCACCCTGAGATGAAATCGCTACACCTTTATGCTTATAAGTCTTCATCCCACGTGCCACACCTACAGCATGAAGCGTGTGGTTACCAGTACATGATGAAACGTTATGAATATTCCATTCAGGCTTAGCAAAGTGGTTAGACATATGGCGCCCACCAGAAGCTAGATCTGTCGCCTTTGAAATCCCGTTAAGAAGAATTTCTTCAGTCGTCAGACCTGCTGACAAGGCCGTAAGCATATCGCGGTAGTAAGGGAAGAGATGATCTGTCTTTTTATCGAAAACTTGTCCAATAGCTAATTGAATAGCATCATGGCCCGCATATGGTGCATGGTATGACCAACCAAGCGCCTGCTTTAAATAATTAGGAGCGCGCTCATCAATCATGCGACCCAAGATCATTAGGTGGAGCCACTTCTCTAAAGTTTTTTTGTCCGTTTTTTTAATGTCATGTTGCTTTGTTTTTACTTTCATAAGCATAGATGCTCCAGCGTTATAAATGACTAAATTTTAAGGTCCAACAGGAGTACCATAACAGGGCAGTTCTGGCCATGGATTCAGAGGTTAATAGACTTTAACGCTCAGGTTCATATTCTCTTCCCTAATCTTCTGCCTTTGACCTTGATATTCTTCAAGTCTTGGTCTTAAATTGCCGAAATGTCGTTTACTAATCATTATCCTGGAGCAAAGTTATGGCACGTACCGTAGCGGAAGGCTTTTTCAACGACCCTCGTTTGAAAGAAGCTAAAAAACTTATTCGCGAAGCACTTAAAGAACATCAAACAAAAATCACTGGAATAAAATCTGCTGATCCTGAACTCAAAGCTTCATACGATAATATTATAAAAAAAGTTTCTGATTATCGTGGTGGTGCCCTTTGGTACAACTACCTTGGATCAGGAATTGGAAATGGACCACTAGTTGAACTAGCAGATGGTTCAGTGAAATACGATTTCATCACAGGGATTGGCGTTCACTATATGGGTCACTCTCACCCTGGTGTGATTGAAGCACAAGTTGAAGGATCAATCACAAACACTGTGATGAACGGACATCTTCAACAAAATACTGATACAGCAAAACTTCTTGAGATTTTTTCAACTCAAGCTTGTAAATATGGGGCAGAAGTTAAGAATGTTTTCTTAACAACATCTGGGGCAATGGCCAATGAAAATGCTTTTAAAATGATGTTTCAAAAGCGTTTCCCAGCAGCTCGTATGTTCTCGTTTGAAAAATGTTTTTCAGGTCGTACTTTAGGTATGGCATGGGTGACTGATAAAGCGGCTTACCGTCAAGGTCTTCCAAAAACAATTGATGTGGATTATGTTCCATTCTACGATGCTAAAGACCACAAGGGTTCTATTGAGAAAGCTGTCTACGCGATGAAAAAAGCGATGACTCGTTTCCCTGGTGAGCACGCAGGATTTATCATGGAACTTATCCAAGGTGAGAACGGATCGTGGGTTGGAAATCAAGAGTATTTCGAAGCACTAATCAAAATCTGTAAGGAAAATAATATTTCTGTATTCATCGACGAAGTTCAAACTTTTGCTCGTACGACAGAAATTTTTGCTTTCCAACATTTCAAACTTGATAAGCATGTTGATATCGTTTCAGTCGGTAAGAACTCTCAAGTTTGTGCCACTCTTTTTAAAGATGATCACAAGCCTCGCGCTGGACTTATGTCACAAACCTTTACTGGTTCGTCGGCTCAAATCTCTGCGGCTTATTATGTGATTAACGAAGTTGTGAATGGAAATTATCTTGGAGAGAATGGAAAGATTATGAAACTTCATAAACACTTTCAATCTCACTTAGAGAAACTTGCTACAAAATATCCAGATAAAATTGAAGGTCCTTATGGGATTGGTGCCATGGTAGGGATGACTCTTTACAAGGGTGATGCTGAGAAATCAAAGGCCTTCTCATTTAAGCTTTTTGATAATGGAGTTCTTGGATTCCTTGCTGGAGCAGCTCCCACAAGACTTCGTTTTCTTATGCCAATTATGGCCGTTGAAGAAAAGCATATTGATGAAGTAGTAGCTATCTTAGACAAAACTCTCTCGGAGATTAATTAGTGTTTATTATTCGACCAATTGAGCAAAAAGATCTTGATGGACTGATGGAACTTCTAAAAGATTCGGGGCATGGACTCACGTCACTGCCTCGAGATCCTGAAGTCTTGCGCAAGCGTATCCGTCACTCAGAGAGAAGCTTTGCTCACCGTGAAGATGGCCCTCGTGGAGAGGACTATCTCTTCGCTATGGAAGAGTTATTCACAGGTCGAATTGTTGGTGTTTGTGCCATTATCTCGAAGATTGGTGGATTTGAGCCGTATTATTTTTATCGATTAGAAGAAGAGCTTCGTGAATCAAAAATGATTCATATCAAAAATAAAATCTCGACTCTTCATTTTACTTATATCCATAATGGGCCAGCAGAAATTTGCTCTCTCTATCTTCATCCTGAATTTAGAAATTCACAGAACGGAAGATTTCTTTCTCTCTCACGTTTTCTTTTCATAGCTGAAAACAGAAAACATTTTGAAGATGAAGTGATCGCTGAGATGCGTGGGATGGTCAATGATTCAGGTCACTCACCATTCTGGGAAGCAGTTGGAAAACATTTTATTAAGCTCGACTTCCCTACAGCAGATTATCTCACGACTAAAAGTAAAAAATTCATTGAGGAACTCCTTCCTAAAAGTCCTGTAATAGTAAATCTTCTTCCTGAAGATGCACAATTCGTGGTTGGAAAAGTTCATCCTAATACAGAACCTGCCAAGCGTATTCTTGAGCAAGAAGGCTTTAAGTTTTCAGGTCTTGTTGGAATTTTTGAACCTGGTCCAGTTGTTAAGGCTGAAGTTGATAAAATTCGCTCAATTACTGAAAGTATTGTAGATGAAATTGTTGAAGTATCAGATAAGGCCTTCAGATCTGATACCTTTATCATCTCTCGTACTGGAACAAATTTTAGATCTGCCCTCGGTGGAGTCATTAGACTTAAGTCAGGTGGGCTTAAGATCTCTGGAGTGACGGCTGCCGCTTTAAAGTTACGCTTAGGGGATAAAATTCGTTATGTGACATTTAGACCTAAAGTAAAAAAAGCAGTTATTAAAAAAACGACAGTAAAGATTCCAACTAAGAAGAAAAAGAAATAGCCGGAAATTCTAAAATAAACCGTGTGTAATGGGAGTTCTCATCAATTGAGACCTTCCCATTATGTTCATCAATAATACGCCTAGTGATACTTAAACCTAATCCCGTCCCCTGATTAATCCCTTTCGTTGTAAAAAATGGCTGAAACATTTTCTCACGTACTTCAGGCAAAGGAATTGCTCCACAATCAGTGATCATTAAACAAACCTTATCTCCCATTCTTTTAGCAGAAATTTCAATCTACTTATCATCTTTTGACTGAATCGCATCAAAAGCATTATTTAATAAATTCAAAATGACTTGCGAGAGCTGAACTTCTCTACCATTAATCAAGCAAGGTCTCTCTAAATCTAATCTTAAATCAATAGAATGAAGTTTAAACTTTTCAGAGCACAATTCAAGAGTGCTATCTATTAGCAGTCCTAGACATACATTCTGAAAAGCTTCATTCTGATCTGTCCGTGAAAGATTTCTTAAACCTTGAATAATTTTAGAAGTTCTATTGACGACTTTTTCTATTTTATCTAATTTTTCTTTGAATGCGTTTTCATCCTCATGAGAAAGATGACCTTTTTCCAGTTTTCTTTTCATGAGCTCAGCAGTACTCATAATGATCGCTAATGGATTATTTATTTCGTGAGCTATATTCCCGGCCATCTCCCCTAAGCTCGCCAGTTTTGCGGAATGAAAAGAATGGGCCCTGACCTCTTCAAGCTCCTTTGTTCTTGTCTCAACAATCTTTTCGATATCAATTCTATGAAGAGTCGCCGTCGCCTGATGAATTGCATCCTTCCAAATATCAGCTCTCGTTTGAAAGATTGAAGTGATAAGAAAAACATCTTCAAAAACAACCCAAGCTGTATGCTCAAGCCAGCGCCATGAACTGGCTTCAGGAGTGCCGAAGACCGATAGTGGAAAATAAATTCCTCTGCATAAATGGTCAATGGCCACGATACTAGAGGTGACAATTAGAATTTTCCAATCCTTATAGAATGCAAGCAAAGCAAGAGAACCAAAGATATGAAAATGGGCTTCAATTCTTCCACCCATTAAATGAATGAGCATTCCCGAAAAGCACCCTTGTGAGATCGCAATAATATACATATTCAACTTACGGCCAGGACTTTCAATAATGCAAAAGATAGGAGGAAGAGCAATGAATGCTCCAAGAACAATTGCGAGCCAAATATGATAGTGAATATCTTTCTGAGTTCCGATCCAAGTGTAGGGAGAGATCATGAACGAACAAATAATACTAAAGGCCCACTGTGTGAGCATAAGATAGATAAAAAGGAAGTCATTTTTCTTTCTTAGCGAGAAGAGATTTCTTTCAAAATTCTCTATGGCCAATTGTTTTTCACTTATCTCCAAACTTTTCCTCCAAATCCACAACCATAAACATCACTGATATATTTCCCTTGATGAGACGTCGCTTTTATTCTTTTTAGAAGTTCAAATTTTCCAAGACTATCTCCAATATGTCCTCTCGAAGCTGTAACACCTCCCGTGTATAATAAACTCATCTGAGGTCCGAAGTAGAGGACATGCCCAGACGTAGTCACCCCTAACCTCTGGGTTTCAATTGAACCGATATCATAAATAATTTCTGCATTTTTTATTTTTGTACCAGTTTTACTGTCTCAGTATTCATAAAATCATTATCCACCGATGATCTCACACTGATCACAATCACTAATCTAAATTGTAGCCGATTTTCTTTTAAGATATTCTTTAGTTCTGCAATACTGGCCAGAGTACAAGAACACTTTGGATGCATAAAGAAGAAGAGACTGCTCTGCCCTATTCTTTGATGATTTTTTATAAAGTCCGTTTCATGAATTGAAATAGATTTTTTTTCGGTTTGAATCGAATAACGTAGAGAAAAAATATAAATCCCCAGTAGCGAAAGCAGCCACAACAGAATTAAGATAATCCTAACAACCTTCGATGAACCTTTTATTTTCATAGATAGATTGTAGCGAACATCGCTACTTAGAGGGACTTAATAAATCTTATCTCACGTAAAAACCTAAACCTTCTGTATAATAACTTGATGATAGATTCATAATAAGAAATCTTGAGTTATAAAGGATAACCCGAAAAATTTTTCCTAGTGCAACTCCACATTTAAGTTGCTGATTTCAG
>DZBG01000022.1 GCA_022729855.1 Bdellovibrio sp.
TCTGAAATCAGCAACTTAAATGTGGAGTTGCACTAGGAAAAATTTTTCGGGAAAATTAAAGTGGATATATCCTCTCATTATTATCGCCTTTAGTTATCAGTCGTGGAGGGTGACTCAGGCATGGGGAAGTGATCTGAGTTTAACTAAATTTTCATACGAAAATGAAGGAGGATTAGAAAATCAGATGAAGTATGCAATTGCACTAAATTTGATCCATCCAGAAAAATCTTATATCGTATTTGCAGATATTAAAGACAAATATCCTAATGTGTTTCAGTTCAATTTTCTTCCACTTCTTGCTGAAAGCTATTACTTTTCTGATCATATGAATGCCATTGAAAAAATGAATGAATATCTTACCTATGGTGGTGAAGATAAGTATTATCTCTTTTTTAGAGGGAAATTCATGGAAGAGAATAATAATCTTGAAGAAGCTCAACAGAGCTTTAAAAAGCTTCGCCAATTGTTAAATAGTGAAGTTAATCAAAAAGCTGAGTTTAGGGCCTTTATTTGCCAAAAGTATAGGACGGAGTGTTTAGAGCAGTTTCTATAAGTGGAATAAAATTGCCAACCGGTCAAAATAAAATAAACTTAGTACTATGATTAGTTTCACAAATATCACTAAAAAATTTAAAACAGATTTTTACGCTCAAGAATTTGTGGCCTTAAACAATGTCAGCTTTCAGATACCGCAAGGATCTATGGTGGGTTTCTTGGGTGCCAATGGTGCTGGTAAGACTACTTCACTCAAAATTATTATGGATTTTATTAGACCTACTGAAGGTGAAGTTAGATTTGATAAAGAATTAGGTCTTAATAAATTTGAAGTAAATAAGAATATCGGATTTTTACCTGAAAGGCCGTATTTTTATCCTAACTTGCGTGGGGAAGAATTTCTTGAGTTTATGGGCACTCTCTCTGAGGTTCAATTGCAAACAATTCGAGAAAGGGTTAAATTTTGGGGACCAAGATTTAAAATTGATCACGCTTTAAAAAGAGAACTTAAGACATATTCAAAAGGAATGCTTCAAAGAATAGGCTTTCTTGCAACTATCCTTCATGAACCCAAACTCATCATTCTGGATGAGCCTCTCTCTGGTCTTGATCCAATTGGAAGAAAAGAGTTGAAAGATGTTATTATTGAAGTTCACAAGAATGGTAAAACAGTCTTTTTTAGCAGTCATATCGTTTCTGATATAGAAGAGATTTGCGACAGAGTTATTTTTCTTAAAGAAGGTAATCTTGTCTATGATGGATCAGTTCAGACACTCATGAATCAAAATCAGAATAATATTTTCGAATGTAAAATAGTAGGGGCCAATCTTTCTCAACTTAAAACGAATATTATTAAAACAGTTGAACTATCTGAAGGATTGAAAGTTATTCAGGTGGCATCTGAAAATAAAGATCGATTGTTAGCTGAATTAATCACAAATCAAATTAGTATTGTTGGATTAGATTTTGTGAGACCAAGTTTGGAAGAAATTTTCTATCAAACAAAAGGTAATTAAAAATGTTAAGCCTTTCAAAAATTCAAACGATTGCTCTTTTTACAATGCGTGACATTTTAAAAAGCAAAATACTATTAAATGTATTTCTTATTGGTTTAGCATTAATGCTGCTTACCTATATTGCTGCTGAATTTACATATGGTGTTCCAGAAAGAGTTGCTTTAGATATTGGTCTTGGGATGCTGACGATTTCATCTTTAGGTATTGCACTCTTCATGGGGGCTACACTTATCTCAAAAGAAATTGATTCTCGAACAGTTTACATGATTATTTCTAGGCCTGTCAGTCGATCAAGTTTTATACTCGGGAAAGTGGTCGGTCTACTTGCTGTCCTAGTTATCAATATCTTGCTTCTCTCTACGATGACACTTATAGCGACCTCCCTTTTAGGAGGGAAAATCGATGAGTTAGTTTGGTGGGCTATAGGATTTATTTTGATTGAATCGTTGCTTCTTTTGCTTGTCGTTCTTTTCTTCTCTTTAATTTCGAACACAATTCTTTCTATAATAATGTCATTAGTCCTGCTTTTTTTAGGTCATGCCATTCAAGACACACAGTCATTGTCTTTTGTTCAAGAGAGACCACTATTAGGAACTCTTTTAAAAATTTATCATTTATTTCTACCTGGATTTTATAAGCTTAATCTTAAAGACTATATTCTCTATGATCAAAGCCTGCCGTTTTCTTATCTCTCTGGATCACTTATTTATGGCATGGCCTATAGTTTCTTTTTAATTTTTATTATTATCACCATCTTTGAAAAAAAGAATTTGGATTAGAGATAAGCTATCTGAGAGGGTTTGTTATGCAGCTCTTGCCATTTATTCTTTCATTTATTCTTTGGTTATTTATGCCGTGGCTCGGAGTTTTTAGTTTCTTGGCCAATAAAATAAAATATCAAAAATACGATTTGCAATGTGTGATCTTAATTGGATTTACAGTGCTTCTTTATCAAATATCACTACCAATGCCTTATGACCTAGAAGTCACGAAGTTGATTTACCTTGAAACTGCTAAGAATCCCATGTCGAGCTGGGCCTTGGGTTGGATTGCAAGAGATCCTTTAAGCTATGGTATTTTGAACTTACTTACTTATATTGCTCCTTCATTACCAATACTCTTTTATTTGATTAATTTTATTATTTTGTTTGGATCCTTGTGGTTTATATACAATAAACTGAAAATTCAAGAGGGGTATCAAGGATTTCTGCTTCTTGTGGGAGTTTTTCTTCTTTTGCTTAATTTTCAAGAAACACATCATTATTTAAGACAAACGACTGCTCTTTTTATTTTTATTTCAGCACTCTTTTTACAAGGATATAAAAAGTACTTATTAATAATTGCTGCTATTTTATGGCATGGCTCCACTGTTCTTTATTTGCCAAGTCTATTGATATTAACAGCTTTTAGAAAAAAGAATTATGGATATTATGCATTCTGTTTGCTGTTACTTATTTCACTTGTTCTATCTGGGATAAATATTTATGATATTTTTAAAACTGAAAGCGTTTTAAAACAAGCCTTTCATCAGTTTAGTTTTCTGGATAGATTCTTGACCTATTTTCAGCACCCTCGTCACGCTAGTTTTTATGAAACTTATAAAGAAAATGGAAATTTGGATGCACTTGTCTCACTTGTCCTTGGATTAATGACAATTATTTATTCATTCTTTAAAAAACAAAAAATAGATATTCTTTGCTCCCTTCTTATGAGTGCCATCCTCTGGATAGGATTTTTTAGATACCATGTTCTTGCTTATGAAAGAGTTCAGTATGTCTTTACGATCCTGTTACTTTTATACTGGATAAATGAACTCTCACAATTTTCTTTAAAGAAAAAAGATCTCTTAAGTGTAGGGGTTTTGTGTTTATGTTTTGTTAAGATTACTTTTTTTACTTGGGGTCTTGAAATGAGGCTTTACAATAAACCACTCTATTTAGTTTCTCCGATTGAGATGCTCCTGAAATTTCCTGACTGGCCTATTAACCAGTAAAAAATAAAATTGCCAAGTATGTGAAAAACCATAACACTAAAGAGATACTTGTAAAAATTGGTAAACTTAATGCAAACCTTTCTTCAAATATATTCATTCTTTTTTGGTGCCATTGTAGGAAGTTTTCTTAATGTCGTTATTTACAGGTTGCCATTAAAAAAAGATCTCGCGAAATCTCGTTCGGCCTGCCCAAAGTGTGGGACACAGCTGAGGTGGTATCATAATATTCCAATCATCAGCTTTTTGTTTTTGGGGGGACGTTGTGTCTTTTGCAAAACTAGAATTTCTTTTAGATATCCATTCGTCGAAATCCTAACTGGACTCCTAGCTCTCTGGCTTGCTCCTCATAGTTTAAATCCTGAGCAACTGATGTTCTTTTTCCTGCACTTTGGAATAGGGGCAATTTTTATTTGTCATTTTTTTATCGATTTAGATCATCATTTATTGCTGGATAGTTTAAATATTTATCTTTTGGTGCTTGTTTTTACTTTTGTTGTTTTAACTTTTCATTGGCAGTTCTGGTTAACTGGAGCAGCGATTGGTTTCTTGGGTCCACTTTTAGTTACTTGGCTATTTTACAAACTAAGAGGGCAAGTTGGGCTTGGTGGCGGTGATATTAAACTTTTTGGAATCTTAGGTCTGTACCTCGGGCCCATGGGGATTGTGTATAATATCTTTTTTAGTTGCTTGGCCGGCTCTCTTATTGGAATTATTTTGATACTCACAAAAAGACTAGATCGTTCACGTCCTATGCCTTTTGGGCCATTTATTATTCTTGTCGCTAGTTTTCAAATCTTTTTCCCTCATCTTTTTTCTTATGTTGAAGGGATTTTGAAATAACTTAAATTACTGGACCGTTTTAATTGGTTAATGACTTCAAGCACTAAATCCTTGATCTCACGTTGCAACTCCTTCTATAATTAAATTGTTATTCCATGGAAGGACTTAAAATTGGCAGCCTCGCTTAAAGATCAAATTCAAGAGTTATTGGGTAAAATAAACCCTGGTGGCATTGTCGGTCTCGACATAGGGTCGCATAGTATCAAAGTTTGTGAACTATCAGGCTCTCCTGGTAAATATAAACTAGAGCACTTTGGATTATTTCAATTGTCTGAAGCTGCCATCATTGAAGATGAAGTTCAGAAACCTTCAGAAATTGTTGATGGAATTTTAGAGGCCTTTGCAAGATCAAAAATTAAATCAAAGATGGTTTGTTTTGGATTGTTTGGACCTAATACCACAACTAAAAGAATGAATGTTCCAGAGGGAAGTAAAGAAGAAGTTGAAGACCATATTATGTGGGAAGCCGAACAGTATATTACGTTTGGAGCAGATGAATCACAAATCTCATTTCATATTTTAGGAACGAATGAAGGTGGCGGTAAAGATGCGATGATTGCAGCTGCACGCCTAGAAACAATAGAGGCTTATTCAGAGCTAATTAAAGAAGCAAAACTTGTCCCTAAAATTATTGATCTCAATGTTTTAGCTGTCTCAAATGTATTTGAAGAATCAATAAGAGATCAGTTAGATGATTTTAGCGAAGGGACACTTCTTCTTGATGTTGGTGCTCAAAATACTAAAATTATCATTTATAAGAATGGTGGACCTATCTTCACCAAAGAAATTCCGGTTGGCGGTGGTTTAATTACGGAAGAAATCCAACGCCAGATGGGTGTAAGTTATGAGGAAGCAGAAGACTTAAAAACGACTGTGGACGATAATGGAAACTTACCAGAAGAGATTTTAAATATTCTCAATATGCAGCTTGATAATCAAATTGCTGAAATTAGAAAGAACATAAACTTCTATATTGCTCAAGGTAGTACTGACAGAGTGAGCTCTTGTTTTGTCACAGGAGGCGGTTCACTTGCTTTAGGATTTTTAGAAAAAATTTCTGCAGCATCAGGGATAGAAGCCGAAAGACTAAATCCGTTTAGAAGAATTAAATTTGATGATAGAAAGTTTGATCATTCAATCGAAGACTTTGGTGCCATCGCCTCAGTGGTTATTGGTTTGGCCATGAGGAAGGATTAATCATGATTAAGATTAACCTGATTAATACTCAGAAACAGCTTAATATGACCAATGTTGGTGGTTTTGATTTTACTAAAATCAAAACAAAAGCTGTGGCCCTTGCTCTTTTAATTCTTTATGCCCCAGATTTCACTCTTATTCCTATGTGGGAGCAAGAAATGGCTGATAAGCAAACTGAAGTCACTACGGTGACAGCAGAGCTAACTTCACTTAAAAGAAAAATGGGTCAGGCCCAAGAACTTGAAAAACAAATTCGAGACCTTAAAGAGCAAGAAAGAATTTTGACTGAAAAACTAACTGTGGTGAAAGAGATTCTTAATGAAAAAAGAAACCCCGCTAGTCTCTTAGTTTATCTTGCAAAAAATACACCCAAAGAAGTTTGGATTACTGAGCTAACTTTTGCGAATGATGAATTAAGGTTGATTGGTGAATCTCTTGATTACGCTAATATTGGACGCTTTCTCGAGAGTGTTAAGAGCTCAGTTTTTATTAAAGAAGCTAATGTGACTAAGTCGGAAAGTATTGTTAGAGAAGCCGATAAACGCAGAGTTGAAAGGTTTGAGATTAATTTTAAAATAGCGAGATTAAATCAATAAATGAAAGAGTTAGGTAACAAACTCATCGCCAATCTTCATGTTTTCATAGTGCTTTACGCTCTATACGGTCTCTATGAGACTTATGATCTACATTCTGTGAACTTATCTTCGCTTGAAGAACAGATTTCTCCTATGAATGCGGAAATTGAAACTGTTAAAAAGAAGTTAAAAGAAATTGATGAATTCAAAAAAGAATCGGAAGCTTCTAAGGTTCGAGTGGAACAGGTTGCAAAAAATATTGAATCAGTTCAACGTCAACTTCCGCCTGAAACAAATGAAGGGCAGATTCTCAATTTTTTAAATGGTGAAGGCAAGCTGCTAAATATCAAGGATATGTTTATCTCTGCAGGTAATGAAAATACTTCTCAATTAACTATTGGTAAAGAGTTCAAAGTTAAAGCAGATGGAACCTATCTTCAGTTTGCAGTTTTTTTTGAAAGAATTGGTAATGCAGACAGAATTTATAATATTAAAAACCTGACGCTAAAAAATGGAACAGCGGTTCAAAAAGGACGCTTTCCTATTATTTCCATGGAATCAACAGTGGAAGCCTTTCGCTTTAATCCAAATTTTAAAGTTGATAGAGGTTTTGATAAAGCAGCTGCACAGCCCGCGCAGTCAGCAACTCAAGCTCCACGAGGCCGTGCTAATCGTGGTGGGGGTGATGATTGAAAATTTTTATTACAATTATCATACTTTTTCTCATAACGAGTGCCAGTTTTGCTCAAAAGAGAAATGCGAGTAAAGAGAAAGTGAATAGTTTTTTTAAAGATAAAACTAAAATAGATGATCCTTACGAATTAAGAGATCCGTTTAAAGCTCCCCCAACCAAAGGGGCCAAAACAGAGCAAGAAAAGAAACAAAACTATTTCAAAACGGCAGATGGAACTTTCACTAACATCCCTGATAAGGGTCAAGTTAATCTCCAAGATATTAGAATTGTTGGAGTTTTAATTGGTAAAGAGAGACGGGCCTTGGCCAAGTTTGGTGAAGGCAAGGATGTTGTTATCCTACGTGAAGGTATGAAAGTTGGACAAGACAATGCTGAATTAAAAGCAATTCTCCCAGGTGGAATTGTATTAGTTGAGAAAATCATTAATGTATACGGCCAGGAAGAATATTTAGAGACAGTTATACCTATTTCAAAATAAACTATTAGTAATAGGTACATAGTCATTTCTTAAGGATGAGAAACTATGAAGAAAGGAATTTTTCAATACTCAGTATTTTCACTCATGTTAATGAGTTATTCTGCTATCGCCCAAGAGGTGAAGTCGATTAATTTTTTACAAGAGGGGGAAGTCAGTAAATTGGTTATCGAATTAGATAAACCGATTATAGCGGATCGTTTTCATATCACTGAAGACAAACAAATCATTCTCGATTTAAAAAATACAAAAGCTTCAAAAAAAGTTCTTCGCGGAATTGATACTTCTGAGTTCCCAGGAAGTGCCGTTTATATTTCTGGCTACCAAAAACCAGGGACACCTGCCGATATCAGATTTGCGATTCAGTTGAGAGATAATGTCCGTTCAATATTGGAAAATAATGGAACAAAACTTACTCTTAGTATTGAAAACAGATTTGGAGTTTTTTCAAAAAACAAAATTCGTTCAGCGGAAGAAGCTCCCGTTGCTATCGCTAAAGAAAATTCAAGTGATTTAGATATCAATATTCCTAAATCGACAAATATTGAAGATATTCTTGAAAACTTAACGCTCTCAGGACCGAAGAAATATGTCGGAAAAAGAATCTCAATTAATGTTCAAGATATTGCTGTTTCTGACATTCTAAAAATGATTGCTGATACTTCGGGTTTTAATATTATTCTCGATCAAGATATTAATAAAGTACCTGCTCTCACTCTTAATTTAACGAATGTACCATGGGATCAAGCTCTTGATACCATCATGACCCTTTCAAAACTAGTGGCACAGAAAAGTTCAAATATTCTTCTTATTAAGACATTAGATGAAGCGACTAAAGAAAAAGAAGCAGAACTCAAGTCAGCTCAATTAAAAGAAGGGCTAGAGCCTCTAGTGACAAAAGTTTTCCTTATTAATTATGCGACCCTTGCTGATATCTCTACAATTCTAAAAGATTATATCACTCCGAAAAGAGCGAGTATTCAAACAGATGAGAGAACAAATAGTTTAATTATTAGAGATACGGTTGATTCAATTGAGAGAATTAAAAAAATTGTAGAAACTCTTGATAATCAAACTCCTCAGGTTTTAATTGAAGCTAAAATTGTTGAGGCTAACGAGAGTTATGCAAAACAAATAGGATTAAGTAAGGGTCTTTCTCTTCAGTATCAACCTTTTGGAGATATTGCTAATTCTAATGGGTCGTTTACTTTGAGCTCAGCACCTACATCGGCTGCAGCAACTGCAATCGGGGCTACTTTTAGTGTATATAAGAGAATTGCAAACTTAGATTTTAATCTTCAACTTATGGAGAGCGAATCTAAGGGACGTATTATCTCGACTCCAAAAGTCATTACTCAGAATAAAAAAGAAGCGACGATCAACAGTTCTGAGCAAACTTCGTTTCAGGTGACACAGGTTCAGGCCGGAGCGACGAATCCTGTTGTGACATTTCAAAATATTACGGCGGACTTAAATCTTAAAGTTAAGCCTCAAATTACTAATGATGGTTCCATTTCAATGGATATTGATTTAACTAAATCAGCCTTTACGACCAGACCGTCAACAGCTGCTCCACCTAACAAAAGTACACGTAGTGTAAAAACGACTGTGCTTGTTGAGAACGGATCAACGGTTGTTATTGGTGGTTTATATCAAACTCAATCACTTGAATCGAGCTCAGGGATTCCTTTTTTAAAGGATCTACCTCTTGTTGGATGGTTATTCAAATCACCATACAATCCAGAGTCGACAAAGAACGAATTGATTATTTTCATGACTCCGAGAATTATCAATCAAGATGAAGCCGGGTTTGTTGAAAGACAAGCCATTAATCAAGCAACTGACACTTAAAAGAAGGTATCGTGACTTCAAGGCGTAACCAGTCTGCTTTGCTAGCAAAGTATCATCAATTATATCAGAAGAATCCTCGCTCGAAGGTATTTGCTCCTTTGGCGGAGTCTTATCGTAAACTAGGAATGATTGATGAAGCCTTAAAAATTCTAAAAGAAGGAATTAAGTCTCATCCTGGATATGCTTTAGGTTATATCGTTCTTAGTAATTGTTATTTTGATGAAAAAAAATTCGAGCTTTGCTATAACACTTTACGACCCCTTGTTGGCCGTCACCAAGATAATATTTCTCTTCAAAAACTTTTCGCTCAAACTTGTCTTCAGTTAAGTCATCTTGATGAAGCTCTAGAAACCTATAAGTATCTTTTATTCATGAATCCTCATGAGAAATTTTTTGCGGAACAAGTTAAAAAACTTGAAGATGATCTCTACCAAGGTCAAAAAATTATTGGCCAAGAAAAATTAATTAAAGCTCCTGATTCTTTTGGAATGAAGCCATTAGTAAATTCATTTGACGATGATTGGGTTCAAGTTGATTTCAGCAATCAGGATGACGCAAAAGTCGATGAGTCATTAAATTCTAGCTCAGAAGTTGATGATGAATGGGTCATGCAAAAACCAGGCGAAAGAACAACTCCAGTTGAAAAACAAGAAGAACGCCATCTGTATTCTCCTCCTATGAAATTATCTTTATCAGATCTTCCTGAAGAGAGAGATCTTGATGATGAGTATTATGCTGATGAGTTTGAGGAGTATGGCGAAATCGAAGAGGTTAATTCAAATGAATTAACGGCAGACGAACCTATCATTTCGCATACACTCATTGATTTATATTGTGCCCAAAAGTATTACGATAAAGCGATTGAGCTCTTAGATAAAATTCTTAGCTTAAATCCTGCGGACCAAGCTACTGTGGCCAAAAAGAAGCAAGTGCTCTCACTAAAAGCTGCGAGTACGCCAGTTCACGATTCATCTGAGGAAGAAGGTCACCAAGAGTTGATTTCTTTAATTGAAACTCAAGTGAAAGCAAAAACTCCTGAACAAGAAAAACTTGAACAAGTTTTTGAACAATTTTTATTAAGAGTTCAAAAGAGAGCTGAAGAAGTTAGGTTGTCATGAAAATTCTTATCATTAATGGACCAAATCTAAATTTGCTTGGTGAGAGAGAACCTCATATCTATGGAACTAAAACTCTTGCAGATATTGAACAAGATACCTCTACAAAACTAAATAATCAGTCGCTCACTCTTGAGTGGTTTCAATCAAATCTCGAAGGTGAGATTGTGAATAAAATCCAAGAGGCCCATAAAAATGGAACTCAAGGGATTGTTCTCAATCCCGCTGGCTATGCGCACACATCAGTGGCGATTCATGATGCATTAAAAATTCTTAAAATCCCTGTGATAGAAGTCCATCTTTCACAAGTTTATCAGCGTGAAGCATTCCGTCATAACCTGTTGACGGCAAAAGCCTGTACGGCCATAATGAGCGGACTTGGAACCGACACTTATTATTTAGCTATTTGCGCAATATTGAATATCAAAGGGAACTAAAATGTATCAAACAACTGACTTCAGAAAAGGTCTTAAAATCGAGATCGAAGGTAAGCCATACCTTATTGCTGATTTTCAACACGTAAATCCAGGAAAGGGATCTGCGTTCGTAAGAACACGTTTAAAAAATCTTGAAACAGGACAAATGCTTGAGAGAACTTTCAAAGCAGGTGTAGAAACTGTTGATAAACCAGATATGGAAGAAATTGAAATGGAGTTTAACTACGCCGATCCTGATGGATTCAATTTCATGAACCAAGTTACTTTTGAAATGGTTCACCTTACTCATGACCAAGTTGGTGATAATAAAAATTATCTTCAAGAAGGTATCAAAGTTTATATTCTTTATTTTAATGCTCGTCCTATTTCGATTGAGTTACCTAACTTCATTAATTTAAAAGTGACTCAAACTGATCCTGGTATGAAAGGTGATACTGCTGCTGGTGGTAACAAGAAAGCAGTAATGGAAACGGGACTTCAGGTAAACGTACCTCTTTTTATTAAAGAGGGAGAAGTTCTTAAAATTGATACACGTACAGGCGAATACGTAGAACGTGCAAAGGTATAATTTATGAATATGGACGTGCTTAAAAATATTGTTAAAATTGCAAAAGATGAGGGTGTCGCTGAATTAGAAGTTGAAGCAAAAGACTTTAAAGTTTCAGTAAGCTTTCTTTCATCATCAGCTCCTATTGTTCATCATCAAGTAGCTCCAGTTGCTGTTCAAGCAGCTCCTTCAGCTGTTTCTACTGCTGTGAAAGCGGTCAATACAGATGCAGGACTTCATTTAATTAAGTCGCCATTTGTAGGAACTTTTTATGGAGCACCATCTCCAGGAAAACCACCTTATGTAAAAGTTGGCGACAAGGTTAAAGTTGGTCAAACTCTTTGTATCCTTGAAGCAATGAAAATTATGAACGAGATCGATGCAGACGTTAACGGTGAAGTCGTTGAAGTTTGTGTTGATACTGAAAGCCTAGTTGAATTTGGGCAAACACTAATTAAAATTCGTCCTGCATGAAAAAAATAAAGAAAGTTCTAATTGCAAATAGAGGTGAGATCGCGATCAGAGTTATTCGCTCATGTCGCGAGCTTGGTATTGAAACAGTTGCTGTCCACTCAACGGCCGATGAAGATTCTCTCCATGTGAAAATGGCCGATGAGTCAGTTTGTATTGGTCCTGCTAAGTCGACACTCTCTTATTTAAATATTCCTCAAATTTTATCTGCAGCAGATATTACTGGTGCAGATGCTATCCACCCAGGATACGGATTCCTCTCTGAAAATGATGAGTTCGCAGAAATGTGTGGTAAGTGGGGAATCACTTTTATCGGCCCAAGTGTTCGCTGTATTCAAGCGATGGGTGATAAAATTGAATCAAAATTGATTGCTAAAAAAGCAAATGTTCCAACTCTTGAACCAATTTATACAACTGATAAATCTCATGATGATATTAGAGTTGAAGTTGAGAAAATGGGATTTCCTGTTTTAATCAAAGCTTCTGCTGGTGGTGGTGGAAGAGGAATGAAGAAAATCGAAAACTTCGATGATCTTTATATTTCACTGACTCGTCTTGCTGAAGAAGCGAAAGCTGCATTTGGAGATGGAACACTTTTTATTGAAAAGTATATTGAGAATCCACGTCATATTGAAATTCAAATCTTGGCCGACCAACACGGAAACGTGATTCACTTAGGTGAGCGTGACTGTACAATCCAACGTCGTTTCCAAAAAATTTTAGAAGAAGCACCTTCTCCAGTTCTTACTCCAGCAAAGAGACAAGAGATCTGTGATTCAGCTGTGAGACTTGCTAAACATGTAAACTATGACTCTGTGGGGACGGTTGAATTTTTATTTGATCAAGATACTCAGCAGTTCTACTTTATGGAAATGAATACTCGTATTCAAGTTGAGCATCCAGTGACTGAGATGAGAACAGGTGTTGATTTAATTTCTGAGCAAATTCGTCATGCAGACGGCGGAGTTTGTAGATTAAAGCAATCTGATATTCTTTTTAGAAATCATGTAATGGAATTCAGAATCAATGCTGAAGATCCAAAAACGGGAATGCCATCACCTGGATTCATTACGCATTATCATAGACCTGGCGGTCTAGGCGTAAGAACGGATGACTATATTTATACGGGATATACTGTACCTCCATACTACGATTCTATGGTTTCAAAAATCATCGTATTTGCTGATAGCCGTGAGACTTGTATCACAAGATCAAAACGTGTTTTAAGCGAAACAGTAGTTGGCGGAATCCAAACTAATATCGAACTCCATAAGAGAATTCTTAATAATGCAGAGTTCGTAGAAGGTCACTTTTCCACAAATTTTCTGTCCAAAAATTTAGTTTAAAACTATAATAAATTTAAGGACTTAAATTGCCACAGGAAGGGGCAAAGTGGAACTTTTTAAAAGTGTTCGGCATATGATGGCCGAAAATAGATTTCTTCAAGCTGAAAGAATATTAATTGAATTTCGTCTTCAACATGAGGACTCGCTTCCTATTGAATTTTTTCATGAACTCTTCGAAGTTCGACGCCATCTCGGTAAAGATTTTCCCTTTCAAGAACTAGATCAATATTTCATAAAACTTGCAGATAAAAATCAGTATCAAGAAATAGAAAGTTTATTCAATTGGTGGATGGATAAGAATCCTAGTTTTGAATCAATCTTATTTTATCAATGGAAAATTAAACTAGAAGAAAACAAGGGGATGATTCAAGAGCTTGATCTTACCCTTAAGCAGTACAGTTTATTCTTAGTTAATAATAAATACTGGTCGCATATTGAGGGACTAAGAGCTTACGTCGCTAAGTACTTCAGAAATAGCCATGACTATATATTCGTTTTTATTCTCTATCTCACTCAGACATATAAATTTAGTGAAGTTGAAATCATATTAGAAAAATTCACAATAGACAAAATAGTGAAATCTAAAATGACCGCCAAAACCATTGATGACATTGAGTTGATTATCACATTACTGGATAATATTGAAGAAAAGGGTGTCTTGGAAATTTGGAAATCATTCTTTAATCTTTATTTAAAAAAAGAACTCCCTGTCACAGAAGTAAAAAAGATAATTGAAATCATAATTTATTTTGAATCACTCCCAGTTCAACTCCTCATTTTAAGAAAGATGAAACATTGGGGTGAGAATGATTTAAGTGAGCTTATAGCTGCTTCTATCAAAAGGTCTGGGAACTACGACTTTGTAACAGTTGATAAATATTTCTCAGATGATTTGAAGGACTTCTTTGTTCCCAAAAAAACGCCAATAGATTTGAGCTATATAAGTCCACTTACCAAAGAGGACTTAGCTTTAGAAAGTAAAATTAAAGGTCCAAAAGAATTAGAAATTGAACAAATTCATCAAACAACTGAAGATGAAGAACTTATAATCTCAGGTTTAAAGTACCAGTCAATTGAGCTAAAGCAAGGTCTTGAGCTTATTGTAAGTATGTTGCAAATGAGTTTTCCGCTTGCGGCTAAAGAAATAGCCCTCGTTTTAAGAAAAGAAAAATATGAAGTCCAAGATCAACTAAAAATTAATTATCTTCTTCTGCAAATATTTCATCAACTCAAAGATTACAGGGCCGCACTCGATATTGTTTATGAATCACAATCTTTATCAAGCAGCAGTGAAGATATTTTAGCTTTTCATTATGCAGAGGCAGAACTGCATTATTTATTAAAAGAAAAAAAGAAGGCCCGAAGTATTTATCTCAGTATCCTCAGTCTCGTTGGTAATTACAGAATGACCAAAGAAAGACTAAAAGAGTTAAATGAGATTTAAAGGAATATTTGGCTCATTTCTTTTTCTCATCTGTGGATGTCTTGTTGGACTAGTCTTCTATATTCAGTCTGAAGCTTTTGGAAGGTTATTATCAAAAGTAATAAATGATGTTGTTTATAAAAAAACTAAAACATCAATTGAACTTGAGAAAATTAAATTTAGCTTCTTCCCACCAGGGATAGAAGTGAAAAAAATTGATCTTGCAAAAAAGTTATCAGAAACTGACAGTGTTGAAGCTCAGATTGGAAGCTTAGGCTTCTATATTAATTTCTACGAAATTGAAGAAAACAAGATAAGCCTTGGGGAAGTGAAAATTGAAGATACTTACTTCAATTATAAGTTTGCTAAAACGGAGGATGAACCTCTCCCGGAGAAGCTCGATCAAAATCTAATTAATAAAATATTTGATTTCTCTCAAATAGGTCCTATCAGAATTGATACACTCGTTTTTCAAAACGTACTTGCTATCTTTAATGATTCATCAATTGATGTGAGAAGACTGAAAATCATAAGATATCAAAATACCTTTAGGGTCAAATCACATTTAACTAATATCAGGCTTGAAGATGCTGCTCCCTATGTATTTGATGGAGTATGGACAGATATTGATATCAGTAAAAAAGATTTAAATATTTACAATTTTAGAGTTCATCAAGATACGCATGAAGCAAAAATTAACGGATTCATTAAAAACTATCCATTATTAAAAAAAGCTAGTTTTGAAATTAATGGAGATATTAAAGCTGATCTTGCCAGTATCAAAAGAATTGTAGATCTTCCCGAAATGATAAAGTTTGATGGGGGAATAATTGGATCCCAGTTTAAGGCCAATTATAATGGAGAACTAAGAGGTGAGTACGTTTTAAATATTTCAAACCTTGATTCAACGATAATGCAACTTGAAAAAGTTTCTTTAAAAGGAGAGATGACTGTTGCTGGTGTGGTTGTGAATGAGCTTCAGGCGAGTAATAAAAAAGAAAATATTAAAATAGCGAAGCCTTTTACTTTATTTAATATTGAGAATAAAAAGCTTCTTCCTAATCGTATTAATGCTCAAGTCGAAAACCTTACTCTTAATAATTCGCTTAGAATCTTGGGCCCCTCACTTCAAGTTTTAAAAGGTAATCTCACTGGTGAGTTGAATTTTGAACTCAAAGGGAGTGATCTCTATTTTTACCCAGTTAATGGCTTTAAAATTGCTGATCTTGCTCTTATTGTACAAACGAAGAAAGGTGATGATTTTACCATTGTCCACGCAAAACCAATAACACTTACTGACTCACAATTTAGAGTTGTTAATAATGAATTCCAAATGGAATCAAATCTTAGAATGGCCAAAACTCAAATTAGGCTTGTTGGAAAAATTAACAAAGACAGAGTTGATTTTAAAACAAACGGTGGAAGTATTAATTTAGAGGATCTTGGTAATATTGCACTGATCGATCTAAAAGGTGAGGGGCCTCTTGCCTTATTTGTTACTGGGCCGCTTGATGATGTGGAAATTCGAATGAAGGGACCACTACAACGTTTTGGTGTTCTTGGTTATAAGTTAGGGGATGCAGAACAAGAAACAATTATTTCATTAAGAGATTCGATTGTTGATATTATCCAATTAAATTCAAAATATAATAAAACTGAGCTCTATGGAAATGGGTCTGTGAATTATGATAATTTAGACTTAAATCTTGATATTCGTTCACCACAAACTTCATTTGAAGAGTTAAAAGAAATCATTGCTCCCGTTTTAGATCCTATTACTTTTTTACCTCCTGACCTAAATATGAAAGCTAAAGTCGATTGTAAGATTTACGGGAAAGCTGGATTAGAAGATCTGAAAATAAAAACGAAAGTTAATTTTAGAGATTTTGAGGCCTATGGAGAAACAATCTCACATGGATCATTTCTTATTACTCTCGATAAAAAGATTCTCCGCTTTAAGGACCTCAAAGGTTACAAAGAAAGAGGGGCATTTATTGGTGATATTAAGTATGACATGAGAACTTCAGTTTTTGATTTAAATATGGATTGGAGTAATGTGAGTCTTCAATCTATTAATAAGCTTCATAAGACATCTCTTAGTTTCGAGGGAATTCTTGATGGTAGCCTAAGAGGTGGAGGAACATCAAAAGATTATGAAATCAAAGTTCGCTCAAATATAAATGAAACGAAAGCATTTAATTATACGTTTAAAGATTCACTTCTTCAGTTAAGTTTTTATCCTGATCGTTATAAAGGAAATATCCTGCTTTTTAATGATGAAATAAAAGCTGACTTTGATATCAATATGAAACAGACCACGTTGTCAGAGTTTGATTTAAAAGTAAATGTTCCTGATATGAAACCACTACTGGTTGGATTACTAGGGGCGCATCTTGAACTAGAAGAGTTCACAGCAAGTTCTATCTTTCAGTACAAAGCTTCATTTTATCCAGACTTATCTGTGGTTAATTTTAATGGCTTTTTAGAGAAAATGAAATTCTCACATCCTAATTTTCAATTTGATTTTAAAGGGAAATCTCCACAGTTTATTGTCAAAAATAATAAAATTGAAAAATGGCAAATAGATCATATTCAAGATGATATTCAACTTAAGTCAGAAGGATACGGAACTTTTGGTAAACAAGTTACAATTACCCACCAAAGCATTGTTGATTCAAATCTTTTAGAAATTCTTTTCTCTGAGGTCTTGGCCGCTGAAGGGAAACTGACTCACTCGTTTGTGATTGAAGGAATTAATGATAAATATAGTTTCAATTTAACTGCCATGGCCAAAGGGTTAGACTTATCAATTGATAATATTCCGGTTCCTTTAAATAATACGGATTACCGTCTCGAATACAGTAATAGCAAATTATTAGTAAAAGAATTTAAAACACATTTTCAAACAGGTTCAGTCTCAGCGGTAGGGGATATTTTCTTTGATAATAACGACCCTGATATTAATCTTTCATTTAAAATCGATCGTGCAGAAATTCCAATTTTAGCTAAGTCGAGCATAAATCTATCTGGTGAAGGAATTATTCTAGGAAATAATTTACCATATAATTTAAGTGGCGAAGTAAAACTTCACAAAACATTAATTGTTAATGAATTAAGTGAGTTTGAATCGAAGTCATCTGTTTCTCAGATTAGATACTTACCAAAAGATCAAGAATCAATTCTTGGTAAGTTATTAACATTAAATCTTATCGTGCAAACGGAGCAGCCTGTTCGTATCACGAACTCGTTAATGGATGTTTCATTTAAGGGTGAACTTAATCTTTCAGGAAGTGCTGGCCGTCCACATGCTGAAGGCCACCTCTATTCACCACTGAATACATCTAAGGTCTTTTTTAAGAATAGTGAATACGCTATTTCTCAAGCGGATATTAATTTTTCTGCTAAAAAAGATATCGCTAATCCCGATTTTGATGTTCAAGCAACTACAATGATTTCATCTTATAAAATTACTGCAAAAGCGGCGGGAGATCTTGAAAGATTCTCTTTTGATTTATCTTCTGATCCTGCTCTCACTCAGAATAGTATTCTCTCACTTATTGCTTTTGGTTATACTGATGAAATTCAAAATACACTCACATCAGGAGATCAACAGAGTTTGACCCGAATGGGTGTGGGATCATTTGTATTTGATCGATTTAAAATTAACGATATTCTTAAAAAGCAATTTGGACTTCAAATTAATCTCGGAACTGTACTTGAGCAATCACAAAGTAGTATGATTTCGGGCCGTGGAGGAGATTCTGCAGGGCCAACAGATATAGCTAGAACGAGGTCAGCAACTCAAATCGAAGTAAAGAAAAGACTTGATGAGGCCCTCTCTCTCTCTGTATCAAGTACAATGGGTGGGAGTATTGGCCAACGTCAAAGTATGAATCTAAACTATTCAATTAATAAAACTCTTCAGTTAGAGGGTGTTTATCAATTAAAAACGAATGCAGATGGAGAAGAAGATATTATTGATACTTCAATCGGTGGGGATGTTAAGTTAAGGTGGACTTTTAAATGAAGTTAATTAGCTTACTCTTCTTATTAATGGTTTCTTTTGCAGCTTTAGCCGAAGGCTTTGAGCTGAATGATGTACTGGTAGTCTGTCTTGAATCAAGAGAGTGCCAGTGGCGTGAACAAAGATTTAACAATTTAGTTGGAAAGTACAGAAGTCTGGTTCACTTAAAAGACACACTCAAACTTGTGGCCACAGATGGGGGATACAAGGCATTTAGTTACAGACTTACGAAATCAGAAGATAAATATCATTTAACGATAAATATTGAAATTAAGCCCACGATTAAAGAAATTAATATTGGTTTTACTGATCAGTCGTACAGCGGTGATCCAATGGCGCTTTTTCCTCTAAAGGAAGGTCAGTTTTTCGAAGAGCTTAAGTTTCTTGATGGGGTTAAAGTTCTGAGAGAGAAATTCGAGCAAAGTGGTTATCCTCGTGCCGAAGTTGTGCAAGAGCACAAACTCGTTAAAGATGAAATTTTTATCTTTTTAAAAGTTACTTTGAATAAGCCCAGAGTCTTTATTAAAGTTCTTCCACAAACGAAGTCTCTTTTTATTAATCAGTTTTTAAAAGATAAACTCATTCCTTTTTATAAAAAACCTTTTGAAATAAATATTTTCAAGCTTGCCATTGATGATGCCCAGAAAGAACTCTTTGATTATGGATATTACACAATAAATTTTGAATATGATTTAAATCAGAAATCTGACCGTGTTAACTTGGATTTGATGGTCCAAGATGACACACTTTATACCTATCAGTTTAAAGGTATTGCACGAGAGAGCAGGGAAGATCTTCTTCTCCTTATTAAGAATCTTTATAAAAGATATAAAAGACCTCTGACAGAATCAATTATTAAGAATGAAATTATCTCTCATTATCGGTCTATTGCTTTCCTCAATGTGAAGGTCGATTTGAAAGTAAGTCATTTTGTTAATCGTTTTGAAGAAAAAGTAGAGGCGACCGAAATAACAGTTGAGGAAACTTTTAAGACCCGACAGAATCAGGTCAGTTTTATTGGAAATAATTTTTTCACCAATAAAGAAATTAAAGAACTTTATGACGAGAAGGCCTATGAGTTGGCGTCTCTTCAATACTACGATGAAGAGTATATTAAATACTTCGTGGAAGTTTTAAAAACTGAATATATAAAAAATGGTTTTGTAAGAGTTGATGTGAAAGGTCCACTTATTCAATTCTCTCCTGATAAATCCATTGCTCAAGTGGAGTATATTATCAACGAGGGTAAGCGGGTTTATGTTAATAAATTAGGCTTTACAGGTATTCCAAAAATTAATCAAGATGAGTTAATTTCTCAGTTAAACAATAGGCCAGGTCTTGCCTTTAATCCAATTTCATTTACAGAAGATATTCGTAAAGTCGCAGTTTATTTTCAAGAAAAGGGTTATTACTTTGCTGAGGTCTCTAATACAAATAATGATTCACTTGTTTCATATGATAAAACGGGAGAAGCAGTAAATATTAGTTTTGCGGTTAATGCCGGTCCACTTGTGAAGTTAAACAGAATAATTTTTCTTGGAAATAAACGAACAAAAAAACGAGTTCTAGAAAAGCGAGTTAATCTTGAGCATGGTGATATTGTTACCCCTCAAAATGCAAGAGAACTAGAATCCTCGATTTCATCAACAGGACTATTTAATACCGTAAGTGTTCAGCCTGTTCGCCATAATTCATCTGATAGCACTACTGATGTTGTTGTCCGTCTTTCAGAAAGAGAATATGGTCTCATTGAACTTGCTCCTGGTTTTCGTTCTGATATTGGAGCAAAGCTCGCTGGGACAATTTCATATAATAACTTAGGCGGATTAAACCGAGGGATAAGTTTAAAGGGTCAGGTCAATCAGCGTATTACTTACCAAACGCTTGATCCTCGTCGAAGAAAAGAGCAAAAGAAACTATTAGAGTACCAAACTGCCATTAACTACACTCAAGGTGATATCTTTGATACAAAAATTAATCTCGCTTTAGGGGCCGCCCTTCAAAGGAAAAGATTTTATTCATTCGATGCAGATATTCAGCGCTATAGTACAACACTGACAAGACAGCTTTCTCAAAACAGTTCATCCTCTTTAAGATATCAGTTCGAGCGTATTAATCAGTTTGATGCGACAGAAGATAGAGATAACGGAAGTTTCACTATTGGTGCGATTACTCCAAGCTATACTCTCGATTTACGTAATAATCCTCTGAATCCTACAAGCGGAGCGTTCTTTAATCTTTCGGTTGAGTTTGCTAACCCTTATCTTCTTTCACAATCAAATGATGATTTGACGGTGAACTACTACAAACTTATTTCTCGAAATCGTTTTTATATTCCGATAGGTACTCCTCGTGGAGTTCTTGCTATTTCGATGGTTGGTGGAGTTCAGGAGAATTTGGCCAAGGATACAAAAACCGATAGTAGCGGAAACCCTATTATTGAAGATGGTAAAGAACAGACCAAAGGTTATATTCCAAACATTAAGGTCTTCCGTTTGACGGGGATGGATCAGGTGCGAGGTTTTAGTGATGAGGAAATTAACAAATTGCCGGGCAATAAGGACATTACTGAAGTCCGAGTCCAAAATAAGGCCTATATGGCCAATATCAAAATTGAGCCTCGCTTCTTTATTAATGACTCTGTGATGGCCGGGTTCTTTCTTGACTCAGGGCGCGTTTTTGTCGATTCATTTAGTTTAGGTGAGTTAAGGCAAGCAGCAGGGATTACCTTCAAAATTCTTACCCCGGTAGGAACTTTAGATTTTGACTATGGTATAAAGCTCTTGAGAAAGAAGAACGCTGATGGTACATTGGAATCCCCCGGACGCTTCCATGTGTCAATTGGCTTTTTCTAACCCGTACCCTAGAAAAAGTGAGTTGGTATACCTAATAACTTAGCCATTAGGTGTGTCAGTCTCTTGACTAATGATCGCCGGTATCCTATTAAAGGGACAACTTTTTAGTGAATTTAGGAAGGTAAAAGTATGATTACGCAAAAGTCATTCGCGCTTAAAGAAGCCGATATGCAGAATAAAAAATGGTACGTAGTAGATGCAACAGATAAAGTTGTTGGTCGTCTTGCTACAGAAATTGCAACTGTTCTTCGTGGTAAGAACAAGCCAACTTTCTGTACAAACAACGATGCAGGTGACTTTGTAGTTGTTATCAACGCTGAGAAAGTAAGATTTACAGGTAAGAAGTGGGACGAGAAGGAATACTTCTGGCACACTAATCACATTGGCGGAATCAAGAAAAGAACAGCTAAGGAAATGCTTAATAAGCACCCTGAGAATATTCTTCTTGAGGCAGTTAAAGGTATGCTTCCAAAAAATACACTTGGTCGTAAACAATTAACTAAATGTAAAGTATTCGTGGGACCTGTACACACTCACGATGCTCAGAAACCTGAAGTTCTTGAGATCAAAGCTTAATTAATTAGAGGATACCAATATGAGTAAAGCAAAAACTTATGATGTTCACACAATCGGTCGTCGCAAGACTTCTGTTGCACGTGTTTACGTTTCTAAAGGAAGCGGAAAAATCACAATCAACCACCGTGATGTGAATGATTATTTTCCAAAAGCAACTTCACGTTACATCGTTTACCAACCATTTAACTTAATGAAGTTAAATGATGTTTACGATCTTCATATCAACGTAAAAGGTGGAGGTATTACAGGTCAAGCTGGTGCTATCCGTCTTGGAATCACACGCGCTATCATGAAAATGAGCCCGAACTCTCGTGCAGAACTTAAAGCTGCAGGATTTGTTACTCGTGATCCACGTAAGGTTGAACGTAAGAAATACGGTAAATCTGGTGCGAGAAAGTCTTACCAGTTCTCAAAACGCTAATCGAAAAAATTTCTTCGATATATCTACGACAAGGCCCCTTTTGGGGCCTTTGTTGTTTCTGGGCCACTAAACTTGTGGCATTATCTTTGGCATGAGTGGAAAAGTTGATCATATCGAAATTAGAGGAGCGAGAGTTCATAATCTAAAGAACATCTCACTCGATATCCCTTTAAAAAAACTGATCTGTTTTGCTGGGCCTTCTGGTTCAGGTAAAACGTCACTCGCATTTCACACGCTGTTAGCAGAATCAAAGCGTAGATTTTTAAACTCATTCCCAAATTCGTTGAAGTTCTTTTCTGATAGGCCATCAGCAGTTGATGTGGATCACATCTTTCCTGTGCTTCCTGTTTTTGGGCTTCCACAAATTAATCCAGTGATGGGCTCAAGGTCTGTTGTTTCAGATATTATGAGGCTCACAGATTCCCTACAATCACTTTTCTACAATTACTCAAAAGAGTATTGCCCCACTCATAAAGTTCTTCTCACAAGCATTACAGTGAGTGAACAAATTAAAGCGCTATTGAAAGGCAAAGATGAGGGTGTTTATCATATCCTCATTCATAAAGATGAGTATTACGGCATTATGGGTGAAGTGATTCCATCAAGAAGTTTTGATGGAAAGAGTATGCGCCCATTTGAGAAAGAAGACGATTGGTGGGAACTACTTCGTTTTAAAGCAGACAAAATTGAAGCGATTGAATCGAAGTGGAAAGAGTTAAAACTTCATCAGTATCATGGCTCACTTCAGTTGTTTACTGAGGGCCAAAAGAAGCTAGTCAGTTATACCTATTATAACGATAAAAAGTGTCCTCTCTGTGATTTTAAGTCTCATCCGGTGGCATCGGTGAGTGCGTTCTCTCCGTATAATGCTCTTGGCGCTTGTCAGACTTGTAATGGTTTTGGGGCCAATCTTGTTTATGATGATGAAAAACTAATTGATAGAGACCTCTCAATTAATGATGGTGGGCTTAGGCTTCTTCGTTATGCTCCTTTTGAATTTTTCTATTTAGAGCTCATCAAGATTCTTAAAAAAAAAAAGATTCCCTTAGATGAGCCGATTAAAAAACTTCCTAAGGAGTTTATGAAACTTCTTTATGAAGGTGAGGGGAAATATGAAGGCTATACAGAGCTTCTAAGTTATCTCGATTCAAAACGCTATAAACCATCAGTTCGAGTTTATATAAGAAATCTTCAAAAAGAAGAGCAGTGTACGGTATGTGATAGCACGCGATTAAATCAGGATATTGCTCACTACTGGGTGAACTTTTCAAAACAGCATCATGCTCTTTCTGAGTTAATGAAGGCCACAGTCAGTGAAGCACTAGATAGTTTTGTCAAAGCAAAGTCAGTGACTCCTCATGAAGAACAATTGTACCGTGATATTGAAGAGAAGCTTGAGTTGGCCAATCACTTAGGCCTTGGGCATTTACCTCTACTGAGAAAGGCCAAATCACTTTCTGCGGGTGAATACCAACGGCTTTTACTTATTAAGTATCTCTCTTTTAAAGGAACAGATGCTTTATTCATTTTAGATGAACCAAGTTTAGGTCTTGGAGAAAAAGAACAAGAGCAAGTTCTTCAAGGAATAAGAAAAATTATCGATCAAGGTAACACCGTGATCGTCATTGATCACTCAAAACAAATTCAACAGGCCTGTGATGAACTTGTTGTGATCGGTCCTGAATCTGGAAAGGCCGGAGGAGAGCTGATTTATCAAGGGCCTCCTCAAAAATTTCTGAAAGCCCAAAAATTAGATCTTTCAGGATTAAATCTAAAACGATGGAAAGCACCTAAAGAACTTTTTATAGAAGTCAGTGGACCTGCCATTTATGGTAAGAACTATCCTGATTTTAAAATTCCCCTCCACGAATTGACTTGGGTTCATGGTGCTTCAGGAAGTGGGAAAACATCTTGTCTCATTAAAATTATGGCCAATAGTATTTCTAAAAAATTAGAGGGTGATTTTCTCGTTGATGAGAAGTTTGATCTTAAACAAATTAAAGGCATTCAGCATTTAGAAAATATAGTGGTTGTTTCATCTAACTTAAATCGATTTACTTCGAGATCATCAGTAGGAACAATTACTGAATTTGCCCCTGCTATTAGAAAACATTTTCTTAAGCTTCCTGTTTCAAAAAGTATGGGACTTAAAGAAGGTCATTTCTCTTCTAATTCTGAACTTGGAATGTGTCCTCGTTGTGAAGGAAAGGGAGTTTTAACTATCGAGATGCAATACCTCGAAGATATTGTCCTTGAGTGTGAAGACTGCAAAGGACTCAAACTTAAACCTCTTTATGCCAATATTTCTGATGGAACGATGACTGTGGCCGAAGCTTATAATCTTCCACTCTCACAAGTTTTAGGACGAATAAATCTCACTCCTAAATATCGTCGTATTTGGGAGTATCTAAAAATCTTAAATATCGACTATCTCTCACTTGATCGTCAGGTAAACTCACTTTCCGGTGGGGAAAAACAGCGAATTTATTTACTCGCTAAACTTTTAAGATCAATTGAGAATACGATGATTATCTTTGAGAATCTGTCGTTTGGTCTTTCTGAGCAGGATTTGGTCCGAATGGGGAAATTCCTTCAGGACTTATTACCTCTTCATAACTCTATTGTGGTGATCGATCCGCACCCCTTCTTCCGTGAAATTGCTGGGAAAGAGCTGGAGTTCACAGATAAGGCGATTACCCTAAAAATTATTAAATAAACGAAAATACTCAAGTTTTGAGCTGCTTATTCCGACAGGTTCAGTAGGACTAAGGAGAGGCAATTATGTTTCGTTTTCCCATATTCATTCTACTGACACTATTTTCGACCCAAGTGTCGGCCACACTCTTTATCCCCCAACCTTTAGAGACCCAACTTGGTGAAGCTGATGGTGTTTTAGTAGGGCATTACCTTAAGAAAGAATCCGTTGAACTCGAAGATGGGCAGATCGCTACAAAAATGTTTTTTCAAGTAGATAAAGAATTTGGACTTCAGACTGATGTCTTTAAAAATAATGAAGTTATTGTTCACTATCCAGGTGGCCAGCTTAAAGATAGAGGTGTTCGTGTTGATGGTGTTCCAAATTTTGTTTCAGGAACTCCAGTGGTTCTCATGATCAAAAATGTGGAGAACCGCTTTTGGGGAATGAATCTTGCTCTTGGAACATTTCATGTGGTGAAATTCGGGGACACTCAATACTTAATTAATAAATTATTTCCAACTCAGGCCGGTCTCGGCCAAACAAAATACTTTGATTTTGAAAAACTTGTTAGAAAAGTAAAAGGTCAAAATCTAAAAGTGGTTTACTCAGATACTGAAGTCACTGAAACAACTCCCTCTAGGTCGATCGCTTCAGTTAGTGGAGAGGTAGGCAATTTCCGTAAGGTTGCGGCGAATTCAGAAAAAGCCGAAAATGATGAAGAGAGTTCTATGGGGCAAATCTGGTGGTTAATCGGATTACTCGGTGCTCTTGGTGTTATTTCAACATGGCGTCGCCGTCATGGGTAGAATTGTTTCAATGGAGTGGAATGTATATCTTGTGGACTTTGGTCTTTGCTATGACAGCAATGGCCCACACATCTAATAAATCTGACTCTGGCCTTGAGTTATTCTGGCCATCGACCTCGCTTAACCTTCGTATTGATAATTCATCTAAATCACTTTCAAACTCGCAAACTCAAAACATTCTGCAATCTTCATTAAATGAATGGAACCTAAGCTCTTCAGCTTCTATTCAAATTAATGGAGGAAGTCGCAATAATTTACGATTTTCACAAGATACAAATATTTTTGGATCAGGTGTCGTGGGAGTCACTCAAATCTCGTATGGATCGAGTGGTAATATCACACAAGCAGATATTATTTTAAATGAAAGAAATTATACATTCACAACTATTCCCTCAGATACTTTGGGATCGACTGTTTATTTAGGTGATGTGCTGACTCATGAGTTAGGACATTTTGTTGGGCTCTCTCACTCTGAAGTTTTAGAATCAACAATGTTTTATAGCGCCTTCCGGGGGCAGTCGACTGTCTCAGAAGATGATCGCGCGGGAGTTCGTGCCAAATATAATGGCTCAGCTCAAATCATCCAAGGGCGAGTGGCCGGAGGAAGAAATATCGGTGTCTTTGGGGCCCATGTCATTGCGTTTTCGGCCATTGATGGATCGGTTCAAGCCTCTACGATTTCAGAAGAGAGTGGTGGCTTCACACTCACAGGACTTAAACCAGATCGAACTTATTATCTTTATGTGACTCCACTGAGAAGTGGGGGAAATATTTCTTATGAATATCGTTCAGTTCAATCAAATTTTTGTCCAGGGACATTTGTCGGAAGTTTTTTTCAAGGATGTTCTGAGCATGACAAAGGCTTTCCTCAACCAATACATCTTGCTTATGGTGAGACTGAGGATGTGGGAACTATTTCTGTAAAATGTAGTACTACTGTTCCTGTAGATTACTTCTCAGGAAAACTAAGTAATCCGAAAATAAATTTTGATATTTTTGCTAATAATTCAGGAAGCTCGGTCAATCAACAGTCTATGATGGGAGTGGTGATTAGCTCCGATGTTCCCTCAACAAATTATCAAAAAGTGGACGAGATCATTGCTGATTATCGTGATCTTTCTTTATCTGGACTTAGTTCTCCCTTCTTAAAAGTAGCACTTAATGTGACTCAGATTGGATCCCCACTTGATACATTTATTATTGTAACAAGAGAGGATGGAGCTAAAACATATCTCCCAACTCAGCCTCAGAAATTATTTGTGACTAATTTAGTAACCCCAGATAATTTACCCATAAGTGATGCCTCAACATTGATGCCGCTTTTTAATCACGTCAAAAATGTTTCATTGTCTGGAATAACTTCGAATAATAAATTTAAGATTGAAGTTTACGCTCGAAAAATGAAATCTCTTGATCAGATGATGACATTTCCTGCTACCACAGGTTTTGTTTCCTCTACTGATTGGCCCTATTTGCTAACAATGAGCATCGGGTCAATGGTGGGATTATCTGAAGGATATTTAATTGAAGACAGGGCCAGCTCTGATAATCAAAGCTGTCTTGATGCTCCCTTTACGTACTCAGTCAAAAAATCTCAAGCCGCTGCCAGTACTGCCTCGAATGATCAGAAAGATGGCGCAGGTGGCAGTTGTGGGACAATTTCTCCTCCACCGTCAAATAACGGACAAGGTGGAATGATGGTCACCATGCTCTTTGGCTTCTCTCTGGCCGCCCTAGCGTCAATAATCCAAAAGTCTCGCAAGTATTTTTTGTCTTAATCCTTGAATTTCTATAGAATTAGATCATCTTTAGGGAAGGAGATATCAATGCGTGCATTAATCATAGGATTTATCCTCGTAACGTTAAGCTTGAGCGCTGTTGCTCAAAATTTAACTGAAGAAAGAATATGGAAAATTAGCTCTAGAAAAAGATCTATCTTTTTAGACTCAGGAGTTTTTCATTATAAATCAGACACGACAGGTGCCATTATCACTGGTCTTAGAAATTCAATTGCCGCTGGCAGAGATTACGAAAGACTTGTCATTGATTTTAGTACTACAAGTGTGCCAAGGCTTTATGGCCACATCTCATCATCAGAAAATAAACTGAGAGTTGATTTTTTTAATACGGCCATCAGTGGTGTTTCAGCTGAACTTAAAAACTCAAAATATGTCAAAGGCGTCGACTTTCTAGCAATCGACCCCAAGAACGTGACGTTAGAAGTTTCATTAAAAGGAAAATCAAGTTTTGATATTTTCTATTTAGAGAATCCTGGCCGTCTCGTGATTGATATCCGCTAATTAAGGAAAAGAATATGGCGAAAGCTGATAAAAAAACAAAAACCAATGCTGAATCACAAATGCTCGCCGATGTTCCTTCGGAAGTTGTCGTTATTCCTATCGTTAACAGTCCCATCTTTCCAGGAATGATTGCTCCAATCATTCTCTCTGAAGATAAATACACGGCTGAACTTGATGCTTATCTTTCAAAAAGTAATTATGTCGCTCTAAACTTAGTTAAATTTAAAGATGTTGAATCTGATGTTCCTCGTGAATCTAATCGCATGGAGATCATGGGTGAAGAGGATCAGGACTTTGAAGATGATGGTGAAGAGTACGAAGATGAAGACGGATATGGCCTTACTTCGACAGATGTTCCTCTTCAGAATATTTCACCGAAGGATATCTATAAAGTTGGTGTTCTTTGTAAGGTTGTAAAAAAACTTAAATTACCAGATGGTTCAGTGAATCTTCTTGTTCACGGAATTAAAAGATACCGTGCACTTGAGTATATGAATGAGTCACCACTTCTTCTTGCTCGTCCTGAAGTTTTTCATGACATCTTAGAGCCTGATGAAGAACTTGATGCTTATACTCGCTCGGTAATTAACCAAGTAAAAAAACTTTCAGAAATTAATCCATACTTCAATGAAGAGATGAAGCTTGCGATGTTAAATTCTCCTTCACCGGGATCTTTAGCAGACTTAGTGGCCTTTGCCCTTTCACTTGATGTTCCTGAAGCTCAAGACTTTCTCGAAACTCTTGTTGTGAAGAAGAGATTTGCTAAACTTCTTGTTTATTTAAAACGTGAAAAAGATGTTGCTGATATTCAAAAGAAAATCACTGATGAAGTGAATGATAAAGTGAATAAATATCAGCGAGAATATTTCCTACGTGAGCAACTAAAAGTTATCCGCCAAGAACTTGGGATGGAAGAAGACGATAAAGCTCGTGATATGAAAAAATTCAGAGAAACGATCGAGAAAGAAGGTCTTCCAGAAGAAGCAAAGAAAGCTGCTCTCGAAGAACTTGAACGTCTTGAATCAATTCCTGATTCATCACCAGAATACAATGTGACTCGTACTTACCTTAATTGGATGATTCAGCTCCCTTGGAGTAAATCAACTGAAGATAAGGTTGATATCGTTGCTGCTCGCAAAATGCTTGAGAAAGATCACTACGGTCTTGAAAAGGCCAAAGAGCGTATCCTTGAATTCTTAGCAGTAAGAAAATTAAAATCTGAATATGATGGGACAATTCTTTGTCTTGCAGGTCCTCCTGGTGTTGGTAAAACATCTCTTGGCCATTCAATTGCTAAGGCCTTAGGACGCAAGTTTTATCGTTTCTCACTTGGTGGGATGAGAGATGAAGCTGAAATTAAAGGTCACCGTCGTACTTATGTTGGAGCAATGCCAGGGAAAATTATTCAAGCGATTAAACGTGTTGAAGTTAACAATCCTGTGATCATGCTTGATGAGATTGATAAAATCGGAAAATCATTTCAAGGTGACCCTGCATCTGCACTTCTAGAAGTACTTGATCCAGAACAAAATAAAACATTTATTGATAACTATCTTGATGTCCCTTTTGATTTATCAAAAGTTCTTTTTGTGGCCACTGCGAACTACGTGGGAGAAATCCCTGAAGCACTTCTCGATCGTATGGAGCTCATTGAGCTTTCTGGTTACACGATTGAAGAAAAAGTTTCAATTGTTGTGAAATGGGTTATTCCAAAACAATTGAAGAAGCATGGTCTTACAACTAAAGATGTTTCATTCACACAAGCCGTTCTTAAAGCATTGGTCTCTGATTATGCACGTGAGCCGGGTGTTCGTGTCATGGAGCAGTTGATTGCAAAAATTCTTCGTCATGCGGCCCTTGAAAAAGTTTCAGCAAAACGTGCAAAGAAATTCGTTCCAACTGTGGCCAACCTTGAAAAAATGCTTGGACCAAAACGTTTTGAAACTGACATGGCCCAAAAATCACTTGCTCCAGGAATTGTGACTGGTCTTGCTTGGACTCAATTTGGTGGAGATATTCTTTTCATTGAATCAATTCCACTAAAAGGGAAAGGATTTAAACTTACAGGTCAGCTTGGGGATGTCATGAGTGAGTCTGCAAGTCTTGCTTATAGTTACGTGAAACTTCTTCTTCAAGAAAAACAAGATCTCGAAGCGAAGCTCATGAAAAAGAAAGTCGTGAAGAAAACAGCGAAAACGGAAGAGGGCAAAGCGGCTCATCCAATGACGAATGCTGAAGAAGCTACTGACTTTCTTGCGACTCATGAGATTCACCTTCACTTACCTGCTGGGGCCACTCCGAAAGATGGTCCATCAGCTGGTATTACCATGGCCCTTGCCCTTTATTCACTAGCGACAAAACGTCGTGTTTGTGGGGATATTGCAATGACTGGAGAGTTGAGCCTTACCGGTAAGGTTCTACCGGTAGGAGGGATTAAAGAGAAGGTTCTGGCCGCTAAACGTGCTGGGATTAAAGAAATTATCCTGCCTTGGCAAAATGAAAAGGATCTTAAAGAAGTACCTGAGCGTCACCGTAAGGGAATGAAATTTTATCCAGTTAAATATTTTGATGAAGTCTTAAAAGTTGCTCTCAGATAAATAGTTTTTAAGGTGCTGGTGACGCTCTGTCACTGGCACCTTTTGCCTTTTTGTAGATGTTCCGGTTCTTGGTAACATCTATTTATGAAAAGACTTATCTTTACCCTATTCTTTTACTCATTTATTTCTCAAGCCGCTGAAATCCAAGTTAATTGGACCTGTCCGCAGGAGAATTATCCCGGCATTCCTCAACTAGAACAGCAGCAATCAGTTCGTGTTGTTCTTGAGGATGGAAATATAAAATTCAAACCAGATCCATTCAAGCCCAAATTATTAGGGGATAGTTTTTTTAGATCAATTAATCCACTCAATAAAACAAAAAATTCTCTTGGGATTGATTATTCAAACTGTATAAATTCGTTTGTTGCTGCAGTTAAAGAAAAAGTTCCAGATTATAAGGACGAGTGGGAGAGAAAAATCAAAGCTGAGATTTCCCAGAAGTCTTTTTTTAAGAAGAACGATGACAAAAAACTTCTTCCTACACAGTGGGATTATAACAAAAGATATAATTTAAATTATGAGCAGTGGAGAGAAAAGATATCTGATATCTGTTCAGGCAAAAGTTTAGAGTACATAGGCCCTGATCTATTAAAAGTTATTGATTCATATGCAGCCGTTACAAATACACAACCTTCAAAAAAATGTATGGATAGTATTGTAAAAATAGTGACTGAAAAAGTGGCCAAAGATGAAGCAGAATATTGTGAATACTCAGAAAAAATTTGTAAGAATCTTCAAGCCTTAAAAGGTAGTGTTGAAACGCTTCTGACGGCAACAAAGGCCAAGCGTGAGAAGGCCATGGCAGAAGCAGAGGCTAAATTTGCGAAAATTGTAGCCCAAGATAATGAAGCCGGTTTTGAAGATGGATTTAATACAATGTTTTCAAAATCTCCCTCTGACTGTGCACAATACACAACTAATATTCCAGGCCCGAATGGAACTTATGGTGAAACCATAAAGATGCATAATCTTATTTCAAAAAATATGGATAAGTTTATGGACCCAACTACCATTTCCTAGTGCAACTTTTCTTCATCATAACTTCATAAGGTG